>NZ_JAZKRW010000028.1:0-26953 GCF_036626415.1 Salinibacter sp.
GCATGTGGTAGTGGATGAGCGTGTAGTCCATGTCGTACCCGATGGCCTGGATGCCCCGCAGGTTGAGGGTTCGGTTGCAGAAGAGGCCCCGGGAGGAATCGGTGGCGTCCATGAAACGAAGCAATTCGGGAGGGGAGCGTGATGGAGAGGCCGAAGGGGCCTCTGGACCGTCCATGAACGCGGGGGGCTCCGGATTGCTTCATTGCGAAATGGTCGGGCACACGGGTAACGCTCCTTGATTGTGGCCCGCGGTTTTCGTCCGCATTGTACTGCCGCGCTGCTCAGGGCCGTCGGGTGGGGCTGGCCCCGGGGTGCGAGCGTACGCCGGGTGGGGCCTCGTCCGGCTTCTCTTGGCCGTCGTTCCCGCGAACGTGCACATGGCGCGCCACCCAGCCGACGTCGAGCGCATTCCGGCGTGGGCGCTCCATCTGCGCCTGCCGCTCCAGTTCGTCCTCATCGGCTGGATCTACTGGGCCCTCGGACTACAACTCGGGTGTGACAGGCCGGCGTCCACGGTTCAGAGTGCCCCCGTCCCCTATCCCTGCTGGTCGGTCGGCATCACGAGGAGCTCCTCCACATCCACATGGTCGGGGGCCGTGAGGGCGTAGTGGATCGTGTCCGCGATGTCCGCGGACTCCATCATGGTCATCTCCTCGTGGCCGCCCTCCAGCATCTCGAGAACGTTCTCGTCGGTAATGGTGTGGGTCAGCTCCGTGTCGACGGCGCCCGGCTCGATGCTGGTGACCCGGATGTTGTGGGACGGGGCCAGCTCGTTGCGCATGCGCTCCGACAGGGCCCGGACGAAGAACTTGGTCCCCGAGTACACGGCACTTCCGGGGAAGGTGCGGCGGCCGGCGACCGACGAGATATTGACGATGTGCCCGCGTTCCTGCTCCATC
Organism: Salinibacter sp.; assembly: GCF_036626415.1. Classification (GTDB taxonomy): domain Bacteria; phylum Bacteroidota; class Rhodothermia; order Rhodothermales; family Salinibacteraceae; genus Salinibacter. Next base: position 900 of record NZ_JAZKRW010000028.1, read on the forward strand.
ATGGCCGGCAGCACGGCGCCCACGGCGTGGAGCACCCCCTTCACGTTCACGTCCACCATCTGCTCCCACTCGTCCTCGTGGAGGTTCTCCATGAGGGAGAGGGGCATGATGCCGGCGTTGTTGACCAGGATGTCGATGCTCCCGAACGCGTCGAGGGTGGCGTCGGCGAGGGCTTGCACCTGGTCCCGGTCGGTGACGTCGGTGGGGCAGACGACCGCCGTGCCCCCGTCGGCCTCGATGTCGTTGCGGAGCGATTCGAGGCGTTCCGCGCGGCGGGCGGCGAGGGCCACGGACACGCCGTCCTGGGCAAGCCGATGCGCGGTGGCCTCGCCGATGCCGCTGGAGGCGCCCGTGACGATGGCGGAGGTGCCAGTAAGATCGGTCATGGAGAGAGTCGGAACGAATTGTGATTGGAAACGCGTCGGGCCTGTCCAACAAAGAAAAACAGGGACAGGCGTATCGGGGTTGGGCGGGTGTGGAGCCGGGGCCCCGGTTGCCCGGGGCTCCGTGTGGGCTGCGCTACGCAGCCGACGGCGAGGTCGAGACGACCGCGTCCGGCTCGTCGCTGACGTACAGCACCAGAATAATGGTAAAGGCGTACTTGGCGAAGATGTCGAGTCCGCTGTAGGCCCACGAGGTCGCGCCGACCTCGAGAAGGGCAAGGCCCTCATTCCCAAGGGCCCAGACGACCGGATACCCGATCCACAGGACGATGGTCATCCACTGCAGGGTGGAAAAGATGTCGGCGGTCCCCGCCTCTTTGGCCTCGGCGGGCCACTCGACGAGCAGGTAGTACAGAACCCCGACGAAAAACGCGGTGCTGAGGGCGTACCAGAGCCAACGCATGGCGTGGCTGCTCGTGGTGAGTGCGGCGGCCAGGCCCGTTAGGCACATGAACACATCGAGGACGATGGCCGAGAAGATCTTATCGGTGGTGCTGCGGGCCAGCAGGCCCAGCGCCAGCAGAATAAACGGCGTCGAGAAGGCCCAAGTCAGGTACCGTCCCCATAGGGAGAGGACCTCTTGGCCGGCGAGGGGATGGCCCTCGGGCATAACTAGAGGGTCGATGGTGAGGCCCGAGGCCAGTCCCATGTAGCTGGAGATGGACACCACCGAGATCATCAGGGTCGACATCGTGATCAGCTTCGCCCTGGAGTCGCGGATGCTCCGCGACATAACCGCGATCACGAGGATGGTGACCCCGGCAAGTGCAATGTTGACATAGATGGAAGAGGCGAGAGCAGCATTATCCAGAACTGCTTCAAACATTCAGGGAGGTGTCTATTGGGGAGATTGCCGACGAAGAGACGCGTGTGGGCCAGGAGGCACTGACGGTGACCCAACGGGGGCCGTGGGGGACGGTTCTGCCGAGGCGCAGGGGCGCTCGGGAGCCGAATGCCTCCTCGCCGCCGAGCGCCTACGCAAAGGGCGCCGCCGCAGCCTCTTCCCGGTCCTCTTTTTCCTCCTGCTTCATCTGCTGGTTCAGCTCGTACATCTCGCGACGGCCCGAGTAGTACGCCCCGTCGTAGCGGGCCAGCACGCGGTCGCTCGGGGCCTTCCCGAACGCAATGCCCACGAAGATGCCCACGATCGACAGGGCCAGACCGATGACGCCGTAGGCCAGGCCCGAGTTGGTGAGCCACGTGGGCAGCCAGCCGATCATTTCGTACTTGCCGAGGAAGAAGAACAGGAACGTGCCGACTGTCCCAAAGATGATGGCGAGGTAGGCCGAGAGCGTCGTCGGCTTCCTGGAAAACACGCTGAACGTGGCCACTGCCGTCGTCGCCGAGATGAGCGCACTCGACAGGAAGTACATGTCGAACAGGCCCGGGAACTCGAACGCCCACAGGAGCGCGAGGCCGATGAACCCGGCCGTCACCGCCCGGCCCACGTTTAGGCGAACCGTGCCGCTCACGTCGTACCGCTCGAAGATGAGCGGCTCCAGCACGTCCTTCGTGAGGTTCATGGCACACACGTTCACGTAGGTGTCGACCGACGAGAGCGCCATCCCCATCAAGAAAACGATGAGGGCGCCGGCAATGATCGGGTTGCTGAACAGCTCCGTGATCATCGAGGAGAAGATGAAGTAGCCGAAGTTGCCAACCTCGCTTGGAATTTCGCCGCCGACCGGGGGAAAGACAACCAGGGCGGAGATCGCGATGAGGGTGGGCATGAGGATGACGATCAGAACATTGAACGTCACGTTCCACCACATGCCCTTGTAGGCCTCTGCCTCGCTGGAGGTGGCCATCACGCGCTGCCACGCTCCCTGTAGGGTGATAAAGCCCGGCGTGTAGATGAGGACCGCGGCGAACATGTACGAGTACCCCGGCGAGTCCCAGTCCCAGAAGTGGTCGGCGTAGATGGGCGGCGTCTCGTTGATCTGCGAGACGATCTGTCCGAACCCGCCCGAGATGGACGCGGCCTCCAGGAGGCCGAACACCGAGACGGCCACCAGCATGATGGCCGCACAGACGAACTGAATCAGGTCCGTGCGCAGGACGGAGCGGAAGCCGCCGAGCGTCACGTAAATCCCGAAGGTAATGCTCACGATAATGGCCATCGTCACGATGCCGACCTCCAGCGGCTTCGAGAGGACGGCACTCAGCACGTAGATCTCGGCCGCCAGCCACGTCAGGTACGCGAAGCTCTGCACCGGCCCCAGCAGCGTCTGCGTCATGCGGTCGAACCGGAAGCGCAGGATTTCGGGAATCGAGACGCCCGGAAACCGCCGGAACAGCTTGGGGACGAACAGGAGCCCGATGGTGCAGAGGATCCAGGGGATCGTGAAGATCCAAATGGCCCCGAGGCCGTAGGCGTACCAGAGGTACATCTGCCAAGTCATCCACCCCAGCAGAAGCCACCCGGCCGCCAGGGAGGCGGCGGTCCACCAGCCCGGCACGGTGCCCTCGCCGATCCAGAAGTCGAAGGCCCGCTCGCCCCGGTCGTCCACCGTGCGCAGACCAATGAACTGGTAGACGCCGATGGCAACCATGCCTGCCAGAAATGCACCCGCAAAGATCCAGTAGATCGCCAGTTCGCTCATCCGTCGGAAAAGTGGTGTGTTCAGAAAGGATCCGTGTTGTAGGAGGGGCGCCCACAGCTCCGCACGCGTCGGTAGGGAGGCGCTGCGGCTTCCACAATCTGCGAGACCGAAACCAAACGTAGAGGTTCTTTCGATGAGTAGCCACTGCTTTGTCCGACGTGCTCTCTATATCGCGGATTATTACGGACCTTCATACAGGTGTGAATATGAGGTGACAGATTGGGGGCACAGGTTTGCGCCGCCTCTCGTCGCAGCAGCGTCCCTCGTCCATCGTGTCTCGACTGAACATCAATGCCCCCAACAGCCTCTCGAGGGGCAAATCGCACCTGGGCCCTCGAGCCGCCCGTCTCCCCGGTCGGCCGTTCGCCAGCGACTGCGGCCGCGCCGCTCGTTGACCCGAACCGTCCCAGTCGGTACGTTAAGACGCACGTTGCTTTACGGACCCACGCTTCGATCGCCATGCCCACCGTAGCCATCACCGGGGCCGCCGGCACCATCGGCTCCGTCACCGCCGAGGTCTTCGACGACGCCGGCTGGGACCTTGCCCTCATCGACGTCGGTGATGAGAACCGCGCCACGCTGGAGGCCTCCTTTCCCGGTGCGCAGGTCTTCGATACCGACCTGACCGACGAGGACGCCACGATGGAGACCTTCGCGGCCCTCTGGGAAGAAGCCGAGACGCTCGATGCCGTGCTCGCCATCGCCGGCGGGTTTGCGATGCAGCAGGCCGTCGAGTCGACCGCGGACGACTACGCGCACATGATGGACCTCAATTTCCGGACGCTCTTCCACACGGCCCGCGCCGCGGTGCCCTTCCTCACGCGGGCGGAGCACAGCTTTCTGCTCGGCGTGTCCGCGCCGGCGGCGCTGGAGGGGCAGGCCGAGGCCGGCCTCTACGGGGCGTCGAAGGCCGCCGTGGCGTCCTACGTCAAGTCCCTGGGGCTGGAGGAGCAGAATGCGGGCCTGCGGACGACGGTCCTCTACCCAATGGGCGTGGTCGACACGCCGGACAATCGCGAGGCAATGCCGGACGCGGATCCTTCGGGCTGGGTCACCCCTCGGGAGTTGGCCGATCACATGCTCCACGCTGCCACCCGTAGCCCGCGGGGGCACGTGCCGGAGCTAAAGGTGCACGCAATGTCGTGATGGATCCTGTGACGGTCGCTCCCATGTGTGGCCCCTCCGGCGCCGTCGGCCTCGTCGGCGGGACGTTTCCAGGGACATAGTGATTGGATGGACTGGATGGTTCTGCTGCCGCCCGTCGTGGCGATTGGGCTCGCGATGTGGACCCGGCAGATCTACTTGTCGCTCTTTGCTGGCCTCTGGCTGGGCACCACCATCCTCGCCGGCGGCAATCCGGTCCTCGGCCTCCGCGGGCTGGCCGACCAGGTCGTGACGGTTTTTACGACCGAAAGCAACGCCCGCATTCTCACATTCTGTCTGCTGGTGGGCGGGCTCGTGGCGCTCGTGCAGGTGTCCGGCGGGGTGCAGGGCTTCATCAACTGGGCGCGGGCCCGCGGGTGGGGCGAGAGCCGGCGCGGGGCCGAACTGCTGGCCTGGGGGATCGGGGTGGTGATCTTCGTCGAGTCGAACATCTCGTCCCTCACCGTCGGGGCCGTGAGCCGCCCGCTGTTCGACCGCCTCAACCTGCCCCGCGAGAAGCTTGCCTACTACTGCGACGCCACCTGCGCGCCGGTCTGCATGTCGATTCCGCTCAACGGGTGGGGCGCCTTCGTGCTGGGCCTGCTCGGAACGCAAGAGCTGTCGCAGAACGCCGTGGCCGTGCTGGCCGAGGCGGTGCTCTTCAACTTTTTTGCCCTGTTCGCGATCGGCTTCTCGCTCCTACTGGCGCTGACGGGGTGGGGCTTCGGGGCCATGCGACGGGCCGAAGAGCGAGCCGGAGCGACGGGGCAGGTCCTGCGCCCCGACGCCCAGCCGATGATTGAGGAGGACGTGGCCCGCATCGAGCCGCCCGACCACGTGACGCCACAGGCGCGCAACCTGCTGCTTCCCGTTGCCGTCATGGTCGCCATGATCTTCGTGGGGCTGTATGTCACCGGCGGCGGCAACCTGATGCAGGGGAGTGGCTCGACGGCCGTGCTGTGGGCCGTCGGGACGGCCCTGGGGGCGGCGCTGCTGCTCTACGCGATCCCGCGTCCGCTCCGAGACGGGCGGCCTACCCTCACGCTGGGCACGTCGATGGACTGGGTCGTGAAGGGTGCGTCCGGCCTCGTGCCCGTCACACTGCTGCTGGTGCTCGCGTTTGCGATCGGGCAGGTCTCCCAGGCGCTCGAGATGGGCGAGTATGTGGTGCAAATTGTGGGGGAGCAGGGCCCGGCCTGGTGGATGCCGGTGCTCATCTTCGGGGTCACGGGCTTCGTCGCGTTCACGCTCGGGTCGTCGTGGACGGCCTTCGCCATTCTCATTCCCGTGGTGATGCCGCTGGCCGTCGAGGTGGCGCTGCCGTCGTCGCTCATGCTGGGCGCCGTGCTGTCGGGCGGCATCTTTGGGGACCACACCTCGCCCCTCTCCGACACGTCCATCATCTCGTCGATGGCGGCGGCGTCCGACCACGTGGACCATGTCAACACGCAGATGCCCTACGCGCTGGTGCAGGCCGGACTGGCCGCCGTCGCGTTCGTCGTGGCGGGCCTGCTCGCCGGATGACCGGGGGAGCCGTTCAGGCCCGAGACCGATTGTCCGCAATCGCCCGGAGGGCCTCGGTCGCCCCCGCAGGCAGGCCGAGGCGAGGCGCGTCGTCGTCGAGCCGCGCCGGGGCGCGGTGGCCCCCGACGTAGCCGTTCGCGAGGGCCGCGGCGGGGGAGTCGGCCAGGGCCTGCGCCTCCGAATACACGGCCCGCAACGGGTCGAAGACCGCGGCGTGACGGCGGAGCGTGTGTTTCTGGTGGTACGGCTCGGCGCGGGTGAAGGCAGTGTCCTCGATGATCTCGGTGCGGAGGGCGCCGTTGTGCCCGGCGGCGACGTCGGCCCTCGACGCACGGGCCTGCTCGAGCTGCTCGGGCGTGGCGGGAAAGAGCGCCGACTGGTACTGCCGCTTCAGCGGCGCCCGTGCGGGATTGTGGGCGCCCCAGAAAAGGTCCAGCAGATCGGCGTACGAAATCTGATCCGGATCGTACGCCACGCGGACGGTCTCGATGTGGTCGCCGATGTCCTCGTAGGTGGGGTTGGGCGTCCCCCCGCCGGCGTATCCCACCGTGGTGCGCACCACACCCGCCTGAGCCCCAAAGAGGGCATCCGGGCCCCAGAAGCACCCCAGCGCGAAGGCGGCGTGGGCGAGGTCGGTCGGGGCCTGGCGGTCCATCGGGGGGACGTCCATCGAGGCGTCGGCGGTGGATGCATTAGGGGATGACATGGAGCGAAAAAGAAGGATGGAAAAAAGGATGGACGGAACGATGCGAGAAGAATCGTGGTGGCCCGGGCCGTGGCCCCGACGTTTCGCGTGGAGCCAGAGTGCTTGTTTGTCAGGCGGCCCGCTCCGCTTGCATGAACGCGCTCCAGCGGCCGTGTCGTCGCGCCGCTGTGCGCAGGGTCGCGATGGCGTCGTCGGGAAGCCCGAGGCGGCCCTGGTCGTCCGCGAGGCGATCCGGACTGCGGTGGCCGCTAACGTACCCGGTGGCGAGCGTGGCCGCGGGTGACCGTGCAAACGCCTGTTCGCCCGGAAGCCGGGCCCGGAGGGCGGCCGTCACGTCCTCGTAGCGGCGGAGCGTATGCTTCTGGTGCCGGAGCGCGGCGGCCGAAAACCCGCCGCCGATCTCGACGCGGCCGGCCCGCTCGTCCCGCCGAATGGCGTCGGCCCGTGAGGCCTGCGCCTGATCCGCCTGCTCTGCGGTTTGGGGGACGAGCAGGGGCTGGTACCGGCGCTTGGCGGGGGTCAGGCCAGGGTCAAACAGGGACCAGAACCGGTCCAGGAGCGTTGCGTAGCGGAGCCGTGCCGGGGCATACTCGACCCGTACCGCCTCGGCATGATCCCCAATTGTGGCGTACGTGGGGGTGGAGGCCTGCCCCCCGGCAAAGCCGACTGTGGTGCGGACCACACCGTCCAGCGCGCCGAAGGCCCCTTCCACGTCCCAGAAGCACCCGAGGGCCACGACGGTTGTCTCGGTGGGGGCAGGAGCCGTCCGATCCATTGGGGGCGGTTTCACGGAAGCGTTGGGCGGGCTTGGCGTCGTAGGCGGCAATGTGCTCGTCGAACGCAGGGGCGGCGACATTGATGCGGCAGAACGTCTGGGGGGATTGTCCGAGGCGGGACATCCCCCACCCCAATAAAAAACGCCGACCTTCCCCGAAGGGAAAGGCCGGCGCACTCGGCCGGCGGCGATCCATCACCGCCGTCTTGGTGGGGGCGTCAATCGGTCTTCAGCGCGGAGCCTCAGGTTAGCCCTGGAACGGTTCGTCGACTTCCGTATCAGCAATGTGATTTACGTAGTTGCTGATCGTCTTGATGCCGGCGAGCGCAACGATCTCGTAGAGTTCCGGGCGCTCCAGGCCAAGATCGGCGAACTCCGCCTCGTCGACGTCGGAGAGCCAGCCGCGCTTGCCGAGGATGCGGCGCGTGGCCCGCACGAGGCTCTTCAGTCGATCGTCGGACGGGAGGCCGCCCTCGTTGATCGTCGCGGTGGTCTCGGCGTCCAGCCCGGCCTGCTGCCCGGCGACGGCGTGCGCCTTGGTGCAGTAGTGGCAGTCGTTGTAGCTGGAGACGGCGAGAATGACGGCCTGCTGCTCGGCCGGAGAGAGCACGCCGCCCTCCTCCACGAGGCCCTGTGACGTCAGGTAGGCGTCCGCGACGGCGGGGTTTTCGCCTGCGATTTCCGTGATGAGGTTCGGCACGAAGCCGAGCGCCTGCTCGGCCTTTTCGTGGACCTGCTGCTCGTGGTCGGTCTGTTCGACGGTGGTCGTAGCCATAAATGGATTGAGATTGGGTTCGTGAATACAGCGTTCGAGAGCAACACCCTCCATCAAAGAGAACGGTCAGAGGGCGTCTTTTCTTACTTACCAATAAGTAAGTACAAGGAGGTGCCCCACAGGTTTGCCGTGGCGTATGCTTTGTGGAAGAAGGCCCCGAGCCGTTACGAGGCAACAGTATCGATGAAGCGGCGGAGCAGGGTGCGGTAGGCATCAGGGCCCCGGTGTCGGGTCGTGAGCATCGCCCCCTCGATGGTGGCGAGGAGCAGCTCAGCGACCTCGCGGGGCGCGTCGTGACCTGCCAGTTCCGCGTCGTCGGCATCGGCGATGATTTCCGCAAGCCAATCCTCCTGGTCGGCAAAGAAGCCGCGCACCTCTCGGCGGACCGGCGCAGGAAGGGTTTCGTCGTCGGCCGCGAGCACGCCGCACAAGCAGAGTCCGCCGCTTTCCAGAATGCCGACGTACCCCTCCACGTACCGCTCCAGCTGCCCCCGAAGCGTTTCTTCCTCCTCCTGAATGGCGGCCCGCGCGTCGGCATTTGCCTGCCGGTAGCGTGCCACGAGGGCCTTCCCGAGGTCGGCTTTGGAGGAAAAGTGGTAATGGACCGCTGCCGTCGTCAGGTCGAGAGCATCGGCGAGGTCCCCGTAACTGACGGCGTTGTAGCCACGCCGCTGAATCTGCGCTTGGGCCGCGTCGAGGATGCGCGTGGCCGTGGAGGCGCGGTCTGTCTCTGTGGCGTGGGGGTCCATGCGACGAAGACAATTACCTACTGATTAGTAAGCCCTGCCAGGATGTCCGGTCCGTGAAGGGGGCCGTCGGCATGGGAAAGGCGAGAGGTCGGCGAAAAGATCCGCTACGACTTCCGATACAGGGCGTAGAGGAGTCCGAGCGGGACGGCGTAGATCAGATGCCCAATCAATCCGAGCAGGGTGGCAGGAAAGCCTACGTTGGGGAACGGCGGTGCGCCTCCGAAGCCCGCGGCCTGTAGCCAGAGGGGCATTACGAGAACCGGGAATGCGACTGTCGTCAGGACGCCCCAGAGGAGGCCGTGCACGAGGCCTCCGTTGAGGGTCCGCGGCTCGATCCAGTCGGCCACTGCCGGGGCCTCCACGTACGCGACGTACCCGAGGCCTAGCATGACGCCGTGAAACTGATGAAAGGCCCACCCGGCCAGCGGCGCCGGGGCCTGAGGGGTTGCTTCGATTCCGTACAGGTTGGGAATGACGACCTCCAACATTGGCGGGGGCATGATGAATGCCATGAAGAGGCCGAAGGCGACGCTTCCCACGAAGCCGCCGAAGGCCCCGCGGACCCAATCCCACGGCCCCACCCGGCGTCGGAGCGGCTGTCCCGCGGTGCGCTGTGCCGTCGTTGGTTGCGTTGCTGATTGCGTTGTTGATTGCATCGTATCAGGGGTGTGTTGTGATGCCGAGTTGAGTGAACCTCAATGCGCACCAATTCCGGGTGCGATCGGCAGAGAACGTTACACACCTGTTGTGCAAGACCCCGAGAGGAAAGGCGGAGGGAGGCACGATGGAGACGAGTCTCGTGCCGCTATCGGTGTTCGGGATTCGGGTGGTCGAAGCGGCAGCCGGCCTCCCACTCGGAGCGCTGGTTGCCGTGGGCGGGCACGCCATCGGCCGCGTGGAGCTGGCGGGCGGTGTGCATCAGGTTCCACGTCATGAACGTGGTGTTGCGCTGCGTAAAGTCGTTGTCGAAGCCCACGCGGGAGCCGTCCTCGCGCTCGTCGCCGTAGCTGGGGCCGGGCCCCGCCTCTCCGATCCAACCGGCGTCGGCCTGCGGCGGGATCGTGTAGCCGAGGTGCTGCAGGGCGTAGAGGATGCCCATCGCGCAGTGCTTGATGCCGTCCTCGTTGCCGGTGATGAGGCAGCCCGCGGCGCGGCCGTAGTAGGCGTACTGCCCGTCGTCATTCAGGTCGCCGCTGTTGCCGTAGAGCCGTTCGATTACGCGCTGGCAGACGGACGACTTTTCGCCGAGCCAGATGGGGGAGCCGAGGACAAGGATGTTGGCGTCGAGGACCTTCTGGTAGAGGGCCGGCCAGTCGTCGGCGTCGGCGCCGTGCTCGGTCATGTCGCCGTAGACGCCGGGCGCGAGGTCGAGGTCGGCGGGGCGGATGACCTCGACGCCCACGTCATTCTCCTCCATGATGGCGGCGGACGTGTCGATGAGGGTCCGCGTGTGGGAGTCGTGGGGCGACGGTTTCAGGGTGCAGTTCAGGAAAAGGGCACTGAGGTCAGAAAAGTCGGTGTCGGACGCGTCGCAGAGGGCCTGCTGCTTGTCGGTTAGAGACATGCGTTGGAAGGGTGAAGGTTGAGAGATTGACGGCTAGGTGCTGAGGGGGGCACGGTGGAGTATGGCATGGTCTGAGGTCGAAAAGACGGTGCCATTCGGGACCTCAGTCCAGTCCTCATCGGTGATGCGCTCGGAGGCGAGGACGGTGGCGCGGTAGTCGGCGCCGTCGGGCGGGGCGGCGTGGTCCTCACCGCAGAGGGGACAGGCACGAACGCGGGACCGGTCGAGCATCCAGAGGGTGCGGTTGAGGCGAGAGCCGGCCAGCGTGCTCCCGTCGGTCCACAGCAGATTCAGGGCGAGAATGCCCTCCAGCTCGTTGTGCGAGAGGGACTGGGTGTCGGCGTCGGTGGGGTGCGGCTCCGCGTCGGGGGCTTCGGCCGCCACCCACGACTGGATGTGCTGGAGGGCCTCTCGGGTCACCTCGTGCAGCGGCGCGTTTGGGGCCTCGTCCCGCAATTGCAGCAGGAGGGCCAGAACGTGCTCGCTGTCGGTGGTGCCTCGGATGTAGCGCGCCCGCTCGTCGGAGAGCGCGTTGAGCAGGCGGGGGCGCACGGCGTCGAAGGCGGGGATGTGGCCGTTGTGGATGAGGAGCGCCGGGCCGTGCCGGAACGGATGCGTGTTGGCGTGCGACGGGTCGCCCACCGTGGCCCGCCGGACGTGTGCCAGAACCGTCGTTCCCTCCGTCTGGAGGGCCTCTCCGCGATACGATTCACTCTCGGAGGCGGGTTCCACCTGTCGGAAGCACGAGGTGGTGCCATCGGTGACCTGTCCCATGCCCCAGCCGTGCGGGTTCGAGAGGCCGCGAGCGTCCTCACGGCTCTGTTGGATCATCGCGTTCTGGGCATCGAGAAGCTCGCAGGCAGAGCGGGTCGGGTGGGTGGCCTGAAGGCCGTAGAGGCGACACATAGGCAGGGAGTGGGTACAATTCGGTGGAGGCGCCCGCCCCACCCACGTTGCGTCCGGGCACAGGGACCGACGTTACGTCGGGACGCCAGTGCTCCTGGCGATGGAACTGGGGGAGGGAGGGGCCAACGGCAGAGGTGTAACAGTCCCGTTGCAAAGAGACACAAAGGCGCAGCGATCAGGCAAAGCGTGAGACCCCTTTTCGGTCGTCATCTCATCCGCCACGTCGCTCTGATCGCGACACGCTTAACGTACTCACAAATCGCCCCAAAATCCATGATTGCCACTCCATTGTCTGCACGCTCCCCCTCATTGTCTTCGCCCCCTCACACGACCGGCATTGCACGACCCTGGGCCGTCGGGCTGGCTCTGCTCGCCAGTGCACTGCTTCTGGTTGGGCTCGCCGACACGGCGCAGGCCCAGGACAAGAACATGAAGAAGATGCTCATGCAGCTTCAGGAGATGAACCAGGCCGACGGATATCTGGAGGCCCACCGGAATGTCGAGAACCCTCCTGAACTGCTGGGCGGTCCCATCTCGTTCGCGGTCGAGCAGAGCAGCGGGGGGGTGTTTGTTGGCCTGCCGGATCAGCGCCAGCTCGACAGTGACGTCTTCGGAACCCCCGAGATGCCCCTCGCCTTCACCGGCACGCCGGGCGTCACGGGCGTGCCCGTGCCCTTCCGCGAGGTCGAAAATGGCCAGTTTACGCAGCTTGACCGGAATACGCCGTTTGGCAACAAGAGCACGGCCATGCCGAACGGAAGCATGATGCTCAAGGCCACCGACGTGACCGCCACCGACGCCGCTACGACGGAAGACCAGGTCAAATTCAAGGCCTCGTGGGAGGACCCACAGGGCAACACGTACGCGGTACGCTGCTGTGAAATGCTTTCCAGCGCGGGTCCCGAGTTTCCGACGTTCGGCGGCGTGGTGACCAACCATCTCCTCCACGGCTTTAGCGGCGTCGGGACGCCCCTGATGCCCACCGAATACACGTACGCGGCCTTCTGGGGCATGGGCGCGGTGCTGAAGAACGGCGAGGTCGTCGACCGGCCCCGCATCGTGCACGGCATGCTCACCGAGTACGTGCGAAAGGAGGGATACGAGCTCGCGTCAGACAGTGAAGTGACCCCCACGCGCAAGCACTTCCACCTCATGGTGGCGCCGTTCATGCCCGTGCAGGGGGAGCACAAGTTCGAGCACGACAATGTGAGCACCGGCTTCGAACTGCCCAACGGCAAAGAGCTCCCGTTCTGGCACGTGATGTTCGAGAACCTCAACATCGAGAGCCAGCGCGGCGAGTAACGATCGCGGGCGCAGCGAAACGAGGACTGCACGCTTGGCCTCGGGCCGGGGCATCGAATGGGCCCTGGGCCCTGGTCCTTGGCGAAACTCCCTTCACTGATCCCTCCTGGAACTACTATGTCGCTGTTTTCGCTCTGGCCTACACGCATCGGTCGCCTTGTCCCCGGATTCTTTGGAAGCGCCGGACTGCTCGTGCTCTGGGGGGGACTGCTTGCCGCACCGGCCGCCGCCCAAACGAGTGGGGAGCCGGCCGCCACCATCGGCATGACGAACACCCTGTCCTTTACCGAAGACACGGTCCGCGTGGAGGTCGGGGAAACCGTGCGCTGGAAGAACGACTCCGTCATTGTCCACACGGTCACGGCCGATGAGGAGGAAGCGACCATGGACAAAAGCGTTCGGTTGCCGGACGGGGCCGACCCCTTTCACTCGGGCACTCTGGAGGCGGGAGAGACGTTCGAGTATACGTTTGAAACCCCGGGCCGGTACCGCTACTTCTGCGTGCCTCACGAAGCCGCCATGCGGGCGACCGTGATTGTGGAGCCGGCCGGTGGGAAGTAAAAACGCGTTCGTACCGCTCGGCCGCCGTAACGCTTGGCCCCTGCGCAAAACAAAAGTTCCCCAAGCCACTCCCCTGGGCTGAGGTCCTCCGCTGCCGTGGCCGCGCTCCTCATCCTACTATCCGTCGTCGCCGTCTCGATCCTCGTGACGCGGATTGCCACGCGGGCGTTCATGCTCACGGGCCTCTCCAAAGAAACCGCTCGGTTCCAGGCCCGCTCCATCATCACGGGCACCGGTTTTACGACCGACGAGGCCGAGCACGTCGTGAACCACCCCGTGCGCCGCCGCATCACGCTGACGCTGATGCTCGTAGGAAATGCGGGCCTCGTCACGGCCGTCTCCACGTTCGTCCTGTCATTTACGAGCACCGGCACCCCTGCCGAAGCGCTCCAGCGAGGGCTCGTATTGGCCGCAGGGCTCGGGGTGCTGGCCTACCTCGCCCTGAGCAGGCGGGTGGACCACTCCCTGTCGGTCTTGATCGAGTGGATGCTCGATCGGGTGGTCGGCTTTCAGGTGCGGGACATGCACACGATCCTGAACCTGGGCGGCGGGTACATGGTGACGCGGATGGAGGTGGATCCCGAGTCCTGGCTCGCCGGCGAGACGCTCCGCGCCGTCAATCTGCCGGTAGAGGGGCTCATTGTGCTGGCCATCGAGCGCCCGGACGGCACGACAGACTACGCGCCGGGGGCCGACGACTGCATTCCGGCCAACGGCTCGGTGATCGTGTATGGCCCCGAGGATCAAATTACGCAGCTCTGCGACCAGCTCCGGTGCGAGTTTGACCCAGAAGAGGCGATGGGGACGGCGTAGGGCGTTGAACGTTGGAACGTGGGGGCGGCACCGCCCTCGATGATGAGTGAGGCATCCACGCCTGGAATTGCTCCGACGCCGGAGCATAGTGGGCCCCGGTCGGCAGCTTGCGGTCCATCGCCAACGTTCAGTAGTTGTAGCCGGTGGCTTCGTCCTCGGTCGCCTCCACGCCGAGGCCGTTCGTGATGCGGTTCACGAAGTTGAAGTACGAGGTCACGAGCACGATGTCGAGCACGGCGCGGTCGGACCACCCGGCGTCGCGCAGGGTGTGCACGTCGTCCTCCGTCATCGCGCCCGGATGGGTGGTCAGCTTGGCGGCCACGTCGCACGCGGTGCGGAGTTGATCGTCGAGGTCGTCGAGGGCGGTGTAGTCGTCGGCCAGTTGTTGCGTGCGGGCTTCGTCGCGCCAGTAGGCCTGGAGCGCCTCGGCGTGGTGCCGCACGCAGTAGTCGCACTCGTTGGCGGCGGAGACGACAACGGCGATCGCCTCGCGGTCGGCCCGGCTCAGGGGCGAGGAGCCGAACAACACGGCGTCGTAGAGGTCAAGGTGCTCCTTCAGCGCCGCGGGGTTCTGGCTGTGTACCGTCAGGACGTTGGAGACCTTGCCCCGCTTTTCGGAAATCGTGTCGTAGAGGTCTTTCAGGTCGCCGGTGGCGTCCTCCGGCTCAATAACGTCGATCCAGGCCATGTCTTTTCTGGGACGAAAAGGGGAGAAAGGAACATGTGGGCACGGATCCGTCCCGGTGCGGTCCGTACAGTTACAGGTCGTGCGTCGCCGTGCGGTGTAGGCACGACCGGTTGCCGTGGGCGGGTCAGTTCTCGTCCGGGAGGGCGGCCGAGACCTGCAGATCCGATAGCCGATCCGAGAGGTGGTTTTCCACGATTAGGGCCCCGATGTTGAGCGCCGAGGTGGCGGCGGGGGAGGCCGCGTTGATCACGTTTACGACCCGGTCGGTCTCGCGGATGAGGAAGTCGTCGACGAGGGTGCCGTCCCGCCGGAGGGCTTGGGCCCGTACGCCGGCCCACGGGGCGGTGAAGTCGTCCAGCTGCACCTCGGGAATGAGGGTCCGAGCGGCCCGCAGGTAGACCCGCTTGCTCACCGACTGCAGCAGCTCGCGGAGGCCCTTCCGCCAGTGCCGGGCGGACAGCTTCTGGAAGCCCGGGTACGTGAGAATCTCCAGGAGCTCTCCCCAGTCGATGTTCGTGAGGCCGTACCCCTCGCGGGCAAACGCCAGGACGGCGGTCGGCCCGCACTCCACGCGCCCGTCGACCGTCGGGGTAAAGTGGACGCCCAGGAAGGGGAAGGCGGGGTCGGGCACCGGATAGACGAGGCGCTGGCAGAGGGACCGCCGCTCCGGCACGAGCTCGTAGTACTCGCCGCGAAACGGCACGATCTTCGTGTTCAGGTCCTGTCCGCTCATCTCGGCGACGCGGTCGGCGTAGAGGCCGGCGCAGTTGACGGCATGCCGGGCCTGCACGGGGCCGGTCGTGGTGTCGACCGTCACGTGGTTCGGGGTTGTGTGCAGGTCGCGCACGGCGGCCCCGGTCCGGATCGGGTGCCCGCGATCCGTCACGCGGGCGGCCAGGGCCTCGGCCACGGCCTCGTAGTCCACGATCCCGGCCGCCGGCACGTGGAGCCCCGCCACCCCCTGGACGTGGGGCTCCATCTCGTGCAGGCGCTCCGGGCCGATGCGCGTGCAGTCCACCTGGTTCTGGCGGCCCTTGGCCTCAATCCGCTCCAGCTCGGGCACCTCGCGCTCGTCGGTGGCCACGATGACCTTGCCGCACATCTCGTAGTCGACGCCCTCCCGCTCGCAGAAGTCAATGAGGGCGCGCTTGCCCGTTCGACAGTTCTCCGCCTTCAGGGAGCCGGGCTCGTAGAAGATGCCCGAGTGGATGACGCCGGAGTTGTGGCTCGTCTGATGGGCCGCCACGCGATCTTCCTTCTCCAGGACGGTGATGGAAGCATCGGGGCACTGCTCGGTGAGCCGGTAGGCCGTGGCGAGGCCCACAATTCCGCCCCCGATAATTGCAACGTCATAGGTCGGCATAGGACAACGGGCAATGCAGGAAGAAGACCGTGAGCAGCATCCTCAGAAAGCCTCGAGGACGTGCGTTCCAAGGTACAAAGACAAAGCGAACTGAAAAGTGCGTGGCGCCCCGGGAAGATTGACTGAAGACCTGCCGGAAGGAGGTGCCGTGCATGTGATGCCGAATAGGCGTATCTGATGCCGAACAGGCAACACCCGAGCCCGCGGAGAGTTTAGGCGGCACGTTTTCGAACCAGCGTCCTCGTCCCATGCGCCGCCCTCTCCGCTGCTTGTGCCTCGCGACCGGGCTTGCCCTGAGCGTGCTTCTGGTTGCGGGCGCCGGGTGTGGGAGCACGGAAGGGGCGTCGCCGGCGGCCGCCGACACGCTCCCGGACGCGACGCCCATTTTCGACGTGCGCTCCGTAACGCTGGATGCCCGAAACCGCCCCGACTCCAGTCTGCTCGTGCGGCTCCGCGACCTCGGGGTCACACACCTGACCCTGGTCGCGTTCGGGTGGCAGAAGGCGCCCGACGTCCCGGCCGTCCGGGCCGACACGGGGGACGGCTGGTACAGCGAGTCGCACCGGGGCATCCGCACCCTCGCCCGCCAGGCCGACACGCTGGGCATGGACGTCATCCTAAAGCCGCACCTCTGGGTGGGCGGGTACGACGAGGCGCAGGACCGCAGCGACATCGGCTTCGAGACCGCGGCGGACTGGGCGGCGTGGGAGGCCGACTACCGCCGCTTCCTGATGCTCTACGCCCGCCTCGCCGCGGAGGTGGAGGCCGACGCGCTCGTGCTGGGCACTGAGCTCACCCGGTCCGCCACCGAGCGGCCCGACTTCTGGCGCGGCCTGGCCGACTCGGCGCGTTCTGTCTACGACGGCAAGTTGACCTACGCGGCCAACTGGCACGAGGCGTACGAGCGAATCCAGTTCTGGGACGCGCTCGACTACGTCGGCGTACAGGCCTACTTCCCGTTGACGGACGCTGAGAACCCCTCGCTTGACACCCTTCGAGAGAGTTGGCGGCCGCACCAGGACGCCCTGGTCGAGGTTCATGAGCGCACCGGACGTCCCATTCTCTTCACCGAGGTCGGCTACCGGAGCGCGTCCGGCGCGGCGGAGGCCCCGTGGACCTGGCCGGAGCGCGACGACGGAGCGAGGCCCGACCCTGCGCTTCAGGCCCGCTGCTACCAGGCCTTCCTGTCCACGGTGGGCCGTGCCTCCTGGCTGAAGGGCGGCGTCATCTGGAAATGGCACCCGCCGGCCGAGATCGAAGGCCCGACGGCCTTCACGCCCCAGGGCAAGCCCGCCGAGCAGGTCCTGCGGCGCTGGTTCACAGGAGCAGCTGCGGATTCGGGCCGCCTCGCCTCGCCAGGGGGCTCGTCCCGCACGACACGGTGAGCTTTTCGGGGCTCGCGTCCCGACTCGTGTCCCTGCCGACGAGCCGACGACTGGTCGGGGCCCCACAGCCTACACGATCGATTCCCCACGCCACAGTTCGAACGCACGATGGTCTCCACGCTCTTCAATCCGGACGCCTGGACGCCCGTCGACGGGGTTGACTTCGACGACGTGACCTACCACCGATCGGTCGACCACGGGACGGTCCGCATCGCCTTCGACCGGCCCGAGGTGCTGAATGCCTTCCGCCCGCCGACGGTGGACGAGCTCTACCAGGCCCTCGACCACGCCCGTCAGAGCGCGGACGTGGGCTGCGTGCTCCTCACCGGCAACGGCCCCTCCGAGAAGCACGGCAAGTGGGCCTTCTCGTCGGGCGGCGACCAGCGCATTCGCGGCACAGACGGGTACCAGTACGAGGACGACGAGGGGGCGCCCGACGCGACGCGGCCGGGACGCCTCCACATCCTGGAGGTGCAGCGCCTCATCCGCTTCATGCCCAAGGTGGTGGTCGCCGTGGTGCCGGGGTGGGCCGTGGGCGGCGGCCACAGCCTGCACGTGATCTGCGACCTGACCCTCGCCAGCGCTGAGCACGCCACGTTCAAGCAGACCGATCCCGACGTGGCCAGCTTCGACGGCGGCTTCGGGTCGGCGCTGCTGGCGCGGCAGGTGGGGCAGAAAAAAGCGCGCGAAATCTTCTTCCTCGGCAAGAATTACTCCGCGGAGGAGGCGGTGGAGATGGGGATGGCGAACGAGGCGGTGCCGCACGAGGAGCTCGAAGACACGGCGCTCGACTGGGCCGAGACCATCAACGGCAAGAGCCCCACGGCCATCCGCATGCTCAAGTACGCGTTCAACGCGGTGGACGACGGGATGGTGGGGCAGCAGGTGTTTGCGGGGGAGGCGACGCGCCTGGCCTACATGACCGACGAGGCGCAGGAGGGGCGCGACGCGTTCCTCGAAGGCCGCGACCCGGACTGGAGCGACGTGCCGTGGCACTATTGAGGGCGGGACTGTGCACGCCACGGCACAGAGGTTCAATCGAGAGCGCGGAGGTGCATCTGCTGGAGATTGCGCGACAGGGGTTGTGCTATGCGGGGCCTGTGGTTTAGCTTGTATGACTGCATTTCGTCCACGTCTTCTCTCTGCCGCCTCTCTTCTCGCATCCGTTGTCGATCAATGAGTACATTTTCTTTTTGCCGTCCAACACATTCGTCGGGCGGCACCGCTCCACGCGCGCTCTTCTCCGTCCATCTGATTCTGGTCCTGGCGGTCGTCGCGCTGTTCGGGCCCGCGGCCCCAGTTCTCGCACAGACCGCCTCCGACGAAGAGGCCCGGGTCGGCGGGCCGGGCGCGGCCAACTACGAACTTGCCGAGCGCTTCGCGCCGTACAAGATTGAGGAGAAGGCCTACGACCTGACCGTCGAGCCGCGGTGGATCGAGGGCACCGAGGGGTTCTGGTACGACTTCGAGACCGCCGAGGGCACGCGGTACTGGATCGTCAACCCCGAAGAGAGCACCCAGCGCGAGCTGTTCGACCGCGAACGCCTGGCCGCCGAGCTCACGCGCATCACGCAGGACCCGTGGGACGCCCGGCACCTCCCCATCGAGAACATCCGGTTCGTCGACGAGAATACCCTCCAGTTTGACGTGACCTCCTCCCAGGACGTGGAGGCCGAGGAGAGTGAGGTCGAGGAGGAGCAACAGAAGCAGGATGTGGAGGATGCCGGGGACGAGGAGGAGACCGAGCAGAAGGTGTTCCACTTCGAGTACGACGTCACGACCCAGACGCTCCGTGAACTCGAGGACTACGAGGAGCCGGACGACCATCCCGACTGGGCCAGCGTCTCCCCCGACGGCGAGACCGTCGTCTTCGCCCGCAACTACGACCTCTGGGCGATGGACGGGGAGGCGTACGAAAAGGTGCTCGACGCCCGGCGAGGCGAGGACGGCGAAGACGCGGAGGAGGCGGTTCAGGAACTCGACCTCGACGAGACGCGCCTTACCGAGGATGGGGAGAAGTACTACAGCTACGCGGCCAACAACGACGGGCGCGGCACGACCGACCAGGAGAAACGGGAGGAGCGGGGCGAGCGCAAGGCCGTCGACATCTCTTGGGCGAAGGACTCCCGGCGCTTCGCCCTCGTGCGGGAGGACCTGCGCGACGTGGAGGAGCTGTGGGTCGTCCACGCGACCGGCAACGAGCGCCCCGAACTGGAGACCTACAAGTACCCGATGCCCGGCGAAGACAGCGTGGGGCACGGTGAGATCTGGATCTACGACCTGCAGGCGGAGGAAAAGGCGCTGGTCTCGGACACGACCTGGACCGACCCGTCGCTCTCTATCATCGACGATCGGCAGTTTCGCTATCCAGGGTCCGAGGAGCCGCGCCGCCGCGTCTGGCTGTCTGATGGGTCCGACCGACTCTGGTACGAGCGGCACAGTCGCGACCGGACGGAGGCCGACCTCGTGGTGGCCGACGCCGAGACGGGCGAGGTCGAGCGAACGGTCGTGGAGGAGCGGTTCAACAAATACTTCCACACACAGCGCCCGGAGCTGCTGTCGAACGGCGATGTGCTCTGGCTCTCTGAGCGGGACGGCTGGTCGCACCTCTACCGCTACGGCCCAGACGGGACGGTGAAGGCGCAGCTCACCGAGGGCGACTGGCACGTCGACGCGGTGGAAGCGGTCGACGAAGAGGAGGACGTTGCCTACGTCACTGGCAACGGCCGAGAAGCGGGGGAGGACCCCTACTACGACCACCTCTACCGAGTCCAACTCGACGGATCGGGCGTCGAGCTGCTGAACCCCGGCGACGCAGACCACAGCGCGGCGATGAACGAGTCCGCCCGGTTCTTCGTGGACAACCACAGCCGGGTCAACACGACGCCCCAGTCGGTGCTTCGCAACGCCGAGGGCGAGGTTGTGACGAAGTTGCAGACCGCCGACCTGAGTGCTCTGACGGACGACGGGTGGCAGATGCCGGAGCCCTTCCGGGTGAAGGCCGCCGATGGGGTAACGGATCTCTACGGCGTCATGTATAAGCCCTTCGACTTTGATCCGGACAAGGAATACCCGGTCGTGACGTACGTCTATCCGGGGCCGCAGACGGAGGCGGTGCCGAAGTCCTTTGCCCCGAGCGGAGACGAGGTGGGCCTTGCCCAGCTGGGCGTCATCGTGGTGGTGGCGGGGCATCGGGGCGGGCACCCGGACCGTTCGCGCTGGTACCACACCTACGGCTACGGCGACCTGCGCGACTACCCGCTCGCGGACAAAAAGGCCCTGATCGAACAGCTCGCGACCCGACACGACCACATCGACGGCGACCGGGTCGGCATCTACGGACACTCCGGCGGTGGCTTCCTCACAACGACGGCCCTGCTGCAGTACCCGGACGTGTTCGATGTGGGCGTGGCCTCCTCCGGAAACCACGAAAACGATGTCTACCACCGCTGGTGGTCCGAGACCCACCACGGCGTCGAGCGCACCGTCGACGACTCTGGGGAGGTGGCCTGGGAGTACGACATCGGCAAAAACTCGGCGCTGGCCGGGACCCTGGACGGAGACCTTCTGCTCACGACGGGCACGATCGACAACAACGTCCACCCGGCGAATACCTACCGAATGGCGAAGGCCTTAATTGAGGCGAACAAACGGTTCGACTTCTTCGTCTTTCCGGGCCAGCGCCACGGGTACGGCGGCATGGACGACTACTGGTTCTGGCTTCGGGCCGAGTACTTTGCCGAGCATCTGTTGGGCGACGGGCGCGACGCCCCGAATGTCACTCCCCTTCAGCAAGAAACGCCGGCCAGTGATCGGCCTTAGCCTCCCGCCACGGACGATCCGGAAAGGGTCCCTCCGCAGGTTGAGGCCACCGGGCCAATCGCGGTCCCGCCGGCGTGGCCAGGGGCTGTGTAGGCAAGGTGGGATCTGTGTGTAATCCCGGCGTGCCCACTTTCGCCTTCCGCCCGTGGCCTGTACGTTGGGGTCTGATGTTTCGGCCGGAGTCGTCGCTCCGGCCCCCTGCTCCGCAGTATCCGTTGTCCCGCAGTATCTCTATGTCTGTTCCCACCGTTGACGCCGCCGACCTTCCCGGCCTTGACCCGGCCGACGACTTCTCGTTCCGCGAGGGCCAGCTCGCTTTTCTCGCCAAGCTGGCCAAGGCGTACCAGGAGGGCCGCACCGACCACCTCGGCGTTTTCGTCCCCGGCTACGGCAAGACGCTCACCGCCCTCGCCTCCTTCGCCGTGGCGCGGGCCATGGGCGTGAGCGACAAGCTGGTCGTGTTCGTGCCGCGCAGCAACCTGCAGGAGCAGTACGCCGACGCCGACGAGATGGCGCGCATGCTGCGCTGGATCGGCGCCCCGCGCCTGCCGTTTTGCGTGGCGGACGCGGACCGCGTGTTCGTCAAGAACCCGGAGATCCCCATCGTCGTCGCCACCTACCAGTACGCCTGCGGCCAGTCGGGCAACCGCGACCTGCAGCGCTACTGCAACCAGGGATCGCCCCTCTTTGTGCTCGACGAGATTCACCACCTGCCGGAGGAAGGTACGTGGTCGCAGGCCGTGGGGCACCTGCCGTACGACTCGCTCATCGGCCTCTCCGGCACGCCCCTTCGCAGCGACGGCCAGCCCCTCTTCGGCGTGCCGCACGACGTGGTGACGGGCGACGACGGGCAGGAGCGCCTCCACTACCGTGCCCTCCACGAGGTGAGCCTGCGCGACGCCCACGCCGAGGGCCAGATTCTGAAGCGCATCGAGGCGCACGTCATCGACTACACCATTACGATGGTGGAAGAAGACACCGGCGAGGAGGTGGAGGTGTCGCTCGGCGAACTCAAGAGTGAGGTGGGCCGCGACACCGCCCATCTCGACCGCTACTTCGCCCGCCGCAGTCTCCGCTTCCACGACGTCTACCTCGACACCCTGCTGGGGCCAGCCGTAGGGCGCCTGCAAGAGAAACGCGCCGGACAGATGGGCTCTGCTGGGCGGCGCAACCACCAGATGCTCGTCACCTGCATGAGCAACCGCCACGCCGCCGATGTGCTCGACTTCATGGAGCGGCGCTACGGCTGGCTCAGTGCCACCCGCATTGGGCAGGACGTACCGCGCGAGGAGCGAGAGGAGCGCCTGGAGGCCTACCGCAACGGCGAGGTGGACGTGATGGTGCAGGTGGACATGATTGGCGAAGGCACCGACATCAAGACGATCAGCGTCATCGCCAAGCTCGACCTCGTGAGTGCCCGCTCCAAGACGCTGCAGCAGATCTTCCGGGGCATGCGCTACTACGACGCGTGGGGGGAGGAGGCCAACGTGTGCGACGTGTTCACGTCCGGCGACCTGGGCCTGTCCGGGACGCTCGCCTGGATGACGCGGGAGGTGCAAGAGGGCCTCCGCCGCCGGACGGAAGAGGGCCCCTCGCCCGAAAAGACCGAACCGACCGACGATCGCTCCGAGTGGGCGCTCACGGGCGTCAACGACGGTGAGATCGAGACCCACCGGCTGGAACTCGAAGACAACGGGCGGGGCTCCGATCTTCAGGTACAGCGCCAGCCCTTCGAGGAGCCGGACTCTGATTCCCTCGACCTTTCGGCGCAGGAGGAGGAGCTCCGCCAGGAGTGCTCGGCCCTGGCGACACAGGTGGCCCATGCCCTCGAAAACCGGGGGATGGACGTCCACATCCGGGATGTACACGCGAAGGCGAAGGAGCGATTTCGCAAGGCGCAGTCCGACATGAGCCTGCAGCTGCTGGAGCGCAAAAAGAAGTGGCTCCAGCGATGCCTTCGGAGCAAGCGGTTGGTGTAGGCGCTGGTCTTGACAACGACGGTGGGAGTGCCCGATCTTAACAGATGCAGGCATCCATTGCCCTTGGATCCCCCTGTCGTCCTGTGTCGCAGGATGTCGCCAGCTCTCCATTCGTCCTCCTCCCCCCATGAATCGCCGCGTGACTCGTCAGATCCTGATTGCCCTCGGGGTCTTCGCCGGCATTATTCTCCTGTTCGTCGCCATCGCCCGGATTACCGGGTAGAGGGGCGGGCGGTCTGGGAGAGACGTTTCCTTTCACGTGCCGCGCGGTTGCAGGCGCCAGAGCCGATCCCAGCGGAAGATGCCGGCATTGTGCCCGTCGTCCCACGTGATCCGGATGCCGACGCTTCCGGCGGGGTCGATGTCCAGATCCGTCCACTGCGGGTCGGCGTCGGACGGCTCCGCGTCGGGATCGGGCGGATCGATCCGGTCAATCCCATCGCCCTGGCACTCGGCGCATGGACAGGCGGTCCGAAGGCGAGAGAGGGGAAACACCGATGTGTGTCCGTTCGCCCAGTCCACCGTGAGGGTTTGGGCATTTGTGTCGACCTGGAGCCGGCGCGGCTCGGGGGCGTCCATGGGACGAAGGGGTGAGCACAAGAGGGCACAAGAGGAAGGACAGGACCCCTCAACAAAAACGCCGGACCCCTGCAGGGATCCGGCGCAGTGTCGCCCAGTGTGGGCTGTAACTCAGTCTCGAGGGCCGTCGGGGCCAAGACGGCCACTACTCCTCTTCCTGAAACGGGTATACGTCTTGGAGCAGGGCCTGCAGCTTCGTCCGCCCGCGGTTGATGCGACTCTTGACGGTGCCCATGGGGAGGCCCGTGATCTCCGCAATCTCGTCGTACGCCAGCTGCTGGATGTCGCGCAACACCACGACCTCGCGGAAGGCCGGCGGAATCTCGTTCATGGCCTCCTGGATGTAATGGTCCTGGATGGTGCTCTCCGCGTGCTTGTCCGGCGAGAACGACTCGTCCGGGATCTCCATCTCGTACTCCTCATTGTCGCGGTTGACGGACTGAATCGACTGCATGCGCCGCCGCTTCCGCTTCCGGTATTCGGAGCGGGCCAGGTTCCCGGCGATGGTGTAGAGCCAGGTCGAAAACTTGGCAATGCGCCGGTAGGAGTGCCGATTCCGGTGGACGCGCAGGAACGTCTCCTGCAGCAAATCCTCGCACCGCTTCTTGTCGCCCAGGAAGCGGTAGAGGTACTGCATCAAGCGGTCGGAGTACCGTTCCACGAGGATGTTGAAGGCCTCCACAGTGCCAGCCTGAAACTGGGACATGAGGTCCTCGTCGCTCATCTCCTGCAAGGCCTCATGCTGGTTGAAGGCATTCTTGTCCTTCGAGGCGGTTTTTTTGGTGACGACTTCTGCCTTATCCTTCGCCATGTATGTGGGGGATCGTTCTGTGTGCGGGAATGCCGAGCGTCGGGAAAACGGCGTTCTTAATGATGCAATGTGGCAAGAATTCCGTTAAGTCGCAAGCGGAAAATGCCACAAATAAGGAATGTGGCCGCATGTTCCCAAACGAAGGGTGATGGAACATTATTGCAGGGCAAAATGCGGTCCAGGGAGGGGTTTTTTGGAAAGTAGCCCCTAAGATCGCATGAAGGAAATGCAATTTCCGTCATAACGGCAGGCGGGACGTCGAAAAGAAGGGCCGGGCCCGACGATTCGTCGGGGTCTGGATAGAACCCGGGTGGCGATTCTCCGTTCTGTTTCGCTATTTGAGAGGGCTTCCTGCACATCATTTTACACACGCGGCCTTTCTCTACGACCATGTGCGATCTTCCCATTCCCGTGCGAGTTCACAGTGCTCTTGTCGTTGCCGCGGTGCTCTTGGGTTGGGCCTGTCTGGTGCCTGTTACGGTGCAGGGCCAGGACGGCCCGTCCGCCGAGACGGCGCTCGTCATCCACGGCGGGGCCGGCTCTCTGAGTGCCGACGAGATGAGCGACGACCGGGAAGAGGCGTACCGCACGGCCCTCCGCGCGGCGTTGCGGGAGGGCAATGCGGTGCTCCAGGACGGGGGCAGTGCGCTCGACGCCGTCCAGGCCGCCATTACCACCATGGAGACCGACACGCTCTTTAACGCCGCCCGCGGTGCGGTGCTCACGAGCGAGGGGACGGTGGAGCTCGACGCCGCCATCATGGACGGGGCGACCCGCAACGCCGGGGCGCTCACGGGCGTGAAGACCGTTCGGCATCCGATTCGACTGGCCCGGTCCATCATGGAGGACTCCTACCACGTGATGTTTGCGCAGGACGGCGCGGAGGCGTTTGCGAAGCAGCAAGGGCTTGAGCTCGTGGAGAACGACTACTTCATCACGGAGGCGCGCCGGTCCGGGCAGGGCCAGGCGCCCGCCGATCCGCCCGAGGCACCGGGGCCGGACGAGAAGTACGGCACGGTGGGCGCCGTGGCGCTCGATGCGGGGGGCAACCTGGCGGCGGGGACGTCTACGGGGGGCATCTCGGATAAGGAGTTCGGGCGCGTGGGCGACTCCCCCATCATCGGGGCCGGGACGTACGCCCACAATGCATCGTGTGCGGTGTCGGCCACGGGGCAGGGCGAGTTCTTTATTCGCGGCGTGGCGGCCCACAGTGTGGCGTCGCGCATGCGGTTCGGGGGGCTTCCGGTCGGGACGGCCGCCCAGCGCACGATCGACGAGATTGAGGAGCTCGGCGGCGTGGGCGGCGTCATTGCGCTCGACCGCGAGGGCAACATCGCCACGCCCTTCAGCACCGGCGGCATGTTCCGGGCGTATGTCGATCCGGACGGCAGCACGACAGTCCGCATCTTCGACACGGGAGCTGCCAAGTAGCACGTCTCGATGGGATCGGCTACGTTCCCCCATTGCCGCCGCCCCCCGGCGGGCCACTTCCGCCGGGCGGGTTGTCGGGCGGGCCTCTATCGGGCGGCTTGCCGTTTCCAGGCGGGTCGCCGGGCGGGCCGT
>NZ_JAZKRW010000029.1:0-26800 GCF_036626415.1 Salinibacter sp.
CCCCCGCACGTTAAGAGCGCGGGGGCGCATGTGTCTATCAGGCGATGGTCACACGTCTCATCCATCGCCCCTGTCTGTATGGTTTCCTCGGCCCGAATCTTCGTCTTCGGCGTCTTGAGCCTTCTACTCCTCCCGACGGCCCACGCGCAGCCACAGACCGACACGACCCTCACGTGGCGCAGCTACAGCCGCACCGGCACCGTGCAGGTACACGTGTATCCGGGCCCGCCCGACGATGAGGAGGACCACACGATCGTGCTTCGAGAATTGGCGGAGAACCGGGGGCCGTCGACGGTCGAGGACCTTCAATACCTGGCCGACCTCGTGGGGCGCCAGCTCGGCGTCGACCCCGCTCAGGCGTACTGGGTCCTCCACTGGGGCGGGTTTTCGTTTGAAGGCGCGGACCCCGACGCCGACAAGGCACTTCTGCTGCGTGCGACCTTTAACCGGACGAAGAGCGGCAACCTGAGCAGTCCGTACTGGAACGTGGTTTCGGAAACGGACGTGCGCGAACTCACGGACCGGCGGTGGCAGGAGTGAGCGGGGCTACCGGAAGGAAGAGAGACGGAAGGAAGAGAGAGGAGAGCGACGATGAATCCGGCGGGACGACGTCGCGTGTAAGACGAGGCTTTGTCTTGCTTCCCAACGTTCCGGCTTTCGAGTCCGATGGTTCAAATCGACGCAGACTACATTGGAGACCTGCGCTGTAAGGCCGAGCACGGGCCGTCCGGCGTGACCCTCACCACCGACGCCCCCGAGGACAACCACGGGGAGGGCCGTTCTTTTTCCCCCACCGACCTCGTGGCCACGGCGCTCGGGACCTGCATCGCCACGATTCTCGGCATCCAGGCCGACACACACGGCCTCGACCTGGAGGGCATCGAGCTGTCAGTTGAGAAGACGATGGCCTCCAGTCCGCGCCGCATCGATGCGCTCCGGATCGCAGTGGAGATGCCAGTGGCCCTTGCCGAGCAGATGCGGTCCCGGCTGGAGCGCGCTGCTCGCCACTGCCCGGTCGACGAGAGCCTCCATCCGGACACCGACATTTCGATCACCTTCCGCTGGCCGGACGAGACGCCGGCTTCTTGAAACGGAGGGCGATGACTGTGTCGTCGTCGTGGTCGTCGTTGCGCGGGCGGATTGGGGAGTAGACAGATCAGAGCGAGGCCGCGTCGCGGTCCACCTGGAGGCTGACGTGCTCCGGCCGGTCGCCCAAGTATTTGCGCATCGCATCGAGAAAGGTATCGAGAAGATCGGTCCGGGCGTCGGACGACAGCGATGCGTCGGTGGCCGGGCGATCCAGCACAGCCAGTTGGACGGTATCGGGCGCAGTCTCCACAAACCCCAGATCGACGTAGTGGGAGGGGTCGGCGCGGTGGCGAAGAATGAGGCCTGGGGTGTCCTTCAAGTCGGAATAATGCTCTGAGTCCTCCTCCAGGTAGCTCCAGCTGGCCGTCACGTCCGCGAAGTCGCGGAGCACTTCCAGGGGCGCCACTTTCGCGTCGTCGGTGGGGTGGAGCGAGAGACGAAGGACGCTGTTCATGGGGCGAGACATGTTTTGGAAGGAGAAAGACGGGGCGAGGCATCAGCGGACCACGAGCAGGGGGCGGTCCAATTCGTAGAGAAAGCGCTGGGGCGAGGTGTTGGCCAGGGGAGAGCAGTTGTCGGGCATTACAAACAGCCCGGGGCCCTGCCGGCGTGCGAGGGCCGCGAGCCGGTCTGCTTCGGTCGGGGTGAGGGGGCGTACCTGGACCTGCCCAGCATGCATGCCGAGAGTGTCGTGCACGTCGTCCTGCAGCTGCTTTGCCTGTGCCTCGTCGTCTGCGGGCAGAAACACTGTGAGGGGCGTGCCAGGGGCCCCGAGTTGAGCGGCCGTGCGCAGGGCCGACCGGGCCGTGTCCGAGCCGTCGTAGTAGGTGAAGAGCGGCGGCCGATGCCGCGTCGCCCGGCGAAGGACCAGCACCGGGGCGGGCGACTCCGCGAGCAGGGCCCGGCTGGTGGTGCCGAGGCGCCGCCGACTGCTCTGGGTGCTCGTCTTGCCCATGGCCACGAGGTCGGTGTCCTCGGCGGCCCGGAGCAACTGCTGGGGGACCTGGCCCTCGACGACCCGAAAATTATACGACACCTGGGCCCGCTCGGTCGCCTCTTGGAGGGCCGCTTCGGCCCGTTCGGCTTGATGACGCAGTTGGCGCTGCACGCGGCGGTCGCTCAGGGCCTTGGGCGACACCGAATGGGTGCGCACCTCTTCGGCGAACGGAAGCTGGGCGGCCCGGAGTAGGTTCGCGTCTTTGACGAACAGCCCGTCCAGGTCTGCCTCCAGATCGGCGGCCAACTGCACCGCCAGGCCGAGTGCGGCGCGGCTGTGCGGAGAGGCGTCGAGGGCCACCAGAATCTCGCGAAACGGGCGGTTGGACGCGGGGGCTGCGGGCATGGGTGTGTGGGAGCGGTCGTACATCTACATGTCCTCTGTCGACGACGGGGGGGTGCCGTTGGGACGAGCAAACTGGCGCCGGCGGTCGGCAAACTCGCGGAGGCGGGCCTCCACCTTTCCATTCATGGTACCGTCTGGGAAGCCGTCCTGTTCGTCCCGCGTGCCGGCCTCCACGCCCGTCAGCAGTGCGATGCCTTGGTCGATCGTCTCCACGGGGTAGACGTGGAAGTCGTCGGCCTCTACCGCCGCCACCACGTCGGGGCGCAGCATGAGGTTGTCGACGTTGGCGGCGGGGATGAGCACGCCCTGATCGCCGGTGAGGCCCCGCTCCTCACAGACGTCGAAGAAGCCTTCGATCTTCTCGTTGACGCCCCCGATGGGCTGGACCATGCCCCGCTGGTTTACCGAGCCGGTGACGGCCAGGGTCTGCTTGAGAGGCACCTCCGCGAGGGCCGACAGGAGGGCGTACAGCTCGGCCGAGGAGGCACTGTCCCCGTCAATGCCGCCGTACGACTGCTCGAACACGAGGCGGGCCGAGAGGGAGAGCGGATGCCGTTGTGCGAACCGGCCCTCCAGGAACCCCGAGAGGATGAGGACGCCCTTCGAATGGAGGGGCCCGCCGAGGGCCGCTTCCCGTTCAATATCCACAATGTCGCCCTCCCCGAGCCGCACCCGGGCGGTGATCCGGTTGGGCTTTCCAAAGCTGAACCCCCCCACCTTCAGGTACGACAGTCCGTTGATCTGTCCGACGGTGGCGCCTGTCGTGTCGATGTAGAGTTTCTCGCGCTCGATGGACTCCTGCACGCGGTCGCGCAGCCGATCGGCCCGGTAGATTTGGGCGTCGATGGCGCGCTGCACGTGCGCGTCGGTGACCGCATCGGCCCCCTCGTCGCGAGCCCAATGGTCGGCCTCCACCACCAGGTCCCGGATTGCGTCCACCTCTGCGCTCAACTTTTCGGTGTCGCTTACCATGCGGAGGCTGTGCTCGAATACCCGCGCCACGGCCGAGCGGTCGAAGGGGCGCAGGTCATTCTCATCGATGGTCGTCGCGAGGAGGTCGGCGTAGGCGTCCTCCTGCGCCTCGCCCCGGTCGATCTGGTCGTCGAAGTCGGCCGTCACCTTGAACAGGCGGTCCATGTCCGGGTCGAGGGCGTCGAGGAGATAGTAGAGCATCCGCTCGCCCACGACCACAATCTTGACGTCGAGCGGCACGGCCTCCGGCTCCAGCGTGAGGGTGCGGATCAGGCCGAGCGCCTGGCCAGGCGACTCGATTTGAATCTCGTCGTTCTGAAGGGCCCGCTTCAGGCCCTCCCAGGCATAAGGCTGTGTGAGCAGCTGCCGCGCCTCCACGATCAGGTAGCCGCCGTTGGCCTCATGGAGGGCGCCCGGCCGAATGAGGTTGAAGTCGGTCACCAGGGCCCCCATCTGGGCGATCTGTTCCACCTGGCCCACGAGGTTTTGGTAGTTTGGGTTGTCCTCGTAGACCACCGGCGCGCCCTCGGTGTCCTCGTGGTCGACGATCAAGTTGACGCGATAGCGGCGCCAAAAGGCCCCGTCGGGCGCGCGCGCGGCCTGCTGCCCGCCGTCCTGCTGGCCTTGCTGCTGCATCATCTGCTGGGGGCCTTGCATTCCAGAAGACGGGCCCTGTTGGGCGGACTGAACGAAGACGTCGACGTTCTCGATGATGTCGTCCCGCACGCTGTCGAGAAACGACAGGACGTCCTCGGAGTCGGCGTACGCGTCGCGCAGGTCGTCGATGAGATCGTCGACGACGAGGGTCGCCATCTCCTCGTTCAACGCCTCAATGCGCCGGCGTGCCTCGCGCTGATGGTCGGGCACCTTCTGGAGGATGTCTTGGAGGGCCTCCTGGTAGCTTTCAATTTTTTGCTGGACCTGCTCGCGCTCCGCGTCCGGCATCGACTCCACCTCTTCGGGCGGCACCACCTCGCCGTCCTGGAGGGGGGTGAAGACGAAGCCCTGCGGCGTACGGATAAGGGCAATTCCGTCCTCGCGGGCCTGCTCCTGCAGGTCCTCGAGGGCCGCCTCCTGGCCTTCCTGCACCTCTTCCTGTATCATCTCGCGGCGGGATCGGTACTCCTCACTCTCGAACGTGCCGGGGAGGGCCGTCTGCAGCTCTTCGATGAGCGCGTCCACGTCCTCCTTCAGCTCGCAGCCCCGGCCTGCCGAAAGGCGGAGGGCCCGGGGCTCGCGCTCGTCGTCGAAGTTGTTGACGTAGCAGAGGTCCGGGGGCGTCTCCTCCCCCGCGGCCTGTTCCTCCAAGAGATGCTGTACGAGCTCGCGGCGGCCGGTGCCCGTGGGGCCCAGGGCGAAGACGTTGTAGCCCTCGGCGTCGATGCTCATGCCGAAGTCGAGTGCCTCGACGGCCCGGTCTTGTCCCACCACCTCCGTGTCGGCCGGCAGGTCCTCGGTGGTTTCGAAGTCGAACTCGGACGGGTCGAAGCGCTTGCGCAGGGCGTCCGCGGGAAGAGGATCGATCATGTGGACGGGAAGGGGAAGCAAGGAGCTGAAATGCGGCGCGACCGAGTCGGTCGGAAGGGGCAGAGACCAACACCGATCACCACCACTGATAAGCAGTGGCGGGGGTGGAGTTCGGCGTTCGTTCTTCCCTCATACAAACATCACCCGGAAGGAGCAGGCGGGGGAGTGGGGCACTGAGCATGAGAGCGGGGGACGTGAGAGCCCTTCAAAACCCGGTGTCTCCGGCCCGCACGTTTTGCGAGCGAATGCTGTGGCCAGGAGGAAAAACGCCTGCTGGAGGAAACGAGGACCTCTTGCTCCAGGGGCTTGCCAGTTGGTCGTCGGAGAGTTTGATTTCGCCAGGCCAGAGCGTACGCCGCCGAAGTGCGTTCAGAGAGGGACGTGAGGGCGCCATGGGGCTCATGTTGCCGCAGGGGTTGGCTCCTGCTCGTCCGTGCCGGTCGTGTCCAGGTATTCCGCAAGCTGGGTCGTGTCCTCCGTGGCGTCGCGACGTTCCAGAATGTTGGTGACTGCGGCGTGGGGCGTAAGATGGAACCGCTCTTCCCCAAGCAGGGCATGCAGGCCCGAGCGGCGGACCGTCTCACGCACCGGTCCGATGAGGCCGGTGAGGTGGAGTTCGATGCCCATCTCGTCGAGCCGCTCGGCCACTGAGAAGAGCGTGTCGGTCGCGGTCGTGTCCAGCCCGTTGATGCTGCTCCCATCCACCACCACCGCATTCACGGGCCGCCCCTCATGCTCACTTTTTTCCAAGATAAAGTTCTGGAGGTACTCGGCGTTGGCAAAAGAAAAGGCCGCGTCAACCCGTAGCACCATGATGTCCTTGAGCCGTGCGGCCTGCTCGAACCGGCTCCGGTCGCGGAAGCGGCGCGTGCCGGGGACGTGCCCGAGTTCCGCCACGTTCGGGCGGCTCATGCGGTAGAGGACGGCCACGATCGACGCCCCAATGCCGAGGAGGATGCCCTCTTGGATTCCGATGAAGAGGGTGCAGGCGGCCGTAAAGAGCGCAATGTAGCCGTCGCGGCGCCGGGCCCGAAAGAGGGCCCGGATCTCGTGCAGGTCGACAAGGCTGAGGCCGGACACGAAAATAATGGCGGCCAGGGCCGGCGTGGGCAGATAGTAGAACAGCGGCGTCAAGAAGAGCAGGGTGAGCGCAATGACGACGGCCGCGAACGCGTTGGCCAGCGGGGTGGAGGCGCCGGCCTGGTCGTTGACCGCCGACCGGGAGAAGCTCCCCGAGGCCGGAATGCCCTGAAAGAGACTCCCGAGGACGTTGCCGGCCCCTACCCCAATGAGCTCCTGATTGGGGGCGATACTGTAGCCGTGCCGCTTCGCAAAGATGCGACCCAGCGACACGTCTTTCATAAACTGCACCAGGGCCACGGTCACGGCCGCCGGAAGGAGCGCGTTCAACTCCCCAAAACTGACACTCCACACCTCTAGGCTCGGGAGGCCGGTTGGGATGTCCCCGATGACGGACACGCCCTGTTGCTCCAGCCCGAAGAACCAGCTGGCGGCGGTACTGCCCACGACCACCACGAGCGGGCCGGGCACCCGGGGCAGCCACCGGGACAGCCCCAAGAGAAGCCCGATGCAGCCGACGCCCAGTCCCACCGTCAGCGGGTGGGTGCCCCCTACGTGCTGGAGGGCCTCCCAGAGCAGGACATGCACGTACTGCGATCGACCGAGCTCCACGCCGAGCAGGTTGCCCAGCTGGCTACACGCAATGATCAAGGAGGCAGCGGTGGTTAGCCCCGCAATCACCGGGCGAGAGAGAAGACTGGCCACGAAGCCCAGCCGCAGCAGCCCCATGAGAATTTGGATCCCCCCCACCATGGCCGTCAGCAGGATTGCAAGGGCGACGTACCGCTCCGTCCCGCTCTGGGCCAGGGCCCCCACGCCGGCCCCTACGATGAGCATGTCGATGGCCACCGGCCCCACCGCCAGCTGTCGCGAGCTGCCGAAAAGCGGATACGCAAGGAGTGGGACGAGGCCGGCATACAGGCCGTAGATGGGCGGCATGCCCGCAATGACGGCGTACGCCATCGCTTGCGGAATCAGCATCGCCCCCACCGTGAGGCCGGCGGTGGCGTCACTCCGGAGCGTCGATCCCGTATAGTTCGACACCCATTGGAGGAGCGTCAGCCGCTCTCGAAGCACAGTCCATGCTCGCTGCCACATACAGACAGGTCCTCTCTCTGAAATGCTCAGTCCGGAAATACGAGAGAAGGCACAGCCCCAGATGGCCGGCCAATTACAACGCGACGAAACTAAAGGGTCGGTTGTTGATCCGGTGCAAACGTGAAGTAAGAAGAAAGATGTGTCCCGGCGACTCGTCCGTGGCTTCGCCGGGGCGATCGCCGTCATTGCTTTCCAGAACGGAGGGCCTCGTACACCGCGTCACGGGGCATGTCGCGGTCGGTCCACTGCCGATAGGCCGCGGCGGCCTGCTCCACGAGCATGTCAAGGCCGCCGATCGGCGTTGCGCCCTCGGCGGCGGCGTCGCGCAGGAGCCGGGTCTCCTCGGGGGTATACACGAGGTCGTAGACAACATGGTCGGCGCTGAAGTCGACGGGGTTCGGCCAAGGGGTTTGTCCGCGGCGGTCGGGGGCCATGCCGAGCGGGGTGGCGTTCACGATGAGTCGGCTCGTTCGGACCGACAGGGTGGCCTCCTCGAACGACGACACGCGAAGAGCGTCGCTAGGGGCGTGCTCGGCCAGGTCGGCGGCCAGCCCCTCGGCCTGTTCGGGGCGACGGGCCACGATCGTCAGTCGGTCCGGATCGTAGTGGGTCAGCAGGCCATAGACGACGGCCCGGGCGGCCCCGCCGGCCCCAAATACAAGCATCGAGGCCCCGTTGAGCGCGCCCCCCGCCGCCTCGTCCAGGGGCTGAAGAAAGCCTTCGATGTCGGTATTGTCTCCCCGGAGGCGGTCGGTGTCTTCGTCCCGGACGATCGTGTTGACGGCCCCGACGGCCCGGGCCCGGTCCGTTACTGCGTCGAGAAGCGGAAGGACGGCCTCTTTGTGGGGCGTCGTGACGTTGGCCCCGAGAAACTGAAGCGCCCGGAGGCCCGCCACCGCGGCGTCCAGGGCCGCCGGCCGCACCGGCGTGGCCACGTAGGCGGCGTTTACGCCCTGCGCGCGGAACGCGGCGTTGTGGAGGCGGGGCGAGAACGAGTGCTCGACTGGGTGGCCGAGCAACGTGACGAGTTGCGTCGTGGCGTCGATGGACACAGGGGCGTGCGGGTTGGGAGAGTATGGGACACGGAAGGCGAGGCCGAGCCGCCGTGTGGGCGCGGAGGCAGCGGCGCGCTTCGAAGAAAAAGCGTTCAGGCGGAAGCGTCAATTTGCCGGCGGGCCGCGGACCCCTACGACGGGCTCCCTGAGATGCCCCGAAAAGACGCATCGTGTGAGGGCAAGATAGGGTGGGGTCAGTACAACGACCCCGACGGCGACTGCGTCCTCGGCAGGTGGACGACGAAGAGGGTGCCGCTTCCTTTTTCCGTCTCTACGTCAATGGAGCCCTGCATGTGGTCGACGGCCTGCTTGGTGACGGCCAGGCCCAGGCCTGTGCCTTCATATTCGCGACCGAGGCCCTCGGAGGCCTGCCGGAAGGCCTTGAACAAGTCCGAAACCTGTTCGGGATTCATGCCAATGCCGGTGTCTTCCACCGCCAACACGGCTGCCGCTTCCGTGTCGCGGACCCGCACCTCCACGTCGCCTCCCTCGTTGGTGTATTTGAGGGCGTTGGAGATGAGGTTGCGGAGCACGATTTGCACCGCCCCTTTGTCGGCTTGGGCCCACACCGGAGCCGCGTCGAAGTCCGTGCGGAGAGAAATCCCGGACGCTTCAGCCTGTGGGGCGAATTGATCGGCGGCCTCTTTGGCCTGCACGGTGAGGTTGACGGGCCCAATCGTGAGGTCCATCTCGCCGGCCTCCAGCTTTGAGAGGTTGAGTACCCCATCGAGGGTTTCGAGCAGCCGGTTCCCGCTTTTCTCGATGAGCTCCGAAAACCGCAGGACTGGCCCCGCGGCCCCGTCGCTGAGTTCATTTCCGATGGCCTCCGCAAAGCCGATGATGGAGGTGAGGGGCGTCCGGATCTCGTGGCTCATGTTGGCGAGGAAGACGGACTTCATTTGGTTTGCGTCCTCGGCCGCCTCCTTGGCCGCCAGCATCTCTTTCTCCGTCGTCTTTCGCTGGAGGGCGTTGGAGATGGCGTCGGTGAGCACACGGAGCAGCATCACGGTGTCTGCGTCCCAGTCGCGCGGCTGCTGCACCGCGTCGAACCCGACGAAGCCCACCAGGTCCTGGTCGTTCAGCATCGGCAGCACGAGCAGGGATTGAACGTCGCCGGCTTTTAGGCGCTGCCGCAGGCCCGAGGCCTCAGGGGGCAGATCTGCAAGGCGCGGCACTCGCAGCGGGCCCTCTCGGCGGCGCATGCGGTCCATGAACCAGGGGGTCTCCGCGTACGGGATGTTCTGGAGGCGGGATTGTGTAGAGGCCGTCGACTTGGTCCGCCACTCATGCGTGTTGCTCATGGTGGCCGCCTCGTCGTCAAACAGGAAGACGTAGCTCCGGTCGGCATCTACGAAGGTGCCGATGGCCTGAAGGGCCGCCTCAATCTCCCGGTCCAGGGCGTCGATGGGCGTATTGATGAAACGGGTCGAGATGTCGACGATCTTGCTCTCAAGCTCGGACCGATACGTGAGCGTCTGTTCCAGCAGGGTCCGCTCGGTGATGTCGGTGTAGATGGCGTGGATCTCCGGCGGGGCGCCCTCGCGGGTCCGGCCGGTCGCCTGGAGCTGAAAGTCGCGGGGCCCCTCGTCGGTGAGGCGGCGCACTTCCGTTTTTAGGGCTCCCTCCTCCACGGCGCGCCGATTGAGGGACGCGCCCTCCTGCTCGGCGTCGTCCGGCACGATGACCGCGTCGATGTTTTCGCCCTCAATCGCCGCGGCGTCCACCCCGAACGTCTCCTCGAAGGCCTCATTGATGGTCGACACGTAGCTCGTGCCGTCCTCCACCGTGCAGCGCATGATGGGGGTGGGAAGGCTCTCGAAGAGGCTCTCGAACCGATCGCGCTCGTCGCGAAGGGCGCGCTCGGCCGCCTTGCGCCCGGTGATGTCGATCATCACGCCGTTGAAGACGAGCTCGCCGTTCCGCCGTTCGGGCGTGGCGGTGTCGAGAAGCCAGATGCGATCGCCGTCGGGGCGGTCGAAGGGGATCTCCACCCGCCAAGGGGCTTCCTCCTCAATCGCCTCGTCGATCTTGTGCAGCGAGCGGGCCCGGTAGGGATCGGGAATGTGTTTGTCGAACTGATTGTGGAATGCGTCCGGGTCGGTGGGGAGGCCGAGCACCTCTGCGGCGTGCTCACTCACAAAGTGGCACCCGCGTGTCCCGTCGGGACGGGCGTAAAACTGGTAGGTGACGCCGGGGATGCTGTTGGCCATGCCCTGCAGCCGGCTCCGCTGTTCGCGGAGACGCTCCTCCATCTCGCGACGGTCGGTCACGTCCCGCTGAATGGAGGCGCGGTACTCGACCTCCGCCGCCTCGGCCTGCACGGAGGTGGTATTCCAGTGAGCGACGTACGGCGTGCCGTCTTTTCGGTAGTTGATCGTCTCCCCCTCCCACGCCTGGGGCGTCTTGTCGGGGTCCTGAAGGGCACTGATGACCGACGGGTCCGTCTCGGGGCCCTCTAGCACGTCGACGGTGCGGCCGAGCAGCTCCTCCTCCCGGTACCCGCTCATCTCCTCGAACGCCCGGTTGGCGTACACAATGGGCGGGTCCGTGTCGCCCGCCGAGGGCGCGCTCGCCGAGGCAAGGGGGGCCGTCTCGCCGTTGGCGAAGGCGAGGTCCCCGAACGTTGGGGGGCCGTTCTGGGGCAGGGCCGTCACGAGAATGCCGTCGTCGGCCTGCTCTACCACCTCCGACAGGACACGGAGCCGCCGCTCGCGCTGTTTTCGTTCGGTGATGTCCGTAACGGCTCCGTCGTAGTACTCGGGGGCCCCATCCGCGTCGCGCACCACCGTGCTGCTGACGAGGCCGATAAACGGCGTTCCGTCCTTCCGACGAAACCGAACCTCCATCTGGTCGAGGCCGTCGGCCTCGTGTTCCTTCGCCAGCAGGCGCTCGCGGATGGTGGGATCGGCGTAGAGCGACTCCGAGTCGGCCTGGAGAATGGCCTCCGGGCTCTCGTACCCAAACAGCTCCGCGAAGGCCTGATTGGCGTAGACGAGTCCGTCCTCGGGGGTCGACCGGTAGATGCCCTCCGAGACGTTGCCGGTGATCACGTGAAGCTGCTCCTCCCGATTGCGAAGGGCGTGCCGCGTCGAAAGCAGCCGGTGGATCGCGATGCCCACCGCGAGGGAGATGCCCGCCATCCCCGCCAGCAGAATGAGCGGGCTGATTTCGGGAGCGGGACCGGTGGCAAGCCGCACGCCGAGCCCGCCCGCGACCAGGGCAAGACTGGAGATCGAAAACCAGGTGACCGGTCGTCCGGACCGGGCGCTCACCCCTACGAACGCGATGAGGATCGTGTATCCCAGCAACAGGCCCACGGCGTACTCCCCGGCAAAGTGGTTCTGGGTGGTGATGACCACCAGCCACCCCATCGTGACGAGAAGGCTCCCGTGCAACCACGAGACGAAGTGGTGGCGGACATGACGGGACACGTAGGAGGCCACGACGAGGCCCCCGAGCAAGCCGGCGAGCCCGATCCGCCCCCACAGTGGATCAAAGGCCTGCGGGTTCGAGGCCGTGTAGAGCAGACCGAAGAGGAGAACAAGGACAGCCCCGACGAGGGTCAGCAGGCGGAAGTCCCGCACTCGGGACTGTTCTTCGAGGGAGAGATCGGCATCTTCGGGGCGGAAGATGGCCGTGATTTGTTGCCAGAAATCATTCACAGGGGACGGAAGTCAAAATCGCAAGGCCAGTCTCTGTCC
This sequence comes from Salinibacter sp., assembly GCF_036626415.1. Classification (GTDB taxonomy): domain Bacteria; phylum Bacteroidota; class Rhodothermia; order Rhodothermales; family Salinibacteraceae; genus Salinibacter. The sequence continues at coordinate 11,865 of NZ_JAZKRW010000029.1, forward strand.
AACGTCGTTCTACACCGGGGGGTTATGGTTCTGAGGGCCCGCGAGCCTCTGTGGCACATCGATGGAGCAACCTGATGATGTTGTGACCCTCGTCGCAGGAAATACACGACCCTGTACCTCGGAGCGATACGAGCCTGTGGGCAGGAGAACGGAATCGATCCGTCGCGTAGGAAGAGGCTTCCCAGTTCCCGGTAAATACGCGCTTGAGAAGCCGTTTGGCGCCCGCCTACGGTCGACCGGAGCAGCAAGCCAGGGGCGTTGGCTCCGAATGAGACCGTCTCCGAAGGGGTGGCGGGCACCATTCAAGGGGCAGCACCGGGGCGCCACAGGCCTGTGGCTGATTGGGATCGGGGCTCTCCACAACCAGTCCTGCAATCTAGACCGTCAGTATGATCAAAAAACATGCCCGGCGGATTAAGTCTAAAGGCATCCAAGGGTCGGAATCGGGATGTGGGAGGAGTCATCCCCGCTCTACAATGTTATTTTCACAACCTGACATCCGCGAAGCAACGGCACGGTCGCCAGCAGGGCGGGCACGTTGCCTGCACGTTCGGAGGCTGTTAGGAAAAGAGAAGGGGGGAGGAGACAGGGCCCGTGTGTTCTGAAACGTAGGGCACGCGCATTTGGAGGAAGCGAGGCGGCCCCAACGAGACGCCCGCGGCGATGGTCGCCTCGCGAGGGACCTTCGTCGACGCCCTACTGGACGACGCCCTCCGCCTCGCCCACACGGTACAGCTCGTAGAGCCGATCAATGCTGGCCGGATTGCCGATGATGGTGACCCGGTCCCCCTCTTGCAGCGTCGTGCGTCCGGAGGGCACGGTGATCTGTCCGTCGCGTCGGACGAGGGCCACGAGCACGCCCGCCGGCAGGTTCAGGTCGGAGACGGTGCGCCCGATGAACTCGTCCGTGCTGGTCCCTGAAAGGAGCTGGAGCGTCAGGTAGCGTTCGTGGTGCAACAGGCTCTCTTTGACCTCCTGCTCGTCGGTCGCCGCGCGCCACTCGACGAGAAATTGCTCCTCGTCGACACGGTTGGCGAGGGTCGCGAGCGTGCGAAGGTGTTCGCCCTCATCGTCGGTCGGGCTTACGAGGAAGAAGAATGCGTAGACCGGATCGGAGAGGTCCAGGTCCTCGAACTCGTCTTCGAGGTCCACGCAGATGCCGGACTGGCAGTGGACCATGACCATCTCCGGCCTGTCGATGCCGTCGAGGCGGCAGTAGGGAAGGGCTGCGCCGTGGGAGACCGAGACGGCACTGTAGGGCGCCCCTTCGAGGAAGCCGTGCTCCATGGTCTCCGTGGAGATGCCGAACCGCTCCGCGAGGCGGGACGACACCCGCTCCACCACCTCCTTGTAGGGCCGCGGCTCGTCGAGGTGCATCACCTCTGCCCGGGCCACGAGCCGGTCGAACGCGGTGTCGTGCCCCACCCCTTTCTCTTCCAGGATGGTCTGCAGCTCGCGGTCGAGGCCGTCGTCGCGCTGCTGGCCCAGACGGGCGAAGAGGTGAAAGATGGCCCCTTCGCGCGGGACGTTTCGGGCGTAGTAGAAGTACCAGCCCACGCCCACCAGCGCCACCACGACGGTAAAGACGATCGCCAGCGTGCCCATCTCCGAAATCAGAAAGGCCGGAATGACGATGCCGGCCACCTGCATCCAGGGGTAGAGCGGCGACCGGTAGCCCGGCGCGTAGGACGGAATTTCGCTCTCCCGCATCACGATGACCGCAAAGTTGAGGAGGGCGAAGATCAGCAGCTGGAAGGCACTTGCCAGCTTGGCCACCCCTTCCTCCGAGAGCACGAAGATGATGACGAGCATGAGCCCGACCGTCACCACGATTGACTGGGTGGGCGTGTTGAAGCGCCCGATTTTGGCGAAACTTTCGGGCAGCAGCCGGTCGCGGGCCATGGCCAGCGGGTAGCGCGAGGCCGACATGATGCCGGCATTGCCGGTGGAGGCAAACGCCGCGACGGCCGCCACGACAATCAGAATCGGGCCCAGGGTGTACGGGAGCCAGTTGAAGAAGACCTCGCCGGAGGTGAAGACCGGGGTGAGGTCGGCGTGCAGGTCCGTCGCCGGCAGGATCGCCACCATGATCGCCACCCCCAGCACATAGATTGCCGTTGCCGTGAGAAGCGACAGGATCATGCCCAGGGGAATGTTGCGGTCCGGGTTTTTGACCTCTTCGGCCACGCTGGCCACCTTCGTCAGGCCGGCATACGACACAAACACGATCCCGATGGTGGCCAGAAAGCCGCGGGCCCCCTCGGTGAAGAATGGGGTGAACTCGCCGGCGGCGCCGCCCTGGGCACTCTGGCCGCCCCACACGGAAAAGATGCCCTGTGCGGTGTAGAAGGCGAGCACGCCCACCAGTACCGTGACAAGGATGCGCTGCAGCCAGCTGCTCTCCTTGGCCCCCACGACGTTGAGCACGCCGAAGGCCACGGTGAGCGCCGCCGCCAGCGGCTTGATGGGCACGTCGGCGTAGATGGCGAGGTAGGCCCCCATCCCGATCAGGGCGAAGGCGCTCTTGAACACGAGGGCCAGCCACGTCCCGAGGCCCCCCACCGTGCCGGCCAAGGGGCCGAGCGCCCGGTCGAGAAAGTAGTACGTGCCCCCGGCCTTCGGCATGGCCGTGGACAACTCCGCCATGCTGTACATGGACGGCAGGATGAGAACGCCCGCCACAAAGTACGCGAGGATTACGGACGGGCCCGTCTCCGCCGCCGCGATGCCGGGCAGCAGGAAGAACCCGGAGCTAAACATCGCCCCCGTGCTGATCGCGTAGACGTCGTAGAGGGTGAGGGTCTTCTGGAGGTCCGAGGAGCCCGAAGCCATATCAGTGACGGGCAAGACAAGGAAAATAGTGGACGGGCGTAAAGGACCGAGGTGGGGGGGACGGTTCCCCATCGCCACAAAACTTGACGAGCCTCTCTCAAGAATTCCAGTTCCTGGACTCACGCTTCGAGAATCTCCCTTTTGGGGCCCTGTTGTGGGTTCTCTCTCGGGCCTCCCGGGGAGTGCGTCTTCGCCCCGCCTGCCAGGCAGAGAGGCGGCCCGCCGCTCGCCGGGAGGCAGTCCTAAAACGCGAGCCGCTCCAGCACACGACGCACGAGCCCGGGCCCTTCCGCCTGCTGCGGGCGCACCACGATGGCGGGCCCCCCGAAGGCGCCCACAATGCGTTGTGGCTCCCGGCGGTCCAGGAGGCGGGCCCACCAGTCCGCGTCACTCTCCACGACGATGAGGTCGGCGGTGGAGACGGCCCGCGCCACGGCGTCCAGCGCCTCCTCGTCCACGATCATCGACTCGACCGGGACCGTGCAGAGTTGCATCAAGTCGTCGTGGTAGGTGCGAATGGTGGCGCGCTGGTCCTCGGTCGCCTCGGCGGGCACGGCGTGCACCAGGACGAGACGGGCCCCGGCGGCGGCCGCGAGGCCGTTGGCCAGCTCCACCTTTCGGGGGTCGAACGGCCCGCTGTCGGTGACCAGGGCAATGCGGTCGAGGACCGTGAGGGGCGTCGGCTCCGCCAGGACGAGATCGGCGGAGCAGTGGCGCGAAATCCAGTCCAGGTCGCGCTCGTCCAGCCAGGACCGGTCGTCGGCCAGGGTGCGCTCCAGCACGAGCAGGTCCACCTCGTGGTGCCGGGCAAAGTTGGCCACCGCGTGGCGTACGTTGTGACTGACCACCTCTCCGTACTCGAACGCCCCGTCGAACGAGTCTCCGAACCGGTCCATCCGGATCTCGAAGTCCACGTCGTCGGCCGACTGAATCTCGGCGGCGGACTGGAGAGGCAACTGGTCGGGCACCGCGTCGAAGCGCACCACCGTGAGGCGTCCGTCGAGGGCCTCCGCGAGGGCGGCCCCCATCTCCACGAGGGCGGTCTCCCGGTCCGGCCGGAGGTCCTCGGTCACACCCACGACCACATGCCCCGCCGTTGAGGACAGGTCGAAGGCCGCGCGGGTGCGCTCGGCGGCCTGGGCCCCCACGCGCCGCCGCAGTTCGCCCTGCACCACGCCCTCCCGCTCCACCCGACGGCGGGCGTAGACGCCGTACCAGAGGGCGCCACTTCCGGTGATGAGGACGGCCCCCACGAGGGGCACCAGCCCCATCTGGCTGAGCAGGGCGAGGCCCCCGAGCACGCCGACCCCCTGCGTCCACGGGTACAGCGGATCCCGGAACGCCGGGTCGTAGTCGTCGAGGTCGCTCTCGCGGAAGGCCACGAGGGCGAGGTTGACGAGGATGAAGACGAGGATCTTGAAGGCACTGCCCAGCTTCGCAATGTCGTCGATCGGGACGAACGCAATCATGGCGAGCACGATGCCCCCCGTGACCGTAATGGCCGTGGTGGGGGTGTCGAACCGGTCGCTCACGTGCTGGAGCGCGTCGGGCACCAGCTTGTCGCGGCTCATGGCGAAGGGGTAGCGCGAGGCGGAGAGGAGGCCCGCGTTGGCCGTGCTCACGAGGGCCAGGATGGCGGCTGCGACCACCACGAGCACGCCCCACTGGATCAGGGTGCCCTCCGCCACGTCGGCCACCGGCGTGGACGAGCCGGCGAGCTCCGCCGTCGGCGCCGCCCCCACCAGGACGGTCACCACCAGCACGTAGAGAAGTGTCGTGAAGGCGAGCGAGCCGAGGAGGCCCAGGGGAATGTTGCGGTCCGGGTGTTCGATCTCCTCCGCGACGCTCGCCACCTTCGTCACCCCCGCATATGAGACGTACACAAAGCCCGTGGCCGCCAGGAGGCCCCCCACCCCGCCCTCAAAGAAGCCCTCGAAGCGCGCCGGGTCCACGTCCCCCAGGCTGCCGCCCACGAACCATGCCATGGCCGCCAGCATCACCGCCACCAGGACCACCTGGATGCGCCCCGTCTGCTTGACCCCCAGCAGGTTCACTACGATGAGCACCCCCGCAATGCCCAGGGCCAGCGCCTGGGGCGGCACGTCGAACAGGAGCACGATGTAGGGCGCCCCGCCGACGAGCGCGAGCGCCCCTTTGAACGAGAGGGAAAACCACGTGCCGATCCCTGCAATGGTGCCGAGAAGAGGCCCCATCCCGCGCTCGATGTACACGTACGTCCCGCCCGCCTCCGGCATCGCCGTGGCCATTTCCGCCTTGCTCAGGGCCGCCGGCAACACCAGCACCCCGGCCAGCAGGTAGGCCAGCACGACCGCCGGGCCCGCCATTTTCATGGCGAGGGCCGGCAGGATAAAGATGCCACTGCCCACCATGGCCCCGATGCTGATGGCCAGCACCGACGGCAGTCCGAGATCGCGCTCCAGTTCCTTGGCCATCGCAGCGACAAGCGTCCGAAGAGAAGAACGACAACTCGATTTGTGGGGTACAGATGGACGCGTTCGGCCCGGACGTGTTGGCCCTTGTGCGGCGTGTTCACGAAGACGAGGAACTCATGGGCTCGGGGGCGTCGGCTCGTTCTGCGCCGTCGATTGCATCTGCCGGAACCAGTCCATGAACGCGTCCCCCGCGGCGTGGGCGAAGCGGATGGGGGTGCCGCCCTGCGCCTCCACCCACGCGGCCTCGTGATCCTCGAAGACCCGCACCAGAATGGGGACGGTGTCCCCAACGTAGTCCAGCAGCGGTCCGACGGCCGTCGGGTCACGAAGGAGGGAGACCACGACCCGGGCCTGCGCCCCTCCGGCTTCCAGCAGCACCGACCGATCGCGTCCATCGCCGCGCACGCAGGTGATCCCTCGATCGCGGAGGCGATCCACCACGGTGGGGTCCTCGTCCACCACCACGGTCTCGTAGTCGGACTCGCGAAGCAGCCGAAGCAAGGGGCGGGCGTTCCGCCCGCCCCCCAGGACAAGCACGTGGTTGCTTGGCACCTCGGACAGAACGTCTGACTGACGCGAGGGATGCCACCGCACGAGCTCCCACACCACCGTCTCGCTCGTGAGCAGCGGGGTGAGCATCATCGTGAAGACCGTAGTCAGAACGATCACCGAAAAGACCTCCCCCCCAATTTGGCCGGCCACGAGGGCCTGCAGGCCCACGACCAGCGAGAGCTCACTTGTCTGGGCGAGCAGCAGGCCGCTCTCCAGGGCGGGCCGGGCCACGAGTCCCGCCCATTCTCCCACGACGGCGACAATCAGGGGGGTCAGCACCAGCACCGCCCCCGCAAAGAGGGCCGCGTGCCCGACCAGGGTGGGGTCGGGCCGGGCGGCCGCCATCCCCAGCGACGCGAAGAAGATCGCCGAGAAGAAGTCGTAGAGCGGCTGCATCTCGCCGTGTACGATCCCGCTGAAGGGGAATCCCGAAAGCGAGATGCCGGCGAGGAAGGCCGCGACGAAGAGGGGGACGTTGAGCCACGCCGCCACTCCCATGAACCCAAACAGCACGCCGAGGACCGCGAGCAGCTGCGTCTCGGCGTCCAGCTCGCGCTCCAGCAAGACCGGCACGAGGCCCTTCATCACGACCCCGACCCCCACGAGGAGAACGATCGTCCCGCCCAGGCTGCCCACCACGGCCGCCGTTCCGTCCGGAAGGCGGATGAGCCCCGGCAGGAGGAGGACGACGAGGACGTCCTGCAGGAGCAAGGCCCCGAGCACTGTGCGCCCGAAGGGCTCAAACATCTGCTGTCGGCGCTGGAGGAGGCGCACGCCCACGATCGTAGAGCTGGCCGCCAGGGCCAGGCCCAGGTACAGGGCGTCGGTCGGGCCGTAGTTGAGCGCGTACGCAATCCCCAGTCCCGCCGCGGCGAGGCCCACAAACTGCACGACGCCAATCAGGAACGCGGTCCCCTTGAACGGGCCCACGCGGGCGAGGCTGAGGTCCGTCCCCGCCACGAACAGCAGCACGGAGACGCTCAGAAACAGCACGTCCTCGACGAAGGCAGGGTCGCCCACGGCGCCGGTGGCACTGAGCCCGAGGCTTCCGGCCAGCAGGAAGGGGATGGCGGGAAACTGGGTCCAGCGCGACACCCCGTACCCGGCGGCCGCGAGGCCGAGCAGGATGGCAAGCTCCGTCATGACAGCACCTCTCTCGATTCGAGTTCGTGGAGCAGGCGCCGGGCCCCCTCGTGCTTCGACCGAATCAGGTAGTCCACCCCGAGGGCGCGGAGGCTGTCCTCGCTGGTGCGGTCGAACGCGTGGATGCTGCACGGCACGCCGGCCCGCCGGGCGTGGTAGGCCAGCAGGTTGTTGGTGCCTTCGATGCTGAGGCTGGACACGATCAGCCTGGCGTCTCCCCAGTCGGCCGCCGTGCGCGTCGTCTCGTGGATGGCATTGCCGTGGACGGTGCGCACGGAGAGGCGGGCGAGCTTCTCGGGGTCGGTGTCGACCGCCACGACCGTCTCGCCGTCCTCACTCAGCCGATCGACGATACAGCGACCGAGTGTATTCATGCCAATAACGACGACGTGGCCGCGCAGACCGTCCGGCGGTGGTTCGGGCGCCTCCTGCCGTGCCCCGAGCCACGCCAGCGGGCGGTACGGCTGCACGGCGGCGTAGAGGCGATCGCTGTAGAGGAGCAGGAACGCCGACAGGGCAAACGTGAGCAGGCCCACCAGCGTGATCACCGACAGGAGCGCCTCGTCGATCAGGCCCGACGACACGGCGAGTGCGCCGAAGATGAGCGAGAACTCACTGATCTGGGCCAGGCTGAGGCCGGCCCGGAACGAGGTTTCTTCCCCGTGCCCGAGCTGCGGCAGCACGGCGACGAGGAGGAGCGGCTTCACGACCATCACGAAAACCGTGAGCGCCAGGGCGAGGGGCCACCGTGCGAGGGCCGCGCCCAGCTCCATCTGCAGGCCGAGCGTCACGAAAAAGACGATGATGAAGAAGTTCATCAGCGGGTGCACGCGCTGGCGCAGCTCGTGGCACTGCGGCAGCTGCGCGAGGGCGATGCCCGCCAGAAAGGCCCCCAGCTCGGGCGAGAGGTGCAGCGCCTCGGCCCCCAGCACCACGAGGAAGCACCAGAAGAGGCTCCAGATGAACAGTCCCTCGGGCATCCGTGAGATCCACCGGATGGCCGGCGGCAGGACGTACCGGGCCGCGGCCGCGATGAGGCCGCCGAGGAGGGCCATGCCCAGGAAGGCCTGCCCCAAGCCCCACACCACGTCGGCCCACGCCAACTCGCCGGGCCCCGCGAGGCCGGCCACGAACGTGAGCACCATCACCACCACCAGGTCCTGCACCAGCAGCACGCCCACGGCAATCTGGCCGTAGGACGCGTCGAGGTCGGCCCGCTTTTCGAGCATCTTGACGACCACGACCGTGCTGCTAAACATGATCGCCACCGCCACCACGACGGCTTCGACGACCGGCATCCCGAAAGCGCCCGCCAGCAGGCCCCCACCGAGCGCCGTGCCGCCCATCTGCACACCCCCCGCCACGAAGGCCGTCGTGCCCACCTCCTTGATCTTGTCGAGGCTCAGCTCCAGCCCCACCAGAAAGAGGAGCAGGATGATGCCGAACTCGGAGATGAGCTCAATCGTGTGGCTCACCTCCAGGAGCCCAAACGCCGGGCCCAGCAACAGCCCCGCCCCGATGTACGCCACAATGTTGGGGACGCGCACCACCCGCACCGTGACCGTAACGCCCAGGGCGGCCAGGAGCATGAGCCCGAGGCTGTTGAGCAGCTCGAATTCGATCACGAGACGGGGCGGACTGTGAGGTGGGACGACTAGCCTCCGTAAGCGCCGACGGGCCGTACGGAGGATTGCTCAAGGGCCGCCCGCAGGACATCAATCACGCTGCGGGAAGGAAAGGGTAACGAGCACGATTGGAAGACACAATTGACCGTGTTTGGGGGGCGACCGCTACCCCTGCCAGTAGCTCGGAGTCAGGACCACGAGGAAGGTCATGACCTCCAGGCGACCGGCGACCATGAGTAAGCACATGAAGATTTTCGTGGGAACCGGGAGGGCTTCGAACCCGCCCATGGGCCCGACGGTCCCGAAGCCCGGCCCGATGTTGCCCAGCACGACCAGCGTCCCGGAGAAGGCCTCGCTGAGGGTGAGGTTGATGCCCGCGCGGTGGGCGTCCACGGCAATGAAGCCGGTGCCGCCGACCACCAGGAGGAGATAGGTGAGGATCACGATGAGGATGCCCCGCACCACCGGCTCTTTCAGCGCGCGGCGCCCCAGCCACATCGGGCGCACGGACGAGGGGTGGATCGTCTGAAAGAGCTCACGCCCGATCACCTTCAACCCCACAATCCACCGCATCAGCTTGAGGCCGCCGGAGGTGCTGCCCACGCACCCGCTGGCAAACATGAGGAGCAGCAGGACCACGAGGACCTCTTCGCTCCACACCGCAAAGTCGGTGCTCGCGTAGCCGGTGGTGGTGAGCAGGGTGGCCGTCTGAAACGTGCCGTGCCGGAGCGTCTCTTCGAGGCCAGCGAACTGGCCGTTGCTCCACAGCATGCCGCTCACCAGGAGGCTCCCGACGGCGAAGACGGAGAGGTAGACCCGAAACTCCGTGTCGCGGGCAGGGGCCGTGGGGTCGGACACGATCGCCTGCCAGAGCAGCGTGAAGTTCATCGCCGCCACGAACATGAACGGAATGATGATCCACTGCACCGTCGGCGAGAACGCCTCGACGCTCCGGGCCTGTGGCGAAAAGCCGCCGGAGGGGATGGTGGTAAAGACGTGCGCCACGGCCTGGTAGGGCGTCATGTTGGGCGCGAGGCCGCCGTAGTGCACGCCCAACAGCAGCGCCAGCAGCACCCCCGAGCAGCCGATGTAGAGCAGCCAGAGGCGCCGGGCCGTCTCGGCGATGTGGGGCGTGAGCCGTTCCATGCGGGGGCCGGGCACCTCCGCGTCCAAAAACTGCGCGCCCCCGGCCGACAGGCGCGGCAGGACGGCCACCGCCAGCGCCAGGATGCCCATGCCGGCAATCCACTGCGTGAGCTGGCGCCAGAGCATGAGCGCCGCCCCGTGCTTCTCGATCGAAATGTCGAGCAGGATTGTGGACCCGGTCGCGGAGAAGCCGCTGAAGCTCTCAAAAATGGCGTTGATGGGCGTGGCGAAGCTGCCCGTCCCGCTCAGGAGGTAGGGAATGCTCCCCAGCAGAGAGACGAGAACCCAGGTGAGCGTCACGAGCAGGAAGCCGTCGGTCACCGTCAGGTCGCTGTCCCTCCCCGTCCATTCCAGCCCCCAGCCGACGACGAAGGTCCCGACGAGGGGCACGAGGAAGGGCCACACCGAGGTGCCGTGGTATACGGCGACGAGGCCCGGCACCAGGAAAAGGGCCGCGAACCACTTCAAAGTGGGGCCGAGCACACTGCTGACCCGGCGAACACGGCGTCCTGCAATCATATCGCCTCCAACACCTCGTCCGCCACGTCTGCGTCTACGAACATCACCACGTGATCCCCACGTTCTAGCACAGTCTTCCCGCGGGGCGTAAGGACGTCTCCGTTCCGAATGACGGCCCCGATCACAAAGTTGTGCGGAATGGCCTGGGCGGCGTCCTCGAGGGGGGTCCCCGCAAGGGGGCTGTCGTCGTCGAGCTCAACCTCGACGACCTCTCCCTGCTCGTGCCCGACGAATGTGATCTTCTCCACGCCGCGTGCACGCGTGTGTCGGAGAATTTCCTCGATGACCTCGCGGCGCGGATTCACCGTCACGTCGATGCCGCTGCGAGCAAAGAGTGGCTCGTAGGCCCCATTGTGGACGACTGAGAGCACCTGCTCGGCCCCGAGTTCCCGGCTTAGGACGGACGTGAGAAGGTTGCGCTCGTCGGGGGTGAGGGCCGACACGACGAGGTCGGTGTCCGCTACTCCCTCCTGCCGCAAAAAGTCTGGATTCGTCGCGTCGTCGTGAAGCACCAATGTGTCCGGAAGCTCCTGCGCCAGGGTTTGGGCGCGCTCGGAATCTATCTCCACGAGACGAGGCTCAAGGCCGCGCTGTTCGAGGAGGCGGGCGGTCTGGTATCCAATCTCCCCACCGCCGAGAATCAGCACCCGGCGGATGTTTTTTAGACGGGCTTCGGGGGCGAGTTTGGAGCCGAATCGTTCGACCTGGGTCGGCTTTCCGATTGCCAACAGTCGGTGTCCGGGGTGAAGATGCGTCTTGCCACGGACGATCTCCATCTGGTCGTCGTCGAACACCGCGACCAGGTTTACGCCGTCGCTCAGATTGATGGCCTGAACGGTCGCTTCGGCAACCGGGCTCTCCTCCGGAATGGTGAATTCGGCCATCACCACCCGGCCCTGCCCGAAGTATTCGACGTCGCGGGCCGTTGGGAGGCCGGCGACCTCGACGATGCTGCGTGCCGTGAGATGGTCGGCCCCCACCATCAAGTCGACGTTGAACGCCTCCCGAAGCTGCGACCACGTGGCCAGGTATTCCGTCTCGGCGACGCGGGCGATGGTGAATGTGCTCTCACAGAGCGCCCGGGCCGTGCTGCAGATAAGGATGTTGCTCCGGTCGTCGCTCGTGCTCCCGATCACCAGGTCGGCGGACGGGACCCCTGCGGTCTTCAGTACCTCAAGCCGGGCGCCGTCTCCCTCGTACGTGAGCACGTCGGTTTCGGCCCGGACCGAGTCGAGCCGGTCGGGATTTTTGTCGACCGCGATCACCTCGTGGTCTTCCGCCAGTGCGTGGGCGACGCTGCTTCCCACCTGTCCGACGCCAATGACGACGACCTTCATCAAACTAAGGGAAGTCCTTCGTGGAAACTACGAGGCCGGAGGGCGCGCGGCCGCAGAACAGTGACGTGGAGCGGGGGAGCCCCTCATCGTTGACGAATCTGCGCCAGGCAAAAGATGGCTGCTGGAGGGGGCAACCGCAAAGGCCCAATCTTCTTTCCTGTGAATCGCGACAAACATTGTTCGTTTGGGGCGGGGCAGGGGCCCCACGGACAACGACAAGGCGATCCCACGGTGCAGCGTCCGTCTCCTCCGACGCCTCTCCGAACTCTCTCAGTCGGGGAATGTTGTTCGATTTTAGGCGCAAATCAAATGGCACGGTCGTCTCGATCTGTGAGCTCCTCTTCCCCATGGCCCCGTTTAGACAAAGCGGAGTCGTGTGGCGGCTCTGGAACTGGTGGCGGTCGCTGAGTCCGCCGCAGCTGTTCGTGAGCGCGTTCTGTAACGCGGGCTTCTCCACGTTCACGACCTCGCTGGAGGCCTTCCAGTCCAACCTGCCGCTCCTGATGGTCGTGATGGGGCTCATTGTGGTGGGGGGCTCGGCTTCCTGACCCTGGAGGAACTGAACGTGTGGCGGCGCAAGCGCCGGGCCGAGGGCCGCTTTCGCCTGTCCGTGCACTCGCAGATCGTTCTGGCCACCACCGCGCTCCTGATCGTGGGCGGCTGGGCGGCCTTCACGGCGTTCGAGTGGCACAACACGCTGGCCGCAATGCCCGTCGGGGAGCGGCTCGTGAACGGCCTCTTTGCGAGCATCACCCCCCGCACGGCCGGGTTCAACACCATCGACTACGCGCAGGTGGAGACGGAGACGAACTTCTTGACGATTGTTTTCATGATGATCGGCGGCTCGCCGGGCTCCACGGCCGGGGGCATCAAGACGACCACGTTTGCGCTGCTGGGCCTCCTGGCGTGGTCGCGCCTACAAGGAAAGCCCACGACGAGCATTTCCGGGCGCACGATTCCGGAGGAGACCATTCAGAAGGCCATGAGCCTCTTCGTCGTGGCGTTTGGCATCGTGACGGCCGGCACTTTTCTCTACAGCGTCACCGAATTTGCCGACGGCGTCGCGGCCTCGGCCTCCCCCTTCCTGACCTGCATGTTCGAGGCGTTCAGTGCCTTCAACACGGTGGGGCTCTCGATGGGAGCCACCGGAGACCTGACCACGCCGGGCCGCCTGTGCACCGTCGTGCTCATGTTCATCGGGCGGGTGGGCACGCTCACGTTCGTGGCGGCGATGGCCCGCACGCCCAAGCGCATCAAGGGCGGCTTCCGGTACGCCTACGAGGACGTCTCGATCGGGTAGAAGGCGTGTGGGGGAGAGGGGAAAAGAGGAGGGGGGAGACGAATTAATGCGTGAAACGTGAGAGTACGTGGAGAGGTCTTGGGCCTACCGTCCTGCCACAGCTCAACGGCAGACCGGGCGGAATGGGGAGGCGACCGTCCAGTCACGAGTCACGCATCATCCCGCACGCATCACCAGCCCGTTTGGCTCGTACCAACGGCATCGCGGTAAAATTTCGCTTCGTTCGGATTCGCTTCTACACCTTATGCACCGATTTGTCATCGTGGGCCTCGGCAACTTTGGGTCGAGCGTCGCGGAGGCGCTCTACGGCCACGGCCACGACGTCATCGCCGTCGACACCGACGAGACGGCCGTCGACGACATTGGGCCGCACTGCTCCCGGGCGGCGGTGGGCGACGGGCGGGAGGCGGCCATGCTAGAAGAGATCGGCGCGGAGGAGGCGGACGCCGCCGTGGTGAGCACCGGCGACGACATGACCGCCAGCATCCTGGCCACGATGGCGCTACAGGACCTCGGGGTGGAAACCGTCTACGTCAAGGTGATCTCGGACAACCACGCCCGCATTATGCGGCAGTTGGGCGTGGCCGAAACGGTCTTTCCGGAGCGCGACTCGGGCATCAACCTGGCCAGCCGCATCTCAGAGAAGGGGGTCGTTAACTACGTGCGAATGGGCCGGAATCTCAGTGTGCAGGAACTGGTCGTGCCCGAGGAGTGGCGGGGCCACACGCTCCGCGAGCTCGACGTGCGGGCCGCGTACGGTGTGTCGGTCGTCGGCATCCACGAGACGCGGGCCGACGAGATGATCGTGCCCCCCGATCCGGACGACACGCTCCGGTACACCGATACCCTCATCCTGGCGGGGACGGACGAGGCCATCGAGGCCGTCGCCGATCTGGCCAGTGCAACGGCGGAGGACGCGGAATAACCGGGGCGTCTTCGATTTTGTCAGGCCCCAGGGACACTGCTGTCCCCAAAGAGTCCCAACGGGGTCTGCACGTCTGCAGGCCAGCGGATTGGTTCGGCCGCGGTGAGGGGAGGCGCCGACCGCGGGGGCGCAAAGCTTCCCGATTCATTACGGTCCCCCGCAATCATCGAAGACGACCGGTTGGTTTGCACAAATCGACTTCCTTGTTTTTCAAGTCCGTTGGGCTACGGGGAGCCGCCGGACACGAGGCCAACCCAACGAGACCATGAATGACTGGCAGCGACGTGTTGCGGGGGCGACGGGAGTCGTAGCAATGACGCTCCTGACCTACGCACTCGTCTACCAGTGGGGCATGGAGGTATACGAAGATCAGTCGGTGATGTATATCCAGGCACTGCAGGTGGTGATCGAGGCAATCACGACGGCGGGGTTTGGGAGCCACGCCCCCTGGTCGAGCCCACAGATGAACGCGATGGTGCTCTTCATGAATTTGACGGGGGTGCTGTTTGTCTTTCTCGCCATCCCGCTGTTCGCCGTGCCGGTGCTGCGGGACGCCTTCGAGCACCGTCCGCCGGAGACGTTTTCCGGGTCGGGCCACGTCGTGCTTGCGCCCCACACGCCCCGAATTGAGGCGCTGATCGACGAGCTCGAGGCACAGGGGCGAGAGTACGTCCTCCTTGAGCCGCGCCGTGAACGGGCGAAAGCCCTCCACGCCGACGGGTACCCGGTCGTCCACGGCGATCCGGAATCGGTGTCGGACCTCGAGCGCGTCGACCTCCGCGCCGCCTCGGCGTTGGTGGTCGATGGGCGGGACGAGGTGGACACGAGTGTGATTCTCTCGGCGCGTGAGCTCAGCGACGAGGTCCAGACCGTCGCCGTCATTGAGGATGAGGCGCTTGAACCCTACCACCGCATGGCGGGGACCGACCATGTGCTTTCCCCACGTCAGCTGCTAGGCAAGGGCCTGGCCGGAGAAATCCCGTTCTTGCTCCGCATGGCGGAGGATACGACGATCGGGATCGGCGAGGACCTGGAGGTGGCCGAGCTCGACATCGAGCCGGGAAGCCCGCTCTGCGACCAGACGATCGGCGAGCTCCGGCTGCG
>NZ_JAZKRW010000030.1:0-26562 GCF_036626415.1 Salinibacter sp.
TGCTGATGTACGTTTCGATCGTCGGCATCCCGTTCGGGCGGTCCTGCTTCGAGATCGGCACGTTTGCGTTCCTGCCATTCGGTCGCGAGGCGGTGCGGCGCGACGAGCTGACGGGCGGCGGCGACGTGGGCACGAGTCCGCTCGGGACGCTCGGCAACGTGCTCTGGTTTCTGCTCTGCGGCTGGTGGCTGGCGCTGGGGCATCTCGCCACGGCCGCGGCGCTCATCGTGACGATCATCGGCATCCCGTTCGGCATTCAGCACGTCAAGATCGCGGCCCTTACGCTCACGCCCATCGGCCGGACCGTGGTGCGCGAGGAGGTGGCGGACGCGGCGCGTCGGTAGCAGCGCGCCCTCTCGGTCCGGGGTCGGCTGCGTGGAAACAGATCTCAAACAGCTCTACGCGTCCGGCTCGCCCGACGGGGCACCGGGGAAGGCACGGGCCGCCAGCACAGGGCCCTTTGCCCCCCGCATGACCGCCTCGGTGATGCTTCCGAGCATTGTGCGACGCACGCCGGACAGGCCCCGCGTGCCCATTACGGTGAGGGTGTCGAGGCCGGCCGCCTGCACCACGGTTTCTTCCGGCTCGCCCCGGTGCACGACGTACGACACGGACTGGCCGTCGCCCGCGGCGACGGCGCCCCAGTTTTGGAGCTCGCGCTCGGCCCGGTCCTTCACCTCGCGACTTTTGGTCTTGGGCGATTGCATCTCGTAGACGGGCGGGAGGGTCGGGGACTCCACCGCGTGGACGAGCTGGAGGGGAACGTCGTAGACGCGGGCGAGTCGCGCCGCGTAGTCCAGGGCGCTCCGCGACAGGTCCGAAAAGTCAACGGGCACGAGGATCCGCTCGATGGGCGCCGTCGAGGTGGCGCTCGGGCCGTCCTCCCGCACGCGGGTCGTGAAGACCGGACACGGGGCCGTGCGGAGGACCTCCTCGGCCACACTGCCGTAGACAGCTCGTTGAACGCCGCGGCGGCCGTGGGTGCCCATGACAATCAGGTCCGCGTCCTCGTGCTTCGCCATGCGGAGAAGGGTGGGGGCGACGGCGTCGCTCCGGTCGGCGTGGTAGGCGAGGCGGTCGTCCTCGGGGGCCAGGTCGTGCGAGGCCAGTGACTCGTGGCAGCGCTCTTTGAACCGCTCGTCGAGCTTGTAGCTCGGAAGCGGCGATCGCCGCCCCTCGTCCAGCACGCTCTCTGGGGTTTCTTCGACGTACGCCAGGTGGAGCGTCGCGTCGGTGCGCCTGATCAGGTCCACGGCGTAAGCGAGGGCCCGCTCGGAAGACGGGGAAAAGTCGTGGGCAAGGAGGAGCGATTCAAGCATTGAGAAGGAGCGATTGGGAAGAGAGCCGGGGAGGTGAATGGGGGCTTGTCTCAACCTCTACGCCCTCCAGGAAGGTTCCCGCGACGCGGCGTCGACGAGTGCCTCGATAGAAACGTCGCTCCAGACCCCGATCTGGACGTCTGGCTACCTATCACTTTGAGTTGGAGTATTTTCCCAAACCCCCTGCGCGTCGTCACGCACTCCGATGCAGGATCTCTCTAGTGGGGGCAGTGTCGATTATGGAAAGATCCTGAGTCAGGCTCAGGATGACGCGCCTTTGATATGAGGTTTTGGAAAGCTGTTTGGCGCACGTTCTGTGGCCACTCCGAAGAGTACTCGGTCGCACTCCATGAGCATTTCCTCGCTTACGCTCAGTGCGCTGCGCTCCCAGCGCTGCGACTTCATGGATCTCGCACAAAATGGCTTCTGCACTTGCCCGGTAGCTCACCAGGGTATGACCTCGCTCTTGCTCGGCCCCCGCTACGGAGATTCATTGGGGCCCATTTTGTAGCGTCGCCCACTGAGTGTACTCGGCTGCGCCTCGTCAGTCGCTACGCTCGTATCGGCTAAACATCAATCCACCAAACAGATGCTGTGGTAAATCTCAAGCGATTCAGGTCCCTGGATTCAAACATGGCTAGTTTGGCCGTACGGATTGTGGGCTCCGCGTCAATACTGAATCAAGTTCACTGCAAGCACTGCAGGCAGCCTGAGCACTGAATCGAGGGCAACACAGGACCTGATGAGGAGACGTTTCTGAGGGAGAGGCGTCCAGAACTTGGCGGGGCCAGTCTGCAGATCCAAGAGCCGTGCTGCGCCCCCACGAAAACGAAACTGCACGAAGAAACGTGGAACCGCTTCCAACCGAAGAGATCTCTTGACAGCCATTCGTGGGATGGTTTATTTCCAAAATTGATTGTTTAAAAATCGCCTTGTTCACTGCACCTCGCTGCTCCCCCGGTTTTCTTCTTTTGGCCATGTTGAACCTCCTTGATCGATATACAGCTCTTTCCGCCCTGCTGGTGGGCGTAATCGTTGCCATCGTTGGGACCCCGGCGGCCGCGCAGACGTCCTACACGATCTCCGGGCAGGTCCTTGACGCAACGAACGATGAGCCGCTCCCCGGCGCCAATGTTCAGATTGTGGGTACGACCTACGGAACCGCGACGATGGGAGATGGCCAGTTTACCTTCGAGGCGCAGCTAGAGCCGGGGGGGTACCGCGTTCGCGTCTCATTTGTGGGGTTTGAGACTGTGACCCGGCCGATTGACCTCGGAGATCAGCAACGAGTGACGCTCGACCCCGTCCGCATGAACGTCTCGGCCGGCCGCGTCGAAGAGGTGGTGGTCACCGGCCAGGCCAGCCCAACCCGCCGCAAGGAGTTGGGGAATGCGATCTCCTCCATCGAGGCCGCCGAGCTTCAGGAAACGCCGAAGAGCTCGGCGCTGCAGTCGCTGCAGGGAAAGCTGGCGGGCGTGCGCATTCAACAAAGCTCCGGCGATCCGGCGGGGGGCACCGACATTCGATTGCGAGGGACCGGGACCGTTCTGGGGGCTGCCGGTCCGCTCATCGTGCTCGATGGCGTGATCGTCAGCAACGACTCTCCAGAACTCATACAGATTGGCGGCACGACGCAAAACCGACTCCTCGACATTAATCCAAATGACATCGCCCGGATCGAGGTCGTAAAGGGTGCCGCCGCTGCGGCCCTTTACGGTTCTCGCGCCAATAATGGGGTGATGCAGATCTTTACAAAAACCGGGGAGACCGGGGAAACGCAGGTCACATACAGCACGCGTGTCGAGACACAGGCCATCCGCAACACCCTCGATGTAAACATGGCGCAGAACGATCAGGGACAGTTTCTCGGCAATGATGGGAGCCCGCTTCCTGATGGACAGCGACGCTGGGACTACCAGGACTTTATCTTTGACCGTGCTTACGGAACGGACCAGTATCTCTCAGTTTCGGGCTCGTCGGGGGACACCCGTTTCTTTACCTCAGGGGGGTACTTTGGCACGCAGGGCATCGTTGACGAAAGCAGCTTTCGCCGATACAACGGCACTGCCCGATTGGAGCACACTTTAAACGATTGGGTGAATGTCACGGCAGGGGCGCGATACGCCTTCAGTGAAAGCGCCGACGTGCCCAACGGCGGGCTGAACACTCTCTACGGGGCCATGACCGGGTTTATCTTTGGTCCGAACACGACCGACCCGCGAAAGAACGACCTCGGCGAGTTTCCCGACATCGGCACCTTCTCGAACCCGATAGAGGTGCAGAGCCGGTTCGACTTTGGGCAGGAAACCAGCCGATTCATTGGGGACCTTCAGGTAAACATGACGCCTCTCGATGGGCTCAGCATCGACTACGTTATCGGCCTGGACACCTACGAGCAGGCCGGCACTGCCTTCATTCCGCGGGGGGTAGGGACGAACGGGTTCGAGACCGGATTCTCTCGCCGGGCGGAGCTCAGCAGTCTCCAGTACAACAGCGACCTCAACATCCGCTACGAGACGACGATTGCTGAGGAGGTGCGCTCAACCTCGCTGATTGGCGGAACCGTTCAATACTCCTCGCAGGAAACGTTCAACGCGCAGTCGCAGGACCTGCCTCCCATTGCCGAGACCGTCGGTGGGGGAACCTCCTCGCGGGAGTTCGGGGAGTTTCGATCCCCCCTCACCGTCTACGGAGTCTTCGGACAGCAGTCCTTCGGGGTGGCCGACCGTCTCTTCGTCACGGGCGCCCTTCGCCTCGATGCCTCCTCCTCATTTGGGGAAGAGGACCGCTGGCAGTTGTACCCGAAGGTGAGCGCCTCCTACGTGCTTTCCGAGTACGACTTCTGGAGTAACGCCCTGAGGTCGATCATTCCAAGCTTCAAACTTCGGGGCTCCGTAGGCTGGTCGGGTGGCCTGACGTCGATCGGGGCCTTCGACCGATTCACGGTCTACAACTCGCAGCCGTTTGCCGGCAACCCAGGACTGCAGCCGTCCGACCAACGTGGGGCCGAGGGCGTCGTCCCGGAGCGTCAGCGGGAGATTGAGCTCGGAACCGATTTCAGTCTCTTTAGCGAGCGGGTGGCCATCGAATTTACCTACTACAACCAGCAAACCAACGATCTCCTCCTCACACAGTCCCTCGCTCCCACCACCGGCTTCGACACGAGGCTCGGAAATGTCGGAACGGTCGAAAACAACGGTATTGAGCTTCGCGTGCGGGGCGTGGCGCTCGACCGGGAGAACTTTCGGTGGGTGTCCACCGCGACCTACTCCCGCAACCGCAACGAAGTGAGCGGCATTCCGGGGGAGACCGGGCGCGTCGTCATCCCAAGTAGCTTCGGGGTCTCCGTTGCCGAGAACGGCGAGCCCATTGGCTCCTTCTTCGGGGGCGCCTTCAAGCGGAATGAGAACGGGCGGGTCGTGGACACGGACGGCAACGTGATGGGGGAGGACGACGACGGGTACTGGCGCCCGGCCAACTGCACCGCCGGCGAGTCCGGGTGCAGTGGAATCCCGGCCCGGGCCGCCGAAGACCAGATCATCGGAAACCCCCAGCCGGACTTCTCACTCGCCTGGATCAACCAGTTTCAGATCGGAGACAACCTGCGGTTTCGGTTTCAACTCGACGGCGAGTTCGGGCAAGACGTGTTCAACTTCACGCGCCGGATTGGGGCCTTTCCCCCGTTCGGGACCCTGGAGGACTACGAGCGGGAGCTGGAGGGCAATCTCCCGGACGGGTACGGGTTCGGGGTCTTCAACATCTTCGAGAATTGGATCGAAGACGGCTCCTACGTCAAGCTCCGCGAGGTGGCGGTCAGCTACACGATTCGGCCCAATGGCCTCCCCTTCCAAAGCGTGCAGTTTAGCGCAGCGGGGCGCAATCTCTTCTCGATTGACGACTACAGCGGATACGATCCAGAGGTGAACATTGGGGGGCAGCGAACCGGGGTGCGTGGATTCGACTTCGTCGTTCCCCCGGTCCCGCGGACGTTCTCTCTCGGCGCCACGCTCACGTTCTGAGTCCCCTCTGTGCCCTCTCGATTTCCTAACGTTTCAATCCGTACCCCGCTATGTTTCGTCCCACGTCCCTTCCCCGCTCTTTAATTTCGGTGCTAGTCGTTCTCGCGCTGCCGCTTGTGACGGCTAGCTGCGACCTCAGTCCGACCAATGAAAATAACCCTACTGAGGATCAGACGCTCTCGAGCGCCGAGGGTGTTCGGGCACTTGCCGTTGGCATGCAAGAGTTCTACGCGACGGATGTCCTCAACGCCACCATCCCACGGGGGGGCGCCATCACCAGCCGAGAGATTGCGATCAACAACACGTTTAGCAACCTTGTCGAGATGGAAGCGGGGGGAGACGATCTCTCGACGAGCAACGCGAACGTTGAGGCCATCTGGTCGGACAACTACCGGGTCGTTCGGATGGCCGAGGACCTCATTGAGAACGCCCCTCAGGTCAATCTCTCCGCGGGGACTCAGAGCGGAATTATCGCCACGGCCCGCGTGTTCAAGGCCCTGTCCCTCGGTAATATCGCTCTCGCGTTTGAGCAAGCTCCAACTACCACAGACCTGTCCGGTTCGGCCCCCTTTGAGCCCCGCCAGGAAGTTCTACAGGAGGCCACCACTCTGCTCAACGACGCCCTCTCCACGCTCAACAATACGGCGCCATCCGAAGACTTCGCGTCAGGCATTCTCTCCGTTTCGGTATCGGGCAACGCCAGCCCCGTCGAAGGGCTGCGGAATACCATTCACGCCTACCGGGCCCGCTTCAACCTCCTCGCGGGTAATGACCAAGCCGCCATCGACGCCGCGAATCAGGTCGATCCGGCCGTTCAGGTGACCTTCAGCTACAACGACCAGAGTCAAAACCCATACTGGCAAGAACTTGTGCAGTCGGGCGACCTTGCGCTTCGCGACAGCCTTGGGTCCAACCTCATCGAGCCGGGCGATGCCCGCATCGATTTCTTCACCGATCCGTCGGACGCAACGAGCACCCCGAACGGATTGGGGATCGAGGCCCCCGATGGGTTCTTCACGACGGCCTCCACACCGGCGCCCCTGTTTGTGCCCGACGAGATGACTCTGATTCGGGCGGAGGCCATGCTTAACCAAGACGCCCCCCTCAGCGAAGTCGAAAGTGCCATCGACTCGGTGCGCACCGACCTCGGTCCGTCCCCTTTCGGCATTGAGGCGGGGCTCCCCCCGTACAGCGAGACGGGACGCCCGATGACGGAAGCGTCACTGCAGACCGAGATTCTTCGGCAGCGCCGGGCGGAGCTGTACCTGCAGGGCCTCGCTCTCGCCGACAGTCGCCGGCTGGGGCCGGAGGTCAGTGATCGGGACAACCCGTCGTTCTCGGAACGGGCCCGCAACTTCTACCCCTACCCCGACCAGGAGAGCCGCAACAACCCGAATACGCCGGAAAACCCGGACTTCTAACACATGGCGACTGCGATGGCCGATGCTTCGACCCCTCATCCCCCCACTCAGGAAGATGCCCTCGCTTCCGGCACGGACGAAGAGTCCTCCTCCGACGCGTCGGACGAGCAGGCGTCTCTGCTGAAGGAGGAGGCGCACACGGGCGACTCGTTGACCCCTCTAAAGGGCCGGCTCGTCTCGCTCGATGTGTTTCGGGGGGCGACCATCGTGGGGATGATTCTGGTAAACAATCCCGGAACGTGGGCGCACGTCTATCCGCCCCTCCGGCACGCGGAGTGGCACGGGTGGACCCCCACAGATCTCATCTTCCCGTTCTTCCTGTTCATCGTTGGGGTGGCCATCCCCCTGGCGTACACGAAGCGGCTTGCGCAGGGAATCTCCCGGTCTACGCTGGTCCGAAAGGCGGGGAAACGGGCGGTGATCCTGTTCGGGATCGGGCTCTTCATGGCGGCCTATCCCATCGTCCAGATTGATCCCACGTTTGCGTGGCTGCGGCCCGGTCTCGGAGAGCTCCGCATTATGGGCATTCTACAGCGGATTGTACTCTGCTATATTGCGGCCACGCTTCTCTTTCTCTACGCCCGGCCCCGAACCCGCCTGTACTGGATGGGCGGCATCCTGCTCGCATACTGGGGTGCCCTTGTCCTCGTCCCCGTGCCCGGCTACGGGGCCGGGATGCTGGACGTGCCGGAGGCGACGCTTCCTGCGTACGTCGATCGCATCGTCCTGGGCACTGAGCACCTCTGGCGCGGCGCCGATTACATGTGGGACCCGGAGGGCCTGCTCAGCACGTTTCCAGCCATCGTCACGACGCTGCTCGGAATCTGGACCGGTCGCCTTCTTCTCAGCGAGGGACGTCCGCACACCAAGGTCGCCACCCTCTTCGTTCGGGGGACTCTGCTGGTCGTGGGGGGATACGTCTGGAGCTGGGCGTTTCCGATTAACAAGTCGCTCTGGACGAGTTCGTACGTCCTTCTGACCGGGGGCGTGGCGATGTGTGCGCTGGCGCTGTGCTACTGGTTCGTCGACCTCAAGGGGCACAAGAAATGGACGCATCCCTTTGTCGTCTACGGCGTCAACGCGCTCGTCGTCTTCGTCGCGAGCACACTGGGAACCAAGACCCTCATTCACCTCCAAGCGACCGTAGATGGGGACACGATGTCGGTGCAGGCGTATCTGTTCGAAACTGTTTTCCTCCCGCTGGCATCGCCGATGAATGCGTCGCTCCTCTACGCGGTGGCCTACATTCTCCTGTGGTATGGCGTTTTGGCCGTGATGTACCGGAAAAACATCGTCGTGACGGTGTAGCGCCACAGTATCTCTCTGCCCCTCCGAAGGGCCGCGTCTCCGGCATATGCTGACACCTTCCCCCCAAAACGGTCCCATAGCTGTCTCCACCACGAACAATCCGCCCGACTCCTCTTCGGATCGGCTACGGGAGAGCCGGGTTGCGAACGTGGATGCGCAGCGCGAGGTTATGCAGGAGGATCGCATCGAAAGCCGGCGGAAAGAAACCGACGAGGCGGTGCTCCGACCCCAGATTGTTCTCCTCAAAACCCCGGATTCCCATGGAGAACAACGAGAAGAACATGACGATCGATCAGGTGGCCGAGCTCGCGTACGTCTCACGATCCGTGGTGTCCCGGGTGCTGAACGATCATCCGAACGTAAGCGAGGAGGCACGTCAGCGGGTGCTCGAAGTCATCGAGGAGTATGACTACCGCCCGAGTTCAGTGGCCCGCAGCCTCGCCACCGACCGATCATTCGAAATCAGCGTCCTTACGCCCCGCCGCGGCGACGGGTCGCTGGCCAATGGCTACTGGCCGCTGCTGTACTCCGGCATCTTCGAGCAGTGCCTTGAGCGCGGCTACTTCGTGTCGCTCTCGATGGTGTCTGAGGAGGTCGAGGAAGAGATTCAGAACCAGGCCCGCGACTCGCGCTTTGACGGCTACATCCTCATCACCACCGAGGTGACCGATCTGGTCGCGTCTTCCCTGGAGGCGAGCGATGCTCCGGCAACGCTTATTGGGCGCGCGCCGGACTGGGAGTCCGTCAGCTCGGTCGACATTAACAACGAGAAGGGCGGGTACGAGGCAGGCCGTCACCTTTGCGCTCTCGGCTACGAGGAGATTGGGCTCATCCTGGGGAGCCTAGCTCTCGAAGAGTCTGCGGACCGCCGGGCTGGAATCGAGCGGGCCCTCTCAGATGCTGGGCGCTCGGTGCCGAGCCAGTACGTGGCGGAGGGAGACTATTCTCAAGAGAGCGGGTATTCGATCATTCGAGACTGGGCGGAGCAGGAGACGGTGCCACGAGCCCTCTTCTGCGCGAGCGACACCATGGCGATGGGGGCCTTGCTCGCGCTCCACGAAGTCGGCTATCGGGTGCCCGGGGACGTGGCCGTCGTAGGTTTCGACAACCTTCCGTCGTCGCAGTACACCATCCCGCCCCTGACGACGGTGCGCCAGCCGGTCTACGAGAAAGGGAAGACCGCCGTCAAGCTGCTCCTTGACCAGATTGAAAATCCCGGCGCCGATCCGGTCCACGAAGAGTTCGAGCCGGAGCTGGTCGTGCGAGAGAGCTGCGGGGCGAACTGACTGAACGAAAGCCCTACGGCATTTTGTCGGTGGTCACAAAGGCCTCGGCCGCATAAAATTCGGGGAGGCCAAGCTGGTTGAGGGTCTCGGCGGTGTCCCGGTTGCGGTCGCGGGCGCGCTGCCAGAACTCGCGTTCGTCGTAGGCGCCGGGAAACATGGCCCGGTCCTTCTGGCTCTCGTGCTTGTAGATGGCCTCCACCTTCTGGTCGAGGCCCGCCTTTGAGAGCGGGAGGAAGACGTCAGCCCGATACGTTTCCCATTCCTGCCAGGCGCCGCGGTAGAGCCACACTCCTGGATCAGCCGTTGCCTCGCTGGTCTCCCCGTCGCCGCCCGCCGCGGCGGCCCGGTAGCGCTGGAGCGCCTCGTCGATGGCCTGGTAGCACATGCGGTGCGTGCCGTGGGGGTCCGATAGGTCGCCCGCCACGAAGATGTTGGTGGGCTGCACCTCTTCGAGAAGCTCCAGTACCACCTCCACGTCCGCCTCCGAGATGGGGTCCTTGCGCACGCGGCCCGTCTTGTAGAACGGCATGTCCAGGAAGCGCGAGTCGCCTGGGTCGAGGCCCATCACGCCGGTCGCCGCCACCGCCTCGCCGGCGCGGATGTGGGCCTTCAGGTCCTGCACCTCCGGCAGATCCACCTCGCCGGGGTCTTTGCTGTCGAAGAACGCCTCGATTTTTTCACGGCGTTCGTGGAAGTCCTCCAGGGCCGCGTCGTCCATGTCGAGCGCGTCGCTGCTGAGCTCGACGAAGCGGAGGTAGCGGCGCACGTCGGCGTCGAAGACCGCCACGTTGCCGCTGGTCATGTAGGCAACCGTCACGTCGTTGTCGTTTTCGACGAGCGTGTTCAGCATCCCGCCCATCGAGATAACGTCATCGTCGGGATGCGGGCTGAACACGATGACTCGCTCATCCGAGATGATGTCCTCCTGGTAGTTGATGCGCCGGCGCAAGTCCTCGAAGACCTCCCGCGTCAGGTCGTCGATGTGGTCGTACTGATGGACGAGGCCGTGGAGCTGATTGCGATAAAAGTCGCCCGACTCCAGGCGCGGGATGGCCTTGTCGAGGGTTTTGGAGAGCCAGATCACGGCCCGCTTCGCCTCTCGTTTGGTCCAGTCCACCTCGCGCACAAGCCAGGGCGTCTTCACGCGGGTGAGCTCGCCCCCGGCGGCGCGGTCCACGTAGAACGTGGCGTTGCCGTGCTCCTGGAGGTAGCTGGCGGTCACGTCCCGCGTCGGCGGTTCCTCCACGGCCCGCTGCACGATGGGCGCCTTGTGCTCCCCGGTGGCCATGAGGATGATCTCGTCGGCGTCGAGGATGGTGCCCACGCCCATCGTAATGGCCTCCTGGGGCACGTTTTCCTCGCCGAAGAAGTCGCTCGCCGCGTCCTTGCGCGTAATCTCGTCGAGGACGATCATCCGGGTCCGCGTGTCCTGGCTGGAGCCCGGCTCGTTGAACCCGACGTGTCCGCTGCGCCCGATGCCAAGCAGCATCAGGTCGATGCCGCCGGCCTTCTCGATCGCGTGCTCGTACTCGATGCAGTGGTGCTCCACCGCCTCCCGCGGGATGTCCCCCCGCGGGATGTGGATGTTCTCCTCGGGGATGTTGACGTGGTTGAAGAAGTTCTCCTCCATGAACCGGTGGTAGCTCTGCAGGCCCTCCGGGGCCATGGGGTAGTACTCGTCGAGGTTGAACGTCACCACGTTCGAGAAGTCGAGGCCTTCCTCCTCGTGCATCCGGATGAGCTGCTGGTAGACGCCGATGGGCGTGGAGCCGGTCGGGAGGCCCAGCACGAGGGGCTGCCCCACGGCCTGCCGCTCCTCAATGAGGTTGGCAATGCGGCGGGCCACCTGGCGCGACATGGCGTCCGGGGCGTCGAAAATGAGGACGGGCACCCGCTCGCGCTGCGTGCCTTCGTGGCCCCCGGCAACCTGGCGGGACGTCTCGACGGTGGAGGTTTCGACGGGCGGGTTGGAGCCTGAGGCGGCGTCGGCGGACATAGGAAGGGGGAGGAACGTCTGTGTGTGGGCGTGTGGGCGGGGGACCCGTCGTATGGACGTCTGAAGCGCTGCCCCAGCACGTCGCCGGAGCGATGTGCAACCGGAGACTTCCTCACTCTGTGTCGCGGGAAATGATTCGGTGGAAGCAGTTCCAAAACGACGCGCCAGGGGTGCTCTTTGCGAGGACCCGCCTTCTGACAAGAGCTGCAGGAGTGGGGAGGAGCAATCCCGTCTTTCAAGCATGATGCATCGTTCCACCTGGAGGCAAGGGTGGGCGGTGCAGCCGCCTGGATTGCGCACTAGGCCGTCGGGCTCTCTCCCCGGCCGTGCATGCTTCTCATTTGCTGATGCTCGCATTCTCCCCTGGGTCTACAAGGCGCTTTACTGTTAGTCTCGATGCAGGCGGTTCCGGCACGTTGCTTCTCGCAGAGTGCGAGGACTGCTCAGACCAGATTTTCCGGCACGGGGTGGCCGCCAACCCTCAGCGGGGAGGCATCGAGCAGTCGGGCCGAACGTTGGCCACCCTGAGTCGAGATGCCCTCTCATCCCACCGTCCCATCGGCCGCCTGTTGGTCTGCGCAGGGGTAGCCGGGGCCGGGCGTTCTGAGGAGCAAGAGGCCCTTGCCCGCCGCCTCCGTCGGGCCTTCGCAGACGACGCAGATACTGTCTACGTGGAAGTGGTCCACGATGCGTGCGTTGCCTAGAGGCCGCCTTTGGTGCAGAGAGCGGCCTCGTGGCGATTGCCGGCACGGGCTTCACCGTGGTGGACTGGACCGAAGAGGGGACGATACGCCGCGGCGGGGGCGGGGGTATCTGCTGGCAGATGTGGGGAGTAGATACACCGTGGGCCGAGCGGGCCTCCGGGCCGTTGCGGCGGCCTTCGATGGCGGGACCGACACGCCCCTCTGTGATCGCTTTGGGGAACGGTGTGGCATCGACGGACGGGAGTCGCTCATCCAGCGGGCCTATCGGGAGGAGTTTGGTCTTCAGGACGTGGCGCCGCTGGTGATTGAGGCGGCGGCGGACGGCGGCCCGGTGGCCTCCGATATTCTCACCTCGCAAGCCACTGCCCTTGCCCAGCAGGTCGGGTGGCTGAGAAGGGGGCAGCATCGCGCGCTGGACCGCACTGCTTGGCGGCATGCTCCGCAATGAGCACTACGCCCAGGTGCTCCACCGCGCCTTCCACACACATGTGCCAGACTGGTCGGTAGAGGTCCTCCGGCACAATCCTGTCGTCGGGGCCCTTCGGCGCCCGGGTGGGGAGCAGGAGGTGTGAGCGGGAGAGAACGGCGGCGTTGGGGGCTTGACGAAGCAGGGGGGAACGCTGTCTTCTCGCCTGGCGCTTCGCACTCCGATGACCACGCCCTCGATTCGTACCAAAGAAGGGGAGGAGATGAGACATTAAGACATCCTCTGGAGGGTGAGGTATCCGCAACGCCCCCGCAACATCTTCGCCCCGGCCCGCTGCACCCCTGCCCCAACGGGAAACGCCCGTCCGCCCCGGTGGTGTAATCTTCTCTATAACGAATTGACGCCTCTATCCTCACGCAATACGAAATACGCAACACGAGCATCCGGCGAGGCGTCCGGTGCGAGCACTCCCTCACGAAAGCTGCCGTCCCCCGCATGCCCGAGCACATTACCCTTCGCGGCGCGCGCGAGAACAACCTCCAGGCCGTCGATCTCGACATTCCCCGCAACCGGCTCGTCGTGGTGACGGGCCTGTCGGGGTCCGGCAAGTCGAGCCTCGCGTTCGACACCATTTTCGCCGAGGGGCAGCGGCGCTACATGGAGAGCCTGAGCGCCTACGCCCGCCAGTTCCTGGAGATGATGGAGCGGCCGGAGGTCGACTACATCGACGGCCTCTCGCCGGTCATCTCCATCGAGCAGAAGACCGTGAGCGGCAACCCGCGCTCCACGGTCGGCACCGTCACGGAGGTGTACGACTTCCTGCGCCTGCTCTACGCCCGGGCCGCCACGGCCTACTCCTACGAGACGGGCAATGAGATGCGGCAGCAGAGCGACGACGAGATCATCGACGGCATCCTGGAGCTCCCCGAGGGCACGCGCCTGCAGATCCTGGCGCCGGTGGTGCGGGGCCGCAAGGGCCACTACCGCGAGCTCTTCGAGCAGACCTCGGCGCAGGGCTTCGAGCGGTTCCGCGTGGACGGCACGATGCGCGTCTACGAGGAGGACATGAAGCTGGAGCGCTACGAGACGCACGACGTGGAGGTGGTCATCGACCGCCTCGCGATCAAGGACGGCATCCGCTCCCGCGTGAGCCAGTCCGTGGAGACGGCGCTGGAGATGGGCGGCGGCACGCTGATCGCGGACGTGGTGGACGGGCCCGAGGGTGTGGAGATGGGCGACCACCTCTTCAGCCGCCACCTCGTGGATCCGGAGACGGGCCTCTCCTACGAGGAGCCCTCGCCCAACATGTTTTCGTTCAACACGCCCTATGGCGCGTGCCCGGAGTGCGAGGGGCTGGGCACCGCCAAGCAGATTGCCCCGGAGCTCGTCGTTCCGCATCCGGAGAAGACGATCGGTGAGGGGGCACTGGTGCCACTCGGCGAGCCACGGGACATCTGGATCTTCAACCAGCTCGAAGCGGTGGCCGAGGCGTACGGGTTCGACTTTGATACGCCGATCGAGGATCTGTCCGACGAGCAACTCGACGTGATTTTGGAGGGGGCGGGCGACGAGCAGTTCGAGATCCAGTACGGCTACAAGGGGCGCGAGGTGCAGTACAAGCACCGCTTCGACGGCCTCTACGACCACATCTGGCACACCTACGAGGAGACCAGCTCCTCGAAAAAGCGGCGGCGGGCCGAGTCGTTCATGCGGGAGATGGACTGCCCCGAGTGCGGGGGCGGGCGCCTCACGCCGGAGAGCCTCCACTACCGCATCGGCGACCGGTCGATCGCCGACCTGGCGCGGATGGATCTCACGCAGCTGCGCGACTTCGTGGAGGACGTCCCGTTCGACACCGAGCGGCAGGCGCGCATCGGCGCGCCGATCGTGAAGGAGGTGCGCGAGCGGCTTGACTTCCTCATCGGCGTGGGGGTGGGCTACCTCACGCTCGATCGCCCGGCCCGCACCCTCAGCGGGGGCGAGAGTCAGCGCATTCGCCTTGCCACGCAGGTGGGCACCCAGCTCACCGGCGTCCTCTACGTGCTCGACGAGCCCACCATTGGCCTCCACCCGCGCGACAACGACCGCCTCATCCAGAGCCTCGAAAGCCTGCGCGACCTCGGCAACTCGGTGCTCGTGGTGGAGCACGACCGCGACATGATCGAGTCGGCCGACCACGTAGTCGACCTCGGCCCCGGCGCCGGCATCCACGGCGGGCACGTCATCACCACCGGCCCGCCCTCCGTCCTGACGGTCGACCCGGCGGGGTCCGGGGGCGACGGCCGGACGAACGGAACGGCTGAGGTCGAGATCGAGGACAACGGGGTGGCCCGGAAGCAGGTGGCCGAGCGGGCCGCCGAATACGACAGCGACCACTACGACTTTCGCAGCTTCACCGCTGCCTACCTGCAGGGCGAGCGCGTCATCCCGCTGCCCGACGAGCGCCGCGACGGCACGGGCGAGACGCTCACCCTCAGAGGAGCCACCGGTCACAACCTGAAGGGACAGGACGTCGACATTCCACTCGGCACGCTCATCTGCGTCACCGGCGTCAGCGGCTCCGGCAAGTCCACGCTCGTCAACCAGACGCTCTTTCCCATCCTCCACCGCGAGTACCACGATGCCAAGTCGGTGCCCCTGCCCTACGATCAGATCGACGGTCTCGACAACGCCGACAAGGTGATCGAGATCGACCAGCAGCCCATCGGGCGCACCCCGCGCTCCAACGCGGCCACCTATACGAAGCTGATGGACTCCCTCCGCAACCTCTTCGCCCAGCTGCCGGAGGCGGAGATCCGGGGGTACACGAAGAGCCGCTTCAGCTTCAACACGGACCCGGGCCGCTGCGAGAAGTGCGGGGGGACCGGCACGGTCACGCTGGAGATGAATTTCCTGCCGGACGTGGACGTCACCTGCGACGCATGCGACGGCCGGCGCTACGGGCCGGAGACGCTGGAGGTGGAGTACAAGGGCAAGAACATCGCCGAGGTGCTGGACCTGACCGTCGCCGAGGCGCTCGACTTCTTCGAGAACCAGCCGCGGCTCGTGCGCACCCTAGAAACGCTCGACGCGGTGGGCCTCGGCTACCTCACGCTCGGCCAGTCGTCGACCACGCTGAGCGGGGGGGAGGCGCAGCGCGTGAAGCTGTCGAAGGAGCTCTCTCGGCCCGGCACGGGCGACACGCTCTACATCCTCGACGAGCCCACCACCGGCATGCACTTCGAAGACGTGCGCCACCTCCTCAACGTCCTGCACGGCCTGGTGGACGCGGGCAACACGGTGATTGTGATCGAGCACAACATGGACGTCATCAAGCAGGCCGACCACGTGATCGATCTTGGGCCGGAGGGCGGGCGCAACGGGGGCGAGGTGCTGTTTGAGGGGGCCCCGGAGGCCCTGGCCGAGGCCGACACGCACACGTCCGCGCACCTCCGCGAGGAGCTGGAGCGCACTCGGGCCGCGCAGACCGATGAGAAAAAGACGGCCCCGGTCGGTGGATCGCACGACGGGGTGTCCTCGGGGCGCCCGGAGCCGACGGCAGAGTGAAGGCCCCACGGCAATCGCCCCTCGGCGGCGGGGACTGCTTATGAAGCCCTGCAGGGACAAAGTGCCGGTGCCCCCACGCTCCCGTGCGCCCTCTTGCTCCGCAATCGGGCAATGAAGACGAAGGGCACGGAGAGAACCCCCGCACCGGCACAGCCCGGATTTTGACATGCAACCGTCCCTGGAAGGCCCGTGTCTTCCGACCAGGCAGTCCCGAAATGTGTTGATCCTGTTAAAAGAGTTATCGGAAGCGGTTCCGCGGGTCTTGGGAGCGCTTCTACAGAGCACTATTTTTTGTGGTTTTTCGGGAGTATTGCTACAGTAAGTGGCGTCATCACGGATCCCACCACAAAAAATAGTTGTATTTCGGCATGAGTACACGTACGCTGCTCCCTTCCGTTTTGGGCCTTCTCCTTGTTCCGTTCGGGGCAGATGTTCTGGCCGCCTCCGATCCGTCGAACGTCGCCGAGGCGGTGCAATCGGCCGAGCAGGCGCAGACGAACCTGAACTACGTCTGGACGATCCTCGCTGCGGCGCTGGTGTTTTTCATGCAGGCGGGCTTCGCGCTGCTGGAGTCCGGCTTCTCGCGGGCGAAGAACGCGGTGAACATCATCATGAAGAACGTGATGGACGCTTCGGCCGGGGCGCTGGTCTTCTTTGCGGTCGGCTTCGGGCTGATGTTCGGCACGTCCTGGGGGGGGCTCATCGGCACCGACGGCTTCTTCCTTACCGGCACGGGCGATCAGCCGGAAACGTGGACCTATGCATTTTATTTCTTTCAGGCCGTCTTTGCGGCGACGGCGGCCACCATCGTCTCCGGAGCGGTGGCGGAGCGCATCAAGTTTAGCGGCTACCTGATCTTTTCCGTCACCATTACGGGGCTGATCTATCCGGTCTTTGGGGCCTGGGCCTGGGGCGGGCTGTTTAACGGAAGTGGCTGGCTGGAGGCGCTCGGGTTCATCGATTTTGCAGGGTCGACGGTCGTGCACAGCGTCGGCGGCTGGGCGGCCCTGGCCGGCGCCCTGGTCGTGGGGCCGCGCGTGGGCAAGTACGCGAACGACGGCACGCCCCGCAGCATTCCGGGACACAGTCTTCCCCTGGCCGCGCTCGGCGTGTTCATCTTGTGGCTCGGGTGGTTTGGCTTCAATGCGGGCTCCACGACGGCCGGGTCCACCGCGATCGCCAAGATTGCCATGAATACGTTCGTCGCGGCGGGGGCCGGAGCGGTGGCCGCCATGGCGGTGACCTGGATCGACGGCGGCACGCCGGACGCTACGATGACGCTGAACGGCGTGCTCGGCGGCCTCGTCGGCATCACGGCGGGCTGTGCGGCCCTAACGCCGCCGTACGCCATCCTCACGGGGGCCGTCGCGGGGCTCGTGGTGGTCTACGGCACCCGCGCCCTGGAATGGTACGTGGACGATCCGGTGGGGGCCATCGCGGTGCATGGCCTGGCGGGGGCCTGGGGCACGATCGCTGCGGGCCTGTTCAATTCCGCGGGCTTCAGCCTGTCGCAGGTGGGCGTGCAGTTTGTGGGCGTGGCGGCGGCCTTCCTGTGGACCTTTCCCATGAGCTACCTCGTCTTTTCGATTGTTGACGCCGCGATCGGCATTCGGCTCAATGGCAAGAAAGAGACGGTCGGGCTCGATCGCATGGAGCACGACGTTGAGGCGTATCCGGAGTTCACGACGAACGGGGACCGCCAGGCCGCGGGGGCCGAGACGGACGAGCCTGTGGCCCCGTAGCCCGTCGGCGCTGGGGAGCCGGTCAATCCCCTGTACCTGGGGGAGGACGAGCGGTGTTCTTCCCTAGGGGGAGGGGAGGAAGGTTCCCCGACACACACGTCAGTATTCGGAGCACGAGATGCGCGACGGCCGCAGGGCCAGGCCCGGTGGGAGCCTGGTCGCTGCGGCCGTTCGTGTTCGGGGCCGGGGGGGCTCAGTATCCGTAAATCGAGAGGTCCTCGCGCCGCATGTGGGTGTTGAGGACGATGGCCAACAGGGCCGTGTTGGCGAGCATGGCCGAGCCGCCGTACGACAGAAACGGCAGCGGGAGCCCGATGACGGGCAGCATGCCGGTGACCATGCCGATGTTAATGAAGATGTGGATCAGGTACACGCCCACGGCGCCCGCGGCCACGATGCTGCCGAAGGGGTGCTTGACGTCGGCCCCCAGCTTGATGAGCCGGAGAAGGAGGGCCGCCAGCAGGCCGAGCACAAGAAGCGAGCCCACGAGCCCGAACTCCTCGGCGACGACGCTAAAGATAAAGTCGGTCGTCTGCTCCGGCACGTAGGCCCCCTGCGTCTGCGGGCCCTGCATGAAGCCGGTCCCCCAGAGCCCGCCGGAGTGGAGGGCAGCCTTCGACTGTACCAGGTGAAAGCCGACCCCCTGTCGGAATTGTTCGGCCTCCGGGTTTGTGAACGACAGCAGGCGGTCGACCTGGTAGGGCTGGAGGATCTTGCGGAGCACGAACGAGATGATTCCCGTCACGCCCGCGGTGAAGGTGGCTGCGAGGGCGGCCACGGAGCGGCGTCCGGAATACACCCAGAGCCCGCCGGTGAAGAGGACGGCAAACGCGAGGGCGGCCGGGGTGGACACGAGCGCGAGGTAGCCCGCAATGGCGGGCGAGACCATCAGCAGCAGTACCGAGAGGGACAGGCCGCTCCAGAAGAGCATGATCGGCACGAGGCCGAAGAAGACGAGGGCGGTGCCCAGATCATTCTGCAGGATGACGAGCACGGCCGGCACCACGATCAGGGCCGCGGCCTTCAGGGCAAATGCCAGGTCCTGCCCGGTTCGGGTGTGGCGCTCGGACAGCAGCTGCGCCACGGCGAGGACCGTGCCCACCTTGGCGAGCTCCGACACCTGCAGCCGCAGCGGACCGAGGGCAAGCCACGCCTGCGTGCCATGCACCTCCACGCCCATCACGAGCGATAGTATGAGCAAGCCGATCGTCGCGGCGTAGGCTGGATAGGCCGCGTACCGCAGGAAGCGGACGGGAAGCAGGAGGGTCCCTCCGATGCCGACGGCCGACACGCCAATCCACAGCAACTGGCGCGAGAAGCTGTTCTGGACGCCCGGCCCCAGATACTCGGCCGCCGGGCCGTGGGTGGTGCTGTACAAGGCCACGAGGCTCATTCCGGCGAGCGCCCCCCACAGCAAGAGGGTCCAGGGATCCAGTTTGCGAAGCAGGCTCTTCATGGCCGGGCGTTACGGGGAGGGGGCGTCGGTGCGGGACGAATCGAGGGTGGGGGCCGTGGGCTGAGAGGTGGCCTGTACGGGGGCAGACGGCCCGGGAGACCCGGAGGAGTCGTTCTCCGGGGCGCTGCGAATCTCCTCGCGCAGGCGCCGTTTCCAGTAGCGCCGCTCCCAGGTGTCCGCGATCGACCCCGTCAGGTACTTCTCGGCCATCAGGCTCGCGATGGGGGCCGCAGCGGTGGCCCCGTAGCCCGCGTTCTCGACGGCCACGGCGATGGCAATCTCGGGGTCGTCGTAGGGCGCAAACATGATGAACAGCGAATGGTCCTCGCCATGGGGGTTCTGGGCGGTGCCCGTCTTGCCGGCGCTGGGAATGCCGGGAATCTGAACCCACTGGCCGGTGCCGTCGGTCATGACGCGGTGCATGCCCTCCTGGACGGTCTCGAAGTGGGCCGGGTCGACCGGAATGGGGTCCGGGGGCGGCAGGTCCGGGCGCTGGATCGCGCCGGTCTCGGGATGGACGGCCTCGCGGACAAAGTGGGGGGTGGGCAGGCGGCCCCCATTGCCGAGGGCCGCCGCGTACCGGGCCAGTTGAAGGGGCGTTACGGACATGTCGCCCTGCCCGATGCCGAGGTTGATGGTGTAGCCGTCCGTCCAGCGGCCGTACATGCGGTCGAAGTAGGACGAGTCGGGAATCAGACCGGGTTCCTGCCGGAATCCCTCCAGCGGCGTGGCGCGGCCAAACCCAAACTCCCGGGCCCAGTCGTGCCAGGTCGCCAGATCCATGCTGTCCATCAACTGGTAAAAGAAGGTGTTGCACGACACCTCAAGGGCTTTCGCCACCGTGATCCGGCCCTCGTCCTGTCCATTGTGGTTCTTGAACGCCCGTCGCCCGATCTGGTAGCTCGGCGGGCAGTCCATGCGTTCCGAGGCGGTGAGCATCCCGGTTTCGAGGGCGACGAGGGACATGAACGGCTTCCAGGTGGATCCAGGAGGGTAGCCGCTCTGGGTCGCGCGGTTGTACAGCGGGTCGCGCGGGTCCGAGCGGAGGCTGTCCCAGGCCGAGGTGCTCACCGACTGGGCAAACAAGGACGGGTCGAAGTCCGGCGTGCTCACGAGCGAAAGGATGCCGCCGGTGTCGGGGTCGAGGGCCACGGCCGCGCCGCGCTTGCCCACGAAAAGCGATTCGGCCAGGGCCTGCACCTGATGGTCGAGGGTGAGACGGAGGTCGTGGCCGCCGAGGGGGGGAATGTCCATGGCGCCGTTCTGGTATTGCCGGACCTCTGTCCCGTGCACGTTCACGAGCACCATTTCGCGGCCCCGGTCGCCCCGCAGCATCGACTCGTAAACGTGCTCCAGCCCCGTGCGGCCAATCCGGTCGCCGGCCCGGTAGTCCGCGGGCATGCGGGACAGGGTTTGACGGTCAATCTCGTGGACGTAGCCGAGGGCGTGAGCCGCCCGGGCAGCCGTGTGGTAGCGCCGTCGCAGCTCCACGTCGTACGAGACGCCGGGCAATTCGTAAAGGTGCTCCTGCACGCGGCTGAACGTGTCGAACGAGACCCCCCGGAACGACGGGATGGGGCGAAAGGAGTTGCGTTCGCGCGCGTCCTGCAACCGACGACGCACCGTTGAGTCGGCGACTCCCAAGAGGTCGGCCAAGAGCGGGGCCTTCGACGCGTCGAAGTACTGAGGGGTGATGAGGATCGTGTAGGTGGGCCGGTTGTCGACCAGGAGGGTGCTGTCCCGGGCGTACATGGCGCCGCGGGCCGGTTCCACCGATTGCTCCCGGACGGCACTGCCCGGCGGGGCGCCGTCCTCGGACGCCCCGTTGAAGCCCTGGAGCTGCGCCAGACGGAGTCCAAGAAGGAGGAAGAGGAAGACGACGACCCCGGCATAGATCCGAACGCGGGTGCGATACTCGTCCATACGAGCGCAGGCAAGGGGCGGCTGTGCGCAGGATAGGAATGAGGCCTCAGGGTCGTCCTCTGTGGACGATAATTACACACCAAGGGGTGCAGGATGGGATTGGGAACGACGCGAGAGCAAACAGTCTCGTTCCATCCACGACGGACCCTCGGTCTCCTTAGCAAGTTTTACTTTTGCACAAACGTATTCTGGCGACTCCGCTTCTCGGCGGGCGTCCTGGCTGGTAGATTGGCCATCGCCGGGCGGAGCATACATGCGATTGCTTGGAGAGCGCAAGTTCTATTCCGGGTGCGCAGCCGTGTAACGGTTGAACCCTTTCGCGCCCCAAGCGATACATGTAGAACCTTCCCCAAAGTGCAGGTTTCGTTAAGCCCCGTTGACGCCCTTGGCCGCCATGCAACGATTTCTCGCACGTTCGTCCCTCGCCCTCGTCGTGCTGTCGCTGGTCTCGATGGTCGGAGCCGTGGGGCCCGCCTCGGCGCAGTACTTTGGGCAAAATAAGGTCCAGTACGAGCAGTTCGACTTTCAGGCGTTCGAGACGGACCAGTTCGAGATCTACTTTTATCCGGAAGAGAAGCAGGCCGTTGAGGACGCCGCCCGGATGGCGGAGCGGTGGTACGATCGACACTCTCGCACCTTTCTTCGGGAGTTTCAGCAGAAGAAGCCGCTGATCTTCTACGCCAACAGCCCCGACTTTCAGCAGACCAATGCCATCCGTGGCCAACTGGGGCAGGGGACTGGCGGGGTGACGGAAAGCCTCAAGGAGCGGGTGATTATGCCGCTCACGGGAAGCTACGGGGAGACCGATCACGTGCTCGGGCACGAGCTGGTCCACTCGTTCCAGTACGACATTGCCCTTCGCA
The DNA here is from genome assembly GCF_036626415.1 of Salinibacter sp. GTDB lineage: Bacteria > Bacteroidota > Rhodothermia > Rhodothermales > Salinibacteraceae > Salinibacter. The sequence continues at coordinate 22,011 of NZ_JAZKRW010000030.1, forward strand.
AAGACAACGAAGGCTTTTCGCTCCGCAACATGCCGCTGTGGTTCATTGAGGGCATGGCCGAGTATCTCTCGGTGGGGCGGCAGGATTCGCACACGGCCATGTGGATGCGGGACGCGGCCGTGCGGGAGGACCTGCCCACCATCCGGCAGCTCACGCGCGACCAGCAGTCCTACTTTCCCTACCGCTACGGGCAGGCGTACATGGCCTACATTGGTGGCAAGTACGGCGACGCCACCGTCACGGACCTCTACAAGATGAGCGGACGGGTGGGGCTCGACTCGGCCTTCGTGTACACGCTCGGCATCTCGGCCGATTCGCTCTCCGAGGAGTGGAAGCAGGCCACCCGTGACGCGTTTCTGCCAGGCACCAAAGGCCGGACGCCGGTCGACTCGGTCGGCACGGCGGTGATTGGAGAGCCGGGGGGCGATTACCAGCTCAACATCTCCCCGGCGGTAAGCCCGGACGGCCGCTACGTGGCCTTCATTTCGCGCCGCAACCTCTTCAACACGAACCTCTTCGTTGCCGACGCGGAGACGGGTGAGATTGTGCAGGAACTGGAGGGCACCCGGTCGAATCCACACTTTGACGCGCTCCGGTTCATCAACTCGGCGGGGGCGTGGTCGCCCGACGGGCGGCGGTTTGCGTTCATCACGTTCGCGGACGGCCGCAACGAGATCAACACGTTCAACGTCCAGACGGGCGAAATTCGGACGCGCACGGCGGTGGAGGACGTCGGTGCGATCCACAACTTGGCCTGGTCCCCCGACGGGCAGTCCATCGCCTTCTCGGGGCTGGAGGGGGGGTTGAGTGACCTGTACGTCTACGACCTGGAGCAGAAGAGCGTGCGCCAGCTTACCAACGACCGGTACGCGGCCCTGCAGCCGACGTGGTCGCCGGACGGGGAGACCCTCGCGTTTACGACGGACCGCGGGCCGAACGGCACAAACTTCGAGACGCTCGAATACGGGGAAGAGCGCATTGGGCTGATCGATGTCGAGTCTAGGAAGATTCGCACGATCCGGCCCTTCTCTGCGGGCATGCAGCACAATCCGCAGTTCAGCCCGGACGGCCGCAGCATCTACTTCGTCGCCGACCAGGACGGATTCAAGGACGTGTACCGGTATGATCTGGATGAGGAGGCCACCTACCGCATCACGGAGTTGCAGACCGGTGTGAGCGGCATCACGGCCCTCTCCCCCGCCCTGTCGGTGGCTCGCCGGAGTGGGCGGATGATGTTTTCGGTCTTCTCGAACGGGGGCTACTCCATCGTGGGGCTCTCGCCGGAGGAGACGCAGGGCGAGCGGATGACGCCGGAGGGGGGCGCCAGCACCGCGGCGCTGCTCCCGCCCGTGCAGCCGAAGGGAGAAGGGCTGGTGGGCAGCTACCTGGACGACCCGATGACCGGGCTAAAGGACGTGGACTCGACCAATACGTCGAAAGCCAGCGACCGGCTATACCTTGACCGAATCGTCCCCCCCTCGGTGGGGGCCTCCGTGGGGGGACCTGTGGGCACCCAGGTGGCGGGCGGCGTGGGCTTTATGTTTAGTGACATGCTCGGGCACCGCAACTTGAGTGTCTTCGTGCAGGCCAACGGGACGATCAAAGACATCGGCGGGGGCGTCTTCTACTCCAACCAAGAGAACCGATTTGACTACGGCGTTGGGATCTCGCACCAGCCGTCGGCCTATGGGCAAATTGGCCGTACGCCCAACGGGAACTTCGTGCAGATCGTCCAGCGGATTTTCCGCACACAGGTGGGCGCGCAGACGAGCTATCCGTTCTCTCAGACGAACCGACTGGAGCTGGGCCTCGGGGGCACACGCTATGGGTTCGACGTGACGGCCCGTGCGTTCAACCGGTTTGGGCAATCGCAGGAGATCGACATCGGCACGTCGCGTGATCCCATCTACTTTGGTCGTGTGAGCCTCGCCTACGTCGGCGACTTTTCCAGCTCCGGATTGACCTCGCCCCTGCAGGGTGGGCGCTACCGCTTCCAGGTGACGCCCCAGTTTGGCTCTCGAAACTTCGTGTCGGTCTTGGCGGACTACCGGCGCTACTTCTACCGCGAGCCGGTCACGTTTGCGGTCCGGGGCCTTCACCGCGGAAACTATGGGGCGAATGAGTTTGACGGGCAGTTGACGGATAACTTTGTCCGCGAGACGCTTGGGGATCCGTATCAGGTCGGCTTCGTGCGGGGGTACAGCTTCAACTCGATCTTTGAGGAGCCAAAGTGCCGGCAGCAGGGAGTGTGTGACATTGGGCGGCTTTATGGCACCCGAATGGCCCTCGGCAGCGCTGAGGTTCGCCTCCCGCTCTTGGGCCCGGAGGTCTTGAGCCTCTCGACCTTCGAGTACCTGCCGACCGACCTCGTCCTCTTCGCCGACGCCGGGGTGGCGTGGACAAGCGAGGACTTGACGGAGTTGTCGTTCTCCTCGAACACAATTGGGACGGGTACGAACGGGCGGTTGGGGACTGGCACCTCAGAGAGCTCCGTATCGGCCCAGCCGGTGACGAGTGCCGGCGTCTCGGCGCGGGTGAACGTGCTGGGTGCGATCGTCATGGAGGCGTTTTACGCCCGTACCTTCCAGCGCACCAAGAACTGGGACTTTGGGCTCATCCTGCGGCCCGGATGGTAGGGGCGGACTCGTTACGCGTCGAGGTGGCCTTCGACGACGGTGACGGCCTGTCCCCCAAGCGTGACCCGCTCCGCATCCGGGCTGTCGAGGCGGACGCGGACGGTGCCCCCGCGCTTCGACACCTGATGGCCCGTGAGTGCGGTACGTCCCGTTTCGGCGGCCCAGTAGGGGCCGAGGGCACAGTGGGCGGAGCCCGTCACGGGATCCTCCGGAACGCCCACGCGGGGGGCGAAGAAGCGCGACACGAAATCCACGTCGTTGGTCGCGGCGGGAGCGGTTACGATGACGCCCCGCGCGTCGTCGAGGCTCTCCAGGGCTGAGAGGTCCGGCTGAAGGGCGCGCACGGTCTCTGAGCTCTGCAGGCGAACGAGATAGTCGCGCCCGCTCCATCCGACCTCATCCGGCATGGCGCCGTCGAGAGCATTGAGAAGTGGGATGGGCGGATCGGTCGGCGCCACCGGGTCGGCGGGAAAGTCCATCCAGATCCATCCGGCGTTGCGGCGTGCCGTGAGGGGCCCGCTCGCGGTCTCGAAGTGAAGAGGAGCCTCGGGAGACGCGTATTCGTCTGTCCAGAGGACGTGCGCACTGGCGAGGGTGGCGTGGCCACACAAGGCGACCTCATCGGTGGGCGTGAACCAGCGCAGCCGGTACGTGGTCTCGCCCTGGGGCCGCAGGAAGGCCGTCTCCGACACGTTCATCTCGGCGGCCACCTCTTGCATCCAGTCGGCATTGCGGCGTCCCTCCAGCATGCACACGCCGGCCGGATTTCCGGCGAACGGCGTGGTCGAAAATGCATCGACCTGGTAAATCGGAGCGGGCACGACGAAGAGCGGTGGGCGAGAAAACGGCGAGCGGCAGAGAAACGAAGTGTCCCGGATACGGGTCCAAAGAGGCAAGTGATCGGTGTGTCCTCCCCCTCCTCTGCCCGACGACATCGAAGTGCGCATGTACCAGCTTCTGCGACCGCTGCTGTTCCGGATGAGCCCTGAGCAAGCGCACACCGCAAGCCTGTGGGCGGCCCGGATGGCCCAGCGTACGGTTTTGCCCCTCGTGGCGTCGCAGTACCGGTTCGAGGACGAGCGCCTCAAGCAGCGCCTCTGGGGGAACACCTTTCCCAGTCCCGTGGGGCTGGCCGCCGGGGCCGACAAGAACGCCCAGGCGGTGCCGTTCTGGGAGGCCGTCGGGTTCGGGTTTGTGGAGGTGGGCTCCGTGAGTGCCCGCCCCGCCGCGGGCAACCCGACCCCACGCGCCTTTCGACTGCCGGAGGACCAGGCCCTCATCAACCGGCTGGGCCTGAACAACGAGGGGGCGGAGGCGGTCGCGGAGCGACTGGAGCAGGGACGGTCGGACCGATCGCGCCCGCTTGGCGTCAACCTGGCCAAGACCCACGATCCCGACATCATGGGAGAGGCGGCCCTCGAAGACTTCCGGACGAGCTTTCGGCACCTGGTGGGGCCGGCGGACTACGTGACCCTCAACGTCTCGTGTCCGAATACGCCGGACGGGGGCACGTTCGAGGACCCGGCGGCCCTCGACACGCTGCTCGACGCCATCGCGGCGGAGCAGAAGGCGCCGGGGCTGGCAGTGCCCGTTCTGATCAAGCTGAGCCCTCCCCTCAGCGACCGTGTGTTGTTCGACACGCGGCTGGAAGAAATCCTTGCGGTGACGACGGCCCACGACGTGGACGGCTTTATCGCGACGAACACGGCCCCGGACCGGCAGGGCGTGCAGACGTCCGACGAGCGGCTCGAAGAGATCGGGGCGGGCGGGCTCAGCGGGCCGCCGTTGGAGGACCGGGCGACGCGCCTGGTGCAGTACCTCTACCGCGCGACCGACGGCGAAATTCCGATTGTCGGCGTGGGAGGGGTGCACGACGCGGCGTCGGCCTACGCCAAGATCCGGGCGGGGGCCTCACT
>NZ_JAZKRW010000031.1:0-26420 GCF_036626415.1 Salinibacter sp.
CCGCTGCGACGGATGGAGAGATCTCGAACATCCACCATGTTGACTTCAAGACGCGAAGCATTCTGGGCCTTTATGTGAAGTACACGACCGTCGTGTACGGCAGGTGAAGGACCACCACGGTAAAACTCTTCTCGTGCGGGGAGGCCATGGCGCAGTTGCTGAGCGTTGCAGGGCCGATGGGTTTGGATCTCGGTGGGACACCCTTTCAATCAGTCACATTTTCTCTGTCGAACGAGAGCTTTCCCATGCACGATCACTCTGACCATTCCCCTTACAGCTCAGTCACCGTTATTTCACTGATTCTGGTGGGAGTGCTGGTAGCCGGAGCCCTGGTTAGTGCCTGTGACTCCAACAGCTCAGGAGGAAGAGAATTGACTGGCACCTACGCGCTCGTCAGTATGGACGTTGATGCGGAACCTGTATCTATTCCTGAGGAGGTGAGCGAGGGACAGCTGACGCTGGAAGCGGATGAGACGTGGGAGGGCTTCTTCGTTGTCGAGGCGAATTCAGGCGATGAGATTCCATCCACGGTACAGGGGGAAGGGAATTACACAGTCACGGATGGAACAATCCGTTTCTTTTTAGACGACGTCAACTATCCAGCCGAAACCGAGGATATTTCTCAAATCACGGGGGAGATGAATGAAGACCGTCTTTCCGTCGAGTTGGAACGGATCAGTGATGAGAGCCACCGCGCGACACTGGAGAAAAATTGACCTTCTTGAACTAAGCCAAGAGTACGAGGAAAAGTAGTAAATTTATCCATTCCGTTCCATATTAAAAAATATGAATCAATAACTTAATAAAAGTAAAATTGAAAGTATAAAAGGGGTCAAAGTGATGGTTATTGTTGGTTGTGTCTCAGTGGCTGACCCTTCCACATAGCTCACCTCATCGCGCTCAGATGAATGCGCAGGACCACTAATGGCTCAGGACAAGCTTCAAACTATTCCGACATGTTTTATCTCAACCATCGACTCCTTTCTTCTGCTAGTTGCACTGTACTCCCCTGCATCTTCGTCGTCATGCTCGGGATGTTCAAAGCTCAAGCGCAGCAGCTAAACAAGGTAGATACGGAGTTCAGAAAGCAGGTGAAGACAGAATATCATGGTGAAAAGCTGAATAATAAAGGCGGTCCATTAGTGGGCCTCGGGCTTAACCTGAACTTGCACTACTATGAACACAAGACTCGTGAACGCTTGAAAATAAATAGTCTATCGAGAATGAGAGAAAGTTCGAGATCAAAAGCCTGGAGCATCGATCCGATTGAAAACGAATACGTGATTAATAATTCGAGTCTTTGGGGGATTGAAATGATGGAAGACAGAAGTATAAACAGGGAGGAATTTCCAGATGAAATTAAAGTAAGATCAAAACACGTATTTGTATCTTATAAATTTGGTGGGGGCGAAGAGTATTCAGAAGGAGATATAGTAGGGTATGGAATAAATATTACTTTTTGTAAGAAATATATTATAAGAGAAAGAGCATACGAAATTAAAAATGGGAAAATAAACATAGAGGAAAATAAGATTGAAGAGGGTTATATGGAGAAAAAAGAATTTGAGAATATAAGTTACAAAGTAGAAGAGTTTGTGTCCCAATCACCGCCCAGTCGGTTTCCCGATGATAATGAAGCTAGACTCGACGATCCATCCAAATCTTTGATATTAAAAATAAGGAACAATAAAAACAAAAAAATGTCAATATTTAAAGCACAAATGGGGGGGGATAACAAATACTACCCTGAAGAACTTTTAAATTTAGTAAATGACTTGGAAAATATAATTTATTCGAATATTAAGTAAATTATAATTGTAACATTAGAGTAATTCGTTATAAATTAGGGATTTATAAAACGAGTAGGTATGATGTCCAGCTTAAGAGAAGCTCTTGTTCTCCTCCTTGTCCCGTTTTTTCTCCTCATTCCTGACGTAGTGCAGGGGCAGGAGCCAGGATCCCGGGAAAAGCTCCAGGAGCTTGCTAAACAGTTTGCCTCTGAATGGGAACAGGAGCGTGCAGAAGTTGAAGTCTACGCCGAGCAGAGAGGCATACCTATCCGCAGGGAAACGGAGGACGGCCGAACCATCATTCTGAAGCGGATCGTGAATGGCCAGCCTCTCTATGAGATGGATCTGAACCGTGAAGGTGCGATCACATCTTCAGTCGACGAGGTGCATCCGGGGGGTGGGCTGGGCCTTTCCCTAACTGGTGCAAGTGAGACACTCGGAATATGGGAAGTTGGGGACGTACCCCTGGCCTCGCATCAGGAGTTTGAAGATTCTGGAGGCCAGAGTCGAATCAACCAGCAGGATAACGCATCGGTTGATGATCATGCCACTCACGTGGCAGGGACGATGATCGCCGCAGGAGTGGATAATGACGCTCAGGGTATGGCATTCGAGGCGGAACTTGATGCTTGGGATTCAAACGCTGACAATAGTGAGATGGCAACGGCTGCAGGAAATGGTCTGGGGGTTTCGAACCATTCGTATGGAACCATAACTGGATGGCGTTTTGATACTGGCGATAACATCTGGAAGTGGTATGGAAATCCAAGCATTGATTCAGAAGAAGATTGGGGCTTCGGGTTCTATGGATCTGACGCGCAGCGTTGGGACGAGATAGCGTATAATGCGCCAAAATATGTTATAGTAAAGTCCGCAGGGAACGACAGAATCGACGAACCAGGCAATCAGCCAGTCACTCACGTGGTAGCGGCTACTGGCGACACAGCTATAGGGGTGACACGAGACCCAGACGGAGGACAGAATGGTTATGATTCAGTGCCCAGAAGGGGTACGGCAAAGAACATCATTACTGTGGGGGCTGTGGAAGCAATTTCGGGGGGTTATTCCTCTCCTAGCGATGTGCAAATGTCGACTTTTAGCGCATGGGGGCCCACTGATGATGGACGTATAAAGCCCGATCTAGTAGCTAATGGGGTTGGTGTTTATTCCTCCACATATGACCCCAAAAACCCGAATTCTGACAATGAATATGAATCTAAGCGTGGTACCTCAATGTCTACTCCGATGGTAAGTGGGTCAATCGGGCTTCTGCAGGAGCACTATAAAAACCTAAATAATGGTGACATGCCCCTTTCATCGACAATCAAAGCCCTCCTGATTCACTCTGCCGACGATGCTACCGGCAATGATGGCCCCGATTATCGACACGGATGGGGCCTGATGAATGTTGAACAAGCCGCTGACTTGATTACCACTGATGCCAATGCTGAGGATCTGATTCGAGAAGAAGAGCTTAGCGAAAATGAGACATTCGAATATAAGGTCTCCAGCGACGGCTCTTCTCCCCTGCGTGCAACTGTGACCTGGACAGACCCGGAGGGGGATTCCCCCAGTGTAGATTTAGATCCTAATGATCAGATATTAGTGAATGATCTCGACGTTCGGGTCGAGGGTCCAAATGGAAACATGTACGAACCATTTATTTTGAATCCATCAAAACCGGGAAACTCTGCACAAACTGGTGATAATACTCGGGATAATGTGGAGCAGGTTTTTGTTTCGAATACATCAAAAGGTAATTATACAATAAGTGTATCACACAAAAAAAGTATCAAAGACGGTCCGCAGTCTTTCTCGTTAGTGACGTCAGGGGCAACTCCACTTTCAGAACTCGAAGTTACGTTCAATGAGGTGCGCACTAGCTTCTTCCCCATGATAACCAGCGTGGTCACGATCACGGACTCGGAGGGTAACATTGTGACGGGCCTCAACGGGGAAAATTTCGAGATGGAAGAAGAGGGGGCCTCCGAGACCATCGTTGACGTCGACGAAATCCGAGAAAGTGGAGGAAATGTTTCCTCGTCCCTTGTTCTTGATCGCAGCGGAAGCATGAGAGGAGGAGCGTTGGCAGACGCGAAGGAGGCTGCCAAGACGTTTGTCGACCAGCTCAAAGTCGGGGACCAGGCCTCGGTCATCAGTTTCTCTAATGGTGTCCGCATTGACGAGCCCTTTACGTCGGATGTGGGAGCCCTGAAGGCAGCCATTGATGGCCTTTCCGCGGGGGGCGGGACGGCCCTGTACGACGGAATGATTCAAGGGATTGAGGAGATTGAGTTGGAGGCCAACAGTCCTGCTGTGCTTGCCCTAACAGATGGACAGGAGAATGAAAGCTCAAACTCGAAGCAGGATGTCATCGACTTGGCCAATCAGGCGGGCGTGCCGGTCTACACGATCGGCCTGGGAGGAAGCGTCAACACCGATGACCTACAAGATATCGCCGATCAGACGGGTGGGCGGTTCTTCCAGGCCCCAAACTCTTCGGACCTAGAAACGATATACCAGGAGATTTCCCAGCAGCTCTCAAGCCGCTACGAAGTGACTCACCTGACGAGCAACATTCTGCTCGACGGAACAGAACGTACCATCGAACTCACAGCCTCAACCGGGGGTGGGGCTTCCGACACGGAGTCGACAACCTACACGGCTCCCGACTTTCAGATTCCATTCGTCGCGAACTTTGGATCGAATCCTGATGCCGGCGAAACAGCTCAGGCGAGCGTAGACGTCGGTAGTGAGTCGCAACCCGCGGATGATCTCTTTCGTGCGACCTTCACCGTAGAATATGACGCCGAAAATCTCGATGTTGTCAGTGATGGGCCGGGATCGTTTTTCGGCAATGACGTGGAGTACCGTTCGACCATAAACGACTCGACCGGGACCATTGATGTCGGGATCCGAAACCAAGCGGGTAAAAACACCTCTCTGAAGAATATTCTCGCCAAGCGAGCGAGTGTTGATAACAATTCCCAGAATCAGGGAGACTTGGTTCAGATCGAGTTCTCCGCCGATGAGGACGCACCCAGTGGCAAGAACTACAACCTTAGCGTTAACAACGTCTCTGCGGCGGATGCGGACGGAAACCCGATTGCGGCCGAGGTCGCCCCAACCCTCCTCTCGCCCACCACTCAGGCAACGTCCGTGGTCTCGTTCCCCACGCTCGACTGGGAGATCGACGGCGTAGATCAAGAATACCGCGTACAACTGGCCACGGACTCGAGCTTCCAGCCCATCGAAATAGACCGGACCACCAGCAATACGAGGCTTTCCCTGCAGAGTCTGGACAAGGGAACGGCGTACTTCTGGCGGGTACGGGCTGAAAACGCCGAGAATGGGCCCTGGTCGGACGTGTCGAGCTTCACCACGCGAGCCGCGGAGCTACAAGCCGATGTCAGCCGGTCCTTTGGAGATGCATCCGGGTCTGAGGACTATGAACTTGTAGCCCTTCCCGGGGCTGTGGATCGCTCTCTTAAAGGGACGATCAGTGGAGAGGCAGGGCTTGATTGGCAGGCCTACTGGGACGATGGCTCCTCCGAAAATTATCTCCAGGAGTTTGACGAGTCATCGACGTTTGCCTTCCGCCCCGGCCGAGGATTTTGGGTAACGAGCACCGAGACATGGTCGTTTGAGGACCGCATCGAGACTGTTGACCTCAGGAGTGACACCAGCTATGCCATTGCCCTCCACGAGGGATGGAATATCGTCTCGAATCCCTACCGTCAGGGAATAGAATGGGATCGCGTAAAGGCCGCCAATGATGACTCCTTGCAGGCACTGTGGCGCTTCGGCGGAGCGTTCACACAGGCAGAGACGTTCGCCTCGGCCCAGACAGGAGAGGCCTTCTACTTCCTCAATGATCGTGGCTTAGATTCCCTTACGGTTCCCTATCCGAACGCGCTTCCTTCAGACACAGGAGGGACGGAAGCCAGCACGGAACGGCTTGCTCTCACGGCCCGGCCCCGCGGGGAAGAGAAACCAGTGTCTACGGTCCACATCCGGATCGCAGAAGACGCTGAGGAGGGGCTTGGGAGAGGTGATGTGGTTGCGCCTCCAAATCGCTTTTCGACGGTCAGCTTGCGTCTGGAGGCACCGGAGGATGTTGCCGAGCGAAAGCGTCTTCTCGCCGCTGAGCGCCGGCCGTTGAGTGCAGAAACAGGTGCAGGCACGACGTTTGACCTTCGGCTTCGGACCAACACTGAGGGGCCAATTCTCCTGAGCGCCTCTGGGCTGGACGCGGTAGAGAACCGCAAAGTCGCACTTCTTAACTCCTCAACCGGTCAAAGTTACGACCTGCGGGCCCGACAGGCCGTCACCCTCCAGCGTGTGGACAGCACATCTCTGCAACTGGCCGTTGGGGACGCGTCATTCATTGAGGACAAGCGCCAGTCGGTCGTGCCGGACGAGGTCGTGCTTACCTCGTACCCAAACCCGTTTCGTAGACAAGCCACCGTCGAGTACGCCCTTCCTGAAGAGAAAGACGTCCGCCTCGCCGTTTACGACGTGCTCGGGCGCCGGGTCGCGGTCCTCGAAGACGGCAGTAAGCAGGCGGGGCGCCACCGAGTCACGCTCAGTAGCGACGGGCTCGCCAGCGGTGTCTACTTCGGGCGACTCGAAGTAGGAGAACAGACGGTGACCCAGAAGATCACGGTGGTTCGATAGGGAATTGCTTTCGTCTCCTCGACGCTGCAATACGATCCTTCAAAATACTTCGTCATGTTCATGTCCTCCTGTGATTCCAAGTGCCCGAAATTGCGGGTTCCAGTACGCCTCAGCTCAATCGTGGCTGTGTGTCTCGGTCTTGCGCTCAGTTTGGCCTGGACGGGGTGCGACCTTCCAGGATTTGGAGGGGACAGCACGCCCCCCGACCCTCCAAGTGGACTAAGCGCGGACTCCGAGGATAGCGCCATCGTGCTCGACTGGCGAAGTGTTCAGGCTGAAGACCTGGACGGGTACAACGTCTACCGGTCAACCTCCTCGATTGCCAGTACGGAGGGGCGGAGCCCCGTGAATGGGGAAGACTTAGCTTCGGGCACAAACTACACAGACGATGCGGTGCAGAATGGGACCACCTACTACTATGTTGTGACTGCCCTTGACGACTCCGGCAACGAAAGTGAACCGTCCGGGGAGGCCCAAAAAACCCCCTTCGCCGACCCGCCAGACCGCCCGCAATGACCGGCATCGGTTCGGTCGGTCCTGTGGATAATCTCTTGTCTGAATCCAGGCAAGAAGGATCATCCAATTTCTGACCTCAAAAGAGGGGGAAGAAACGGGGGTATCGCTCAAATCCCTACGGAAAGTGCAGAATGCACTGTTGAATTGAAGGTCCGGATACAGACCAATTCGGGCAGGCCTCATGGCATGTTTTGGGTCACCCACACAGTCCGATTGTCTGCCCGGGCACGGTACGTAAAAAGAGAACTCTGTCTCTCGCGCTCTTATACTTCTAAATGAATCCTGGACAGAACGATGGTGCTTCGACACCGAGACGCTCCGACCGTACCGGTTCTTCTATCGACATTCCTGCTGGGGGTATTCCTTGCCGCAGGGCCCCTTGCGGCGGGGGCGCAGGCCCTGTCGGAGTCTGAGGAAGACGGCAGCCCCACGGCCCTGTCCGTTGGAAACCTGTCGACCGACTTTACCTTCGGCGGATCGGGGGAAAATGCAGGGGTGTACAACTACAACACCAATAGCCAAGCCCTCATGATCTCCGGGTCGAATGGGTCGCTGCTGGTCGACTACGCATCGAGCCTTGACACGGGGGGCTTCGACCGGGACACGCGGCGCACAATTGGGGCGGAGGCGCTCTTCGGCGGCAACGCGACGCTCTTCGACGACTTTCTCCGCCTCCCGCTTAGCATCTACGTTCCGATTCGGGTGAACCTCGACTACCGGTACGTCCAGCCGCAAAACCCGGACCTCACGAACCTGCACCGCGGGGCCGGGGGGCTCGGAGCCGGCGGCGGGGCGGAGCTTCAGTTGCCCGTGGGGCCCGACTTCATCAAAGACAATCTCTTCGTCCGTGGGTCTGCCGTCCTCGTGCCGGCGGTGGCGACCTCGCTGGGGGGCAACGACGCCGATGAGATTGTAAACGACGACCCCTCCATCGAGACGTCACGGACCCGGATGCGGCGCATGCTGAACATCAACCTGGAGGCCCTCTTCACCGAGCTTCTGGGCGAGTCCACAGGCGTGATGGCCGGGTACACCTTTCGGGCCTACGGCCGCTCTCAGCAAGAGCCGTCGAGCGTCGGGGACGTGATCGACGCGGCAACCCTGGAAGGCGACTACCGGGAGACCAGCGTACAACACATGATCCGGATCGGCCTGAGTTGGTAGTCGGGGCCTGGAAGCAAGGTGGCACCGGGCCGGAAAAGACGGCGCATGCATTTCGGTCCTGTGCTGCAACATCCCGCGGACGATATGGATACGGAAGGGCGATGTCGCTGCCCTTCTGGAATTGAGTCCGATCTCTTCATGGTTGTCGCAGTCATTGGCGCAAATGGCGGCATCGGCCGCCGTCTTCTTCCCCTCCTCAACGACGCCGGCCATGAGCCCGTCGGGGTCGTGCGCTCAGAAGATCAGTTCGACACGATCCGTGAGCGGGGCGGTGAGCCGCGGCTCGGCGACCTCGAGGACGAGTTCGCCCCGGCCCTGGAGGGGGCGGACGCGATCGTGTTCACCGCGGGGGCCGGGGGCAGCACGGGCTGGGACAAGACGATCCTGGTCGATCTGTGGGGGGCAGAGCGGGCCGTGCGGGCCTGTGCGAAGCGTGGCATCGACCGGTTCGTCATGATCAGCTCGCGCGGGGCCGGCGATCCCGAGCGTCGACAGGGCCCGATCAAGCCCTACATCGTGGCGAAGCACGTGGCCGACCGGACGCTCCAGCGGTCCTCGCTCGACGAGACCATCCTGCGCCCCACCCGCCTTACAGACGAGGAGGGCACCGGACGGGTGGCGGCCTACTTCGACGAGGACCCGGAGACCGGCGATCCGATTTCCCGGGCCGACGTCGCGCAGTCTGTGGTGACGTGTCTCGACGGCGACGCGACGGTCGGCCACGCCATCACGCTGTACGGCGGCGGAACTCCCATCGAAGAAGCGCTGCGCCCCGATAGGTCAACGCAATAGGCCAAAAGAATGCCCCGGGATTGATTCTTGTTGAGCCCGTCTGCATCTTGGGCTCCGTAAACGGTATGGGCTTCGTCCAAGCTGGGCCGACAATCCGATGCGACGAGCGTCCGTTATTGTATGTGTTATTGCCGCGGTAGTGTGGGCAGGGGCTGAATCGAGTAGTCCGGGTGGGGCAAGAGATGCCGACGACGCCCTGGGAGTACAGGATACGTCCCAGTTTCGGACGGGAGACCTCCTGTTTGTGCGCGGCACGTCGTGGCAGAGCCGCATCGTGCTCTTCCTCGATGGCTACATCGAGGACTACGGCAGCCATTTCTCGCACGTGGGGATGGTGTGGCGCCGGAACGGCCGCGCTTACGTAATCCACGCCTCGCCGAAGTCTTTGCTGGGCGTACAGGACGATGGATCCGTCCGCCTGGAGCCGCTGCGCCAGTTTCTCTCTGCCGCACACATCTCGCGGGCCGCGCTCTACCGTGTGGGCGTCGAGGACCCCCGTACGGCCGAACGGGCCGCAACCATGGCTCGCGAATACGTCAATCGAGCCCTTCCCTACGATCGTGTGTTCGATGCGTCCACGCCAGGGGCGTTGTACTGCACAGAGCTCGTTTGGCGCGCCTATCGCGCGGCAGGGCTCCGTGTGCCGGCCACCTTCTCGGCGAGGGCGCACTACCCGCTGCTCCCGTCTGCCCTGAGCCGGAGCCCCCTCGTCACTCAAATCGATCGCTTCCCCTGATCCTGGTCCTCAGATGGAACCCTGGGGCATGTCTCGGGGGCAGGAAAGAGTCCGGTCTGGTGTTACGGCCCCTCGTACACGTCGAACCCTAGCGTCTGCAGGTAGGCGTACGTGGGAGCAAACTCGTCTCGGAGGCGCGTTTCGAGTTCGGGGGGAAGCAGGTCGGTTTTGGACCCGGCGGTGCCCAGGAGGCGGAGCAAGGCACGCTTGGCGGTCCGGGCCGGGGGGCTTCCGAGCAGCCAGCGGTACGCGCCGGGCAGGTGACGCCGCAGGGGGCGAACGGTCATTCGGTAGACGGCTCGGAAGGCGGCGCTTCCCGTCGGGTTCTCGGGGCGGTCTTCACCGGTCGGACGGGGGGCATTTGGGAGCGACAGGAAGTCGAGGAGGGTGGCCCAGAGGGCGTCGGGGGTGTCTTTGCCCGCCTCTAGGCTCACAATCCTGAACTGCTCGGGCCCAAAGCGTTCTGTGTAGGCCGGAAGGGTCTCTTCGTAGTGGCTGTCGCGGAGGAGTTTCGGGTCGCGCCCGTCGAGGGCTTCAGACAGGGAGGTCGATTCGTTGAGAAGGCCGAGTTGCTTGTGGTACTGAAACTGGGAGAGCAGCCGCTGGATGGGGTCGCGGACGATGGCCAGGAGTTTCGCGTCCGGATTGTACGCCTGAATGGCGTCTGCAGTCTCGGCGTGCCGGTAGTACATCACCGTGGCATCGCCGAAGTACTGGTAGTCCGCGTCGAAGGGGAAATGGCCGTGGTAGTCGTCGAGGGTCTCGGGGCGTTCCTCGGCTCGTCCCGCCTCCCCGAAGAAATACAGCTCCTTCGCCTCGGCCATGAAGACTTCAGGGTGCTGATCCAGCAGGTAGTAGAGCCAGCTCGTGCCGGCCTTGTTGACCCCGATGAGAAAAAGATTGACGCGGTTCATGGGGTCTCGTCGTGCCGAATGAGATATAGCTGGGCGGAGGACCGGTGCTTGTGACGGGCGGCCCACAGCGTGGAGCCGAGGGCGACGAGCGGGGCCCGGGGGAGCCATCCGTCGCAGTACCCTTCGCTGAGCAGCGACACGTAAAAGGCGTCGAGCCGCATGGGACGGACGGCCTCCACCGTCAGGCCGTGCCGGTCGAACAGGCGGCGGACGTCCCGCGGCCGGAAGTGGGACAGGTGGCGCGGCACGTCGTACCCGGCCCAGTGCTCGCCGTAAAATTGTGCGTCGAGGGAGGCGCAGTTCGGCACGGCGACGACCAGCGTACCGGAGGGCGCGAGGGTTCGTGTGAGGTGCTCGACGGTGTCGTGGAGCGCCGCAACGTGCTCCAGCACGTGCCAGAGCGTAATGACGTCAAAGTGGTCGGCCGGAAGGGTGGCAATCCGGTCGGGAGGCTCGACCGTCAGGCCGTGTTTCTCCAGGGCGACGTCTTGTGCCGTCGGATCGGGCTCCAGCCCGTGGGCGTCCCATCCGTGGGCCTGGCATCGGGCCAAAAACCCGCCCGTGCCGCAGCCGAAGTCGAGCAGTCGACCGGGCGGGCGGTCAATGAGGGAGGCGACGAGCCGACGTTTCGACCAGAGGGTGTAGTGGCGCACCCACTGGTACAGCGTGTCGATCAGGGTCTGGCCGGTGTCCTGGTGGGGCGTGTAGTCCTCACTCTGGTAGTATCGCCCGAGTTCGTCTGCGGAGGGGCGCGGGTTGGTGAAGCGAAAGCCGCAGCGATCGCACTCGACAATGGTGAATGGTTCTCCCGAGACGGTATGGTCTCGGCAGGTCAGGACATGCCGGGCGGTCTCGTGGTCGCAGAGGGGACAACGGTCGACGCTGATCACCGGCTGGGTAGAGGGGACGGCCGAAGAGGAAGGAGAGGACTCGCCGTGGCGCGCACGTCGGGCGACGGATTCGCCGTCTGGGGGTCACAGGCGCTCGCGCTGGAACAGCGAAAATCCCCGACCGTTTCGAGAGGCTCGCAGATCCAGGCGGGTCTCTCGGCCTGCTGGTTTCCCCTCTCGCCCGTCAGCGCGACTCTCGTCTATGGCCTCTTCCGTCCGGTCTCCCTCCCCTCGCGCCGCGCACGCCGACACGGTGTGGACCCGGCTGTCGCCCGGGGCGCGACACGGCGTGTGCCTCGGGCTGTTCTTAATCCTGGCGCTGTCGTTCTATTCGCCCGTTGTCTTCGAGGGCAACTCCTTTCAGGGAGGAGACAACACGACCTTTCGCGCCAACGCGCAGGTGACGATCGAGCATCACGAGAAGACGGGCGAGTGGCCCCGCTGGGCGCCCAATGTGTTCAGCGGCATGCCCTACATCAACTACAAAACCGCGGTTACGCAGCTCGACGACCTCGTGGGCATGGCCCGCAGCGTGGCGTGGCCGGTGGGACACCTGTTCGTGTTGATGGTGGGGGTCTATTTCCTCGTGTTCTACCTGACCCGGAACCAGCTGTCGGGGCTTCTGTCGGGGGTGGCCTTTGGGTTTACGACCTACATCCCCATCATCATCGCGGTGGGGCACAACACGAAGTTTATCGCGCTGGCCTACGCGCCGTACGTGTTGCTGACCTTCGCGTACACCCTGCGCAATCCGTCGTTGTTGGGCAGTCTGTTGTTTGCGGGGACGTTGGCCCTCCAGCTGCGGGCCAAGCATCCTCAGATCGTGTTCTACGTGGGGATGGTGCTCGCGCTCTGGTGGCTGGTGGAGGTGATTGGGGCCGTGCGGGAAGACCGCGTACCGGAGCTGGCCACGTCGACCGGGTGGCTCGGCCTCGGGACCGTGCTCGGGCTCTGCATGGCGGCCCAGCCCTACCTCGCCCGGTACGAGCACAAGCAATTTTCGGTGCGGGGGGCGGCCGCCGCGGCCGGTGGGGGAGACGGCGGCGGGGGCGGCATGGGCTGGGAGGCAGCGATGCGATGGAGCCAAGGGCCGGGGGAGCTCTTCACCTTCGCGGTGGCCGATGCGTTCGGGGGCGGGGGGCAGACCTACTGGGGGCCCAAGACCTTCACCGAGGGGCCGCACTACGTGACCGGTGTGGTCTTGGCCCTGGCGGGCCTCGCCGTGTGGAAGATGCGGACCTGGCTGGTCTGGGGGCTCGGGCTCGCGGCGCTCGGGACGGCGCTCTTTTCCCTGGGCAAGCATGCGGCCTGGATAAACTGGCCGATGTTCCAGTACTTTCCGTTCTTTGACGCCTTCCGGGGCCCGGAGATGTGGCTGAGCGTGACGGCCCTCGTCCTGGTCGTCTTGGCCGGCATCGGGCTGGACTACGCGCTCCGACGCGACGAGGCCCGGAGCCGGCGGAAACGGCAGCAGCAGGCGGATCCCCGGCAGCGGCCCATCCTCCTCTCGTTCGGGATCATCTTCGGGATCGTGGGGCTGATGTGGCTGGCCCCCAACACGATGCTCGACTTCGAGAAGCCAAATGAGGCGCAGCGCATCCGCCAGGCCCTGCTGCGCCAGAACCCCAACGTGTCGCCTCAGAACCCAAAGGTGCAGCAGGCGGTGCGCCAGCAGGTCCAAAAGCTGAAGCAGCAGCGCCGCAGCGCCTTCGCGACCGACGCGCAGCGCACCCTGCTCTTTTTGGCCCTCGCGGCCGGAGCGCTCGTCCTGTACCGGCGTCGGACCCTTCCGGCGTGGGGGGCGGGCCTCGCGGTGGTGGCGATCGTGGCCGTTGACCTTTGGGGCGTGGACGCTCGCTACATGAATGAGGATCGCTACTCGTCGGAGGAGACCGAACAGGCGATCCCGACCTACCAGTTTGACCGGTTCATCAAGAAGAAGCAACAAGAGGCTGGGGGACTGGGCCGCTTCCGGGTCCTGTCGCTGGCGGAAGGCGACCCGACGAGCACGGCGCGTCCGTCCTACCACTACGAGTCTATCGGCGGCTACCACGGGGCCAAGCTGCGACGCTACCAGGACTACCTCGACCACATCCTCCGGGTCAACGCCTCGGACGGACCGAACGAGAACGCCCTCGACCTGATGAACACCCGCTACCTCGTGGCGCGGCAGCAGCTGCCGGGCACTGAGGTGGCCCACCGCAGCCGGCAGTCCGGCGTGCTGGTGCTCGAAAACCCGGACGCCGTGCCCCGTGGCTTCCTGGTGGGCGACACGGAGGTCACGGAGGGCGCGGAGGAGACCTGGGCGCAACTTCGCGACGCGTCGTTCGACCCGCAACAGACCGCCGTGCTCCCGGAGCCTCTCGAGGCACCGGTCACGCCCATCGACAGCAGCAGTACGGCCGAGGTGAACCTAGACCGCTACGCGCCGGAAGAGATGCGGTGGACGGTCCAGACGGACGCGCCGCGCCTCTTCGTGGCGAGCGAAGTGTACTACCCGGCGGGCTGGAACGCGTACCTAAACGGAGAGCAGGTGCCGATTCACCGCGTGGACTATCTGCTGCGCGGGGTGCGTGTGCCGGAGGGCGAGCACACGCTGGTCATGCGCTTCGAGCCGACGGCCGACCGCTACGGAACGTGGATTGCGGCGGCGAGCACGGTGCTGGTCTACGGCGGCGTTCTCACGTACGCGGGCCTCCGGGTGCGCCGCCGCTGGCTTCGGGCGGACGACGACGAGGCGGACGACGCCGACGCGTAGGCCAAAGATCGTCGGACCCTGTGTGCCGCGTATCACTGACCATGTGCCGTCCGGATGGAGCGACGTGTCCTCGTCCTTTCGTACTACTTTCCCCCCGCCGGCGGGCCGGGCGTGCAGCGCGCGCTCAAGTTTGTGAAGTACCTGCCCGAGTATGGATGGGGGCCCGTGGTGGTGACCGTGCGGCAGGGCGCGTATCCGGCCCACGACCCGTCGCTGGCCGACGAGGTGCCCGCCCAGGCCTCCGTGCACCGCACCCCGTCGCTCGACCCGCACTCGCTGTACGCCCGCCTCACGGGCCGCTCGGAGGATGAGGTAGACGTGGGGTCGGTGCAGGGGCGGGACGAGGGCTGGATGGAGACGATCGGACGCTGGGTCCGGGCCAACGTGTTTCTGCCCGACGCCCGCGTCGGGTGGATGCCCTTTGCTGTGTGGCGGGGCCGACAGTTGATTGCCGAGAAGCGTGTCGATGCCATTTTGACGACCGGCCCGCCGCACTCCACCCACCTCAGTGGCGCACTCCTTCAGGCCACGACGGGCGTGCCCTGGGTGGCCGACTTTCGGGACCCGTGGACGGACATCAACTACTACCACGAGTTGCCCCACACCCGATGGGCCCGCCGTCTGGACGCGGCCCTCGAACGATGGGTGCTGCGCCGTGCCCGGGCGGTCACGACGGTGAGCCCGTCGTGGCGGGACCGCCTGGCCCGAAAGGCCGGTCGGGCAGCGTCCCCCATCACAGTCGTGCAGAATGGCTTCGATGCCACCGACATTGCGCCCGGGCAGGCCGACCCCTTGACCGACACGTTCGACCTCACTCACGTCGGATCGCTGTACGCCTCCCGAAACCCGACGGCCCTCTGGCGGGCCCTTCGGCGGCTGTGCGACGAGGACGCCGTGCCTGCACTGCGCATCCGGCTGGTGGGCACGGTCGACCCGAACGTGCGACGGTCGCTCCAGAAGCACGGGCTGATGGACCGGACCGAGATCGTGCCGTACGTGCCGCACGAGGACGCCGTTGAATACATGCGTCGGGCGGGGGGGCTGCTCCTCTCCATCGAGGAGTTTCCGGCGGCCGACGGCATGATGACGGGCAAGGTCTACGAGTACCTCGCGGCGGGGCGTCCCGTGGTGGGGGTGGGGCCGTCGTCCGGCGACGCGGCCGCCCTGTTGCGCGCGACCGAGGGGGGACGGCTCTTCGGGCGCGGAGATGTCTCGGGCCTTGCGCAGTCCATTCGTGCCCAGTATGAGGCCTGGGCGGACGGCACCCCCCGGGCCGGCGCGTCGCCGGAGGCACTGCGCCCGTATCGCCGGCGGGTGCAGACGCAGCAGATCGCCACGGTGCTGCGGGACGTCGCGGAGGGGAGGAGAAGTGGGCCGGGTGAAGAGGCGGCACAATGAGAAACTTGGATCTGGGACGCAGCGCCGCAGGAACGCTGCACGGCAGCCGGTGTGCCACTATCTATGCCTTGGCGTCCGGGAGCGCCCCCGGCGCAGACCACCCTTCACAAGTGCCTTCGTCCGATGGACGTGCTCCGGAAGCTGTTTTCCCTTCTGACGCGGCGGGAGCGGCGCAACCTGTACATTCTGTTCGTGGCCGTTCTCGTGATGGCCAGCCTACAGGTCGCGAGCGTAGCGTCCATCATGCCCTTCCTCTCCGTCGCCTCGGACCCGTCGATCATTCAGGACAATGCGTATCTCCGCTGGGCCTACCAGGCAGGCGGGTTTGACGACGATCGGTCCTTCCTCATCGCGCTGGGCATTGCGGCCCTGGCCGTCCTGGTCCTGAGCAACGCGTTCATCGTCCTGACGCGCTGGGCGATGGAGCGCTACTCGTGGGGCCGCAACCACAGCCTCTCCCGGCGGCTCCTGCGAAGCTACCTGCACCGCCCGTACGAGTACTTTCTGACGCGAAACAGCTCGGAGCTCGGGAAAAACATCCTCGAGGAGGTAAAGGAGGTGACCGACCAGATGTTGAAGCCGTCGCTCCGCGGGGCCGCGAAAGGCATTGTGGCCCTGTTCATCATCGGGTTTCTGGTCTACTTCGATCCGGTCGTCGCGCTCATGGTCTCCGTCGTGCTGGGCGTAGCGTACGGAGGCATTTACCTGTTTGTCCGGGAGCAACTGGACGCGCGGGGGGAGGCACGCGTGGAGGCCAACACGAAGCGGTATCAGTTCGTGGGGGAGGCCTTCGGCGGCATCAAGGAGGTCAAGATTCAGGGGAAGGAGGACGCGTTCCTGGACCTGTACGACGATCCCTCGAAGCGCTACACCCGGAATCAGGCGCTGTACCGGGTAATCAAGAAGGCGCCGCGGTACATGATTGAGGCGGTTGCCTTCGGCGGCATCATCCTGATTGCGATTTACCTCATCGCGACCCAGGAGAGCATTCAGCAGGTGGTCCCGGTGCTGGGGCTGTACGCGTTTGCCGGGTACCGTCTCCTGCCCGCCCTGCAGGAGGCCTTTCACGGCCTGGCCAGTGCGCGCTTCAACATCGCGGCCCTGAACAAGCTGCACCGAGACCTCCGGGGGCAGATGGAGACCGAAGAGCGTTCCGGGGCCGAGGCGGCAGGCGAGCCCCCACTCGCTCTGGACGACCGGCTTGAACTGCGTGGGGTGAGCTACACCTACCCCGGCGCCCAACAGCCAGCCATCGAGGACCTTTCGCTCACCATTCCCGCCCGCACGATCACCGGCTTCGTGGGGAAGACCGGCTCCGGAAAGACGACGGCGGTGGACCTCATCCTGGGGCTCCTGCGTCCCCAGGACGGAACCATCGCCATCGACGGCACGCCCCTCCGGAACGACACCCGTCGCCGCTGGCAGAAAACGCTCGGCTACGTGCCCCAGCACATCTACCTGTCCGACGACTCGGTGGCGCGCAACATTGCGTTCGGCGTGCCGGCGGGAGAGATCGACATGGACGCGGTTCGGGACGCGGCGCGCCGGGCGCACATTTTTGACTTCGTGGAGGAGGAGCTGCCCCAGCAGTGGGACACGGTGGTGGGGGAGCGGGGCGTGAAGCTGTCGGGGGGGCAGCGGCAGCGCATCGGCATCGCCCGGGCGCTGTACCACGAGCCGTCCGTGCTTGTCTTCGACGAGGCCACCAGCGCGCTCGACCAGTCGACGGAAGCGGGGGTGATGGAGGCGATCTACGACCTGGAGGGGGAGCAGACGATCCTCCTCATCTCGCACCGCCTCAGCACTGTGCAGCGGGCGGACAACATTTTCATGCTCGAAGACGGCCGGAAGGTGGGGGCGGGAACCTACGACGCGCTCATCGAGGAGCACGCCAAATTCCGGTCCATGGCGCTGTCGTAGCCTCGCCCTTTGACGGTCGCCTGTTCAATCATTTTGTGTCCGATGAGCACCGGTGCGCTTCCGACGTTCATTCTCGTGGGCGCCATGAAGTGCGGCACCACGAGCCTGCACCAGTATCTCGGGGCACATCCGCAGGTCTGCGTCTCTGATCCGAAGGAGCCGGATTTCTTCCTCCAACGTACGGAGAAGGGGCTCGACTGGTACAGGCAGTGCTTCAGCGGGGAGGCCCAGGAGTACGGGGAGGCGTCGACGAACTACACGAAATACCCGACCTTCCAGGGCGTGCCGGCGCGGATGCACGAGGTGCTCCCTGAGGCAAAGCTCCTGTACCTCGTCCGTGATCCGATTGAGCGGGCCCTTTCCCACTACGCCCACAACCGCGTGGCGGGACGCGAGGCGCGCCCCGTCGACGAGGCGTTCCGGCCGGTGACGGAGAGCCACTATCTTCAGACGAGCCGCTACCACGCGCAGGTTTCCCGGTACCTGGACCATTATCCGCGAGAACAGTTGCTCGTGGTGGAGGCGGAGCGGCTGCGGAACGAGCGGATGGAGGTGTTGCGGGAGATCTTTGCGTTCCTGGGGGTCTCGACAGACGTGGACGCGTCGGCCTTCGCGGACGAGTACCACACCACGTCGGGCAAGCTCCGGCCGGGCGTGTCGAGCTTTGTGCAGGAGACAGCCCTGGGACGGACCTTGAAGTCTGTGGGGCAGGCCCTCCTCCCCCAATCCGTGATTGAGCGGGGGCTCGGGGTTCTTCAAAGTGACGTGGAGCGGCCGACCCTACCGGACGCCACGGGGCGGGCCGTGCGGGCCTCCCTGCAGGACGACGTGGATCGGCTGCGGGCCCTCACCGGGCGGGGATTTGCCGCGTGGTCCTTGTAGCAGAGGGGACTGGATGGGAGACGGCCCCGAACCGCCCGCGTGCAGGTTCTGAACTCATTGCAGGGGCCCCTCGTTAAGGGAAGGCTATTCACGCCATCTCGACCACGGGAGCCCCGGAGGCGACGCATGCTCGACGACGTACTTGCGCTGATTCGAGAGCACGATCGGTTCTTTATCACGACCCACCTTGGGCCGGACGGTGACGCTGTCGGGTCCCAACTGGCCCTTGGGCGGTTCTTGGAGGCAATGGGGAAGTCGGTCGCGATGGTCAATGCCGACGAGGTGGACTACAACCTCGACTGGATGCCCGGGGCGGAAGACATCGCCGTCTTCGACGGCTCTCTGGAGCAGCACGAGGCGCTGGCGGAGGCGGAGGTTGCCTTTGTGCTCGATACCAACGACGAAGAACGCATCGGCAAGGTGGGCTCCCTCGTCCGAAATGCCGCTGCGACGACCGTTCTCATCGACCATCACCTGGAGCCCGAGCACTGGTTTGACGTGCTGTTCGTTCGGGAAGAGGCCGCCGCCACCGGCGCACTGATCTACGAGATCATCGACGGGCTCGCCCCGGATCTGATCGACGAGGCGATCGCCACGGCGCTGTACACGGCCATCATGACGGACACCGGCTCCTTCCGCTACAGCAGCGTCACCCCAGAGCTTCACCGGGGGGTGGCGGACATTTTGGAGCGGGGCGGCATCGGGCCCGCGCCGATCCACGAAACCATCTACGACCGGAAGTCGATGCCCGGGCTCCGCCTGCTCGGACGCACGCTGAACCGCATTCGGCTCCGCTACAACGGACAGCTCGGCTACTCGGTGGTCACGCAGCGGATGGTAGAAGACACGGGGGCGAGCTGGGACGACAAACAGGGCTTTGTCAACTACGTGCTGTCGATTGAGGGCGTGAAGGCTGCCCTCCTCTTCTCGGAGACGGACGATGGATCCAAGATCAGCTTCCGATCGGAGGCGGACGTGCGCGTCGACCAGTGGGCCCGCCACTTTGGGGGGGGCGGGCACCGCAATGCGGCCGGGGCGTACGTGAAGCGCCCGACCTTCGAAAAAACCGTTGAGGCTGTGATCGACGCGGCGTCGGACTACATTGCCTTCGACGCCCGCCACTCTCCAGACGACGATCTGTCCCCCGAAGACCAGTCGTACCTGGAAACCCTCCTGGACGGAACGTCCGACTCCTGATCGTGCGCCGCAGGCCGTCTGGCTCTGTGAAGCCCCGACGCCGTCGGCTCCAAAGGTTGATGTTGATCCTGAACATCGGTTAACGTGATGCCGGCCTGCCCCGAAGACATTTGTCTCCGGGGCGGTGCCGCCGTCCGGCTCGTTCGTCGTCGCACTCGCCTTGTGAACATGATCGTCCACCACCCCCCCCGACCCGGCGGCCACAGTGGTTGCTCGCAGACGGTCGTGGTCCCTGTGTGGCGGCCTGGGGCCGAGCCCCGCTAACCCGGACTGTCGCCGCTTGTAACGTGTCCTTTGAACCGAATCGACGCCTTCATGCGCATCCAGCGACCTACCTTTCAACGCCCCGAACCGCCGGCGCCGAACGGCGCCCCCACCCGCCTCGCCATCACCCTGGGCGACCCGAACGGAATCGGGCCCGAGGTGGTGCTGAAGAGCCTGCACGATCCGGGCCTCATGCCGTCGATGACCCCGGTCATCGTCGGCTCGGCGCACGTGCTGCGGGTGCACGCCGATGTGCTCGGCTTCTCGGACCTCGACATCCATGTGGTGGACGAGGTGCCGGACGAGGTCCCACACGGCGACGTGGCGGTGCTCGACGTGGCCGAGGCCCCAGAGCCGCCGGTCATGTTTGGCTCTGTGACCCCGGAGGGGGGGCGCTTGGCGATGCGGGCCGTCGAGCGAGCCGTTGAAGCGTGCACGGCCGGCACTGTCGACGCGATGGTGACCGCGCCCATCTCGAAGGATGCCGTGCGGCAGGCCGGCTACGAGGTGCCGGGCCACACCGAGTTCCTCGCGGAACGGACGGGCAGCTCGCAGCCGACCATGATGATGGTGGCCGGGGGACTGCGCGTGGGGCTCGTTACGAGTCACATTCCCTTGTCGGCGGTGCCGGAGGCGGTGACCGAAGAGGCGATCTTGGAAAAGCTGCGGGTCATCGATGCGTCTCTGCGGGACGACTTCATGATCGAGCAGCCCAAGATCGCGGTCTTTGGGCTGAACCCGCACGCCGGAGAGGCCGGAGCCTTCGGCCCAGAGGAGGAAAATGTCATCGTCCCGGCCCTCCAGGCCGCGCGCCAGGAGGGGTTTCGTGTGGAGGGGCCCGTCGCCGCGGACGGGTTTTTTGGGACCCAGCTCGATTCCGGCCACGACGCCGCGCTGGCCATGTACCACGATCAGGGCCTCGTGCCCTTCAAGGCCCTCGCGTTCGACCACGGCGTCAACTACACGGCGGGGCTGCCGATCGTGCGCACCTCGCCGGATCACGGAACGGCCTACGGCATCGCCGGCAAGGGGATGGCCCTGCCGGGCAGCATGCGAAACGCGATGGAACTGGCCGTGGCCATTGCCCGTCACCGCCGCACGCAGGCCACCCCCGCAACGTAACCCCTTGTCGACGGGCACTCGCTTCCCACCCCCCGATCCGAGTGTACAGAGGGAGGGAGTGGCCTTTTCCGGCCGGCCCGTGATCCTGTAGGCCTTTTTCCCGGCCCCACCTGCTTTGTCCGTGATCGACTTCCGCAACGTTTCCGTCTCGTTTTCTCTGCCCAACGGGGAGCAGCGTTCGGTCCTGGACGACGTCTCTTTCCACATTGACCGGTCGGCAAAATCCTACCTGGTGGGGCCCACGGGCAGCGGCAAGAGCACGATCTTGCGCTTGTTGTACATGGATCTGTTCCCCGATTCCGGGGCCGTCCAGATCGGCGATTACCGGTCCGATGAGATCAGCGGAGATGAGATCCCGCACCTCCGGCGGTCGATCGGGGTGGTCTTCCAAGACTTTCAGCTGCTTCCGGACCGGACGGCGTACGAGAACGTGGCCTTTGCGCTCTACGCCACCGGCACGCCCCCCTCAAAAGTGAAGAGCCGAGTAACGAAGGTGCTGGGGCGGGTGGGCCTCAGTCACAAGCACCGCAGCTACCCCCACGAATTGTCCGGGGGCGAGCAGCAGCGCGTTGTCATTGCCCGGGCCATCGCCAACGACCCGTGGGTCCTCCTGGCCGACGAGCCCACCGGCAACCTGGATCCGGGCGTGGCCGACGAGATTCACGAGTTGCTCCTGGATCTGCACAAGCAGGGGATGACGCTTTTCGTGGCCACCCACGACCACCGCCTCGTGAAGTCGTCTTCGGCACGAACCCTCGCGATGATGAACCGGCAGGTGGTTGAGATTGACCCGGAGACCCTGTAGGTCGGTTGGATTGGGGGGAAGAGCGGCGCGGCATGTCACAGTATTAAAGCACTCGGTTAAAACGCTTGGGCGTCCCGGACCCCTTCGTCTCCGGCTTGTCCACAGAGGCCTTCATCCGATTCTTCCGCAGGTGCGTCGTCTCCATGAGTGCCATCCATACGGTTCTTCGGGTTAGCAGTCGTGTCTTCGACGCGTTTGAGCACTGGTGGGAGGGGAAGCAGGCCCGCCACGTGATCGCGATCGTGCTGGTGGGCGGCTTTCTGTTGTCCCTGGGGATGATCGAGCTTAGCCGGCTGGGCTGGCTGCCCGAGTCGATGGCGGGGGTGGTGTCGACCAACCACTTTCGGGCCATCGACATTGCCTTCACCCTCTTCCTGGTCGTCGAGCTCATCGGGCTGGTTGTGGGCCTCGCCACGAGCGTGGCCGACACGGCCGCCAAGCAGTTCGAGGTCTTTTCCCTGATCCTGCTCCGCCGGTCCTTCAAGGAGCTCGTGGAATTTGAGGAGGAGCCCATCGTGTGGGGGATGGAGGTGGGGCGCGAGGCTGTTCAGTTCCTCGTGGTCGACGCCACGGCGGCCCTGCTGGTCTTCATCACCGTCGGTGTGTTCTACAAGCTACAGGAGCACCAGCCCATTACCCGATCGGAAGGACAGCAGCGGACCTTTGTACAGCAAAAAAAGCTGGTGGCCAACGTCCTGCTTCTGATCCTGGCCGGAATGGGCATACAGGCCGTGGTGCGACCGCTTTTCGGAGAAGGGACCGTGGCGTTCTTCAACACCTTCTACACCGTCCTGATTTTCAGCGACGTCCTCATCGTCCTCATCTCGCTCCGATACAGCGCGACCTACCACGTGGTCTTTCGCAACTCTGGCTTCGCCGCGGCGACCGTTATGATCCGGCTCTCGCTGTCGGGTCCGCGCTACATGGGGGCGGCGCTGGGGGTCGGTGCAGCGCTCTTCAACTTGGCGGTGGCGGCCGCCTACTACTACGTCGCGCCGGCGGCACGGGCCTCCACAGAGCGGAATCGTGCCCGTAAGGAATTCGATGAGAAAGCGGACCCTCCGGACGCGGAGGACCGGCCCGCCGGAGAGGGAGATCCTGCGGAGCCGCAATCCCCGCCGGGCGGGTAGACGGCAGTGCTACTCTTCGTCCGAGAAGTCGCGGTGCCCAAAGTAGTGGAGGACGTACTTGATCTTCGACGCCTTCGCCGGGCCAAAACCAGGCAGGTCCTGCAGGCGCTTCTCGATGGTGTCCAGGTCGGCGCCGTCGTTCCATAGGTTCGCCGCGCTGCCGTCGTACTCGTCCGCGATGTGGGCCGCCACCTTTTGCGTGTTCTCCGCCATCTTGTTGACGAAGCGGTGGACGGCGGGCGACTCGGCGAAGTGCTCCTGGAACGGCTCGAAGTCCATCTCGGCGATCTGTGCCATGTCGAGGTGGCCGAGGCGGTCCTTGAGGCGGAGCGGGCCGGTGAAGGCCGACTCGGCCCGGACGCGCTGGTCGTAGAGCAGGCCGAGGAGGGCGGCGTTCGGGTCGTCCCGCAGCCGGTCGTCGTCGTCGATCTCGCCGGTGAGGGTGCCCTCTTCTTTGAACCGGTCCATCATGCGGACGAGGCCGCCGGAGAGGTCGCTGTAGTCGATGTGGGTGATCTCAACTGCCATGTTCAAATGTGGGTTCAGGGGTGGGGAAATGAAGATGCAAGAGCAACGTACACAGGAGGACGACGAATTCGAACCGCGTCCCCCGAAATTCGTCATTGCTCCAGCCAGTGGGCGGCGTCTTCCGCGAAGTAGGTGAGGATGACGTCGGCCCCGGCCCGGCGGATGCCGGTGAGGGCCTCCAGGGCACAGGCCTTCTCGTCGAGCCAGCCGTTCTGGGCGGCGGCCTTAATCATGGCGTACTCGCCGCTCACGTTGTAGGCGGCGACCGGGACGTCGCTGTGCTGCTGCACGCGGTGGATGACGTCGAGGTAGGGAAGGGCCGGCTTTACCATCACCAGGTCCGCCCCTTCGTCGAGGTCGAGCCTCAGTTCGCGGACGGCCTCCTCGCCGTTCGCCGGGTCCATCTGGTAGGTGTCCTTGTTCTCGGGGATGTCTTTGTTCGGCGTGTCCGCCTTGTCTTCGGGGGCGGAGTCGAGCGCGTCGCGGAACGGGCCGTAGTAGTTCGACGAGTACTTGGCGGTGTAGGACAGGATCGCCACGTCGGTGTGCCCGGCGGCGTCGAGCGCGTTGCGGAGGGCGCCGACCCGCCCGTCCATCATGTCGGAGGGGGCCACGATGTCGGCCCCCGCCTCGGCGTGCAGCACGGCCATCTCGCGCATCACGTCGATCGTGGCGTCGTTCCGGATCGTGCCGCCCCGCACGATCCCGTCGTGGCCGTCGCTGTTGTAGGGGTCGAGGGCCGTGTCGGTAATCACCATCAGCTCCGGCACGGCCTCTTTCAGGGCGCGGACGGCGTTCGGATAGAGGTGGTCCGGCTCCAGGGCGTGCGCGGCGTCTGGGGTCTTCAGGCCCTCGGGAATGGCGGGGAAAAGGGCCACGGCCGGGAGGCCGAGAGCGTGAAGCGTTTCGGCCTTGTCCACGAGCCGGTCGATGGTGTGCCGGTGCGTGTCCGGCATCGACGAGATTTCCTCCCGGTCGTTTTCGCCGTCCATCACGAACAATGGCGCGATCAGGTCGTCGGTCGACAGCCGTGTCTCGCGGGCCATGCGGCGGATGTTTTTCGTCGATCGGAGTCGCCTCGGTCGGATGGGAATCTCGTAGCCAGAAGAAGGACTCATGGAGGAAGGAGTGATGCGGGAATCGTGAGACGGGATGCGTGACGCGTGAGGGGCGACGGTGGGACGAGATCTCTCGTACACCTCGCGGGCCACGTTGTACTCATTCTAGCTCTACCTTCCGCCGCCACTCAGGGCCCTCGGGACGGTCCATCACCTCGATGCCCAGGGCTTCGAGGGTGTCGCGGATGGCGTCGGCGCGGGCGTATTCCCCGTCGGCGCGTGCGGCCTCCCGATCTTCCAACAGGGCGTCGACGGACTCGGATAGGTGGTCGGGGGTCAGACTGGCGTGCGGTTCGTCGTCGGGGGGCTCCCCGGTCTCGTGCTCGCGCTCGATGACGCCGAGGAGGGCATTCGTGCGGTCGAGCCAGTCGCGTGCGCTCCGGGCCGCGGCCCCGCTGAGCCGATCCGTCTGCTCGATGGCCTTCACGCCGTCCAGGGCGGCGGCCGTGGCGGCGGGGGTGTTGAGGTCGTCGCACATGGCCTCAAGGGTGCGGTCGTAGATGGGGGAGAGGCGGTCGCCCAGGTCGTCGGGGCCGGCGGCGTCGGCCTCCAGTGCCTCGTCGACCCGCTCCGCCGCGTCCTGGTACCGGCGAACGTGGCGGGCCGCGGTGTGGAGGGTATCGAGGGTAAAGTTGAACGGCTTGCGGTACTGGCCCTGCATCAGGGCGTAGCGGAGGGCCAGCGGATCGACGCCTCCTTGCTCCTGAACCGAGTCCGGCACGTGGTCGTCGTCCGGGCCGGGCGCGATCAGGTCGCGGACGGTGTAGAAATTGCCCGTCGACTTCGACATCTTCTCGCCCTCGACCTGCAGGAAGCGGGTGTGGGCCCAGTAGTTAATGACGGGGTGACCGGCGAGCGCCTGGTTCTGCGCAATCTCGCATTCGTGGTGGGGGAAAATCAGGTCCTCGCCCCCGGTGTGGAGGTCGAACCGGTCGCCGAGGTACTGCATGCCCATCACCGAGCACTCGATGTGCCAGCCGGGATAGCCCCAGCCCCAGGGGCTGTGCCAGTGCATCAGATGCTGGGGGTCGTGCTTCCAGAGGGCAAAGTCGCGCGGGTCTTGTTTTCCGGGATCCTCAACCACATCGCGGTCGGTGGCCTCCAGCTGCTGTGCCTCCGTATTGCCGCTGAGGTGGCCGTAGTCGTCGACGCTCTCGACGGAAAAGTAGACACCCTGCTCGGTCGTGTAGGCGTGGCCCGTCTCGACGAGTTCGATGACGGCCTCCAGCTGGTCCGTGACGTGTTCGGTTGCCCGCGGACGCACCTCTGGCTCGCGCAGGTTGAGGGCGTTCCAGTCTTCCAAGAACGCCTCCGTGTAGTGGCGGGCGAGGTCGTAGATGTTGGCGAAGCGTTCGCCCTCCCGCTCCAGCGCCCGCTGCATTTTGTCTTCGCCCCCCGGATCCACAAGGTCGTCCTGCGTGAGGTGCCCAACGTCCGTGATGTTGCTTACGTTGGTCACGTCCCAGCCAATGGCCTCGGCGGTGCGCCGGATGAGGTCGGCCGTGAGAAACGACCGGAAGTTCCCGATGTGGGCGTACATGTACACCGTGGGCCCGCAGCTGTAGAAGCGGAGGTGCTCGTCCTCTATCGGCTCGACCGGCTCGGTCTCGTGGGTCAGCGTGTTGTAGAGGCGGAACGTGGGCGTCGACATGCCAAGACCGCGATGTGGGCAAGAAGGGCTAGGTACCACAGCGCTTATCCAGTGTGGCACCGATTGTGCCCGGTTCGAGTTGAGTTCATGGGGGCTGTCCGATTGGACACTAATCCGATTGGACACTAATCGGTGGACGACGGCTGCTCGTCTGCTACAGGGTGTGTC
>NZ_JAZKRW010000032.1:0-26171 GCF_036626415.1 Salinibacter sp.
AGCAAGCGTAAGACCTCACGGCAGCCTGTGTAGAACGCGAAGAATCTCCCGGCTTCAGCCGGGGGAGAAGTCAAACCCGCAAACAAGTCCGTGCCCTGTGTTTCCCCCAACGCCATGCGACTGACCGACGACGAAAAAGCCGTTCGCCGCGAAATTGAGGACTGGCAACACGCCGACGCCTCCGTGGCGTCGCAGGCCATGGACTGGGCCATGCGGCCGGTGGACTGGGCCGTGGAGCAGGTCGTGTCGCCCGATCAGATGGATCAGGTGACCGAGCGGATCGAGCAGTTCTTGTCCACCCTCAGTGACGCCTCGGAGTGGACGCACGCGTCGGAGGACATCCTGTCCGCGGCCGAGGACCGGGGCCTCCCCGCCGAATCGGTCAAGGACCTCCGCAACCGCCCCATCGCCGATCTCGACGAGCTGGCCCGCAGCCGCTTCCGGCAGAACACGATCCTCGCGGCGCTGGGGGGCGGGGGCACCGGCCTCGCGGGCACGGCCTTTGTCGCCGCCGACATCCCGCTCCTCTTCACCATCAACCTGCGCCTGATCCAGCAGATCGCCGCCAGCTACGGCTTTTCGCTGGAGGGGCCCATGTTTCGGCCGCTCGTGCTGTCGGTCTTCAACGTGGCGGCGTCGGGGGGGCGGGAGGCCCGCAACGAGGCGCTGCGCGAGGTGAGCGTGGCCGCGGCGGCCTTTGCCGACGACCTCGACTACGCGGGGCGCGTGTCCGGCACCTTCCGCGACCAGAACCGCCACCTGCCGCGCGAGATTGCGAAGACGCTCCTGGAGCGCAAGCTGGGCCAGACGGTGCCGCTGGCCGGGGCCGCCGTCGGGGCGGGCGTCAACTACTGGTTTACCACGCAGACCGCCGAGTCGGCCTTCATGTGCACGCGGGCGCTCTACCTGGACTGGAAGGAACGACGTTAACTTCTTGGGGGAAGAGGGAAGTGGTAAGGGGGAAGAGAGGGATGACTGCCTGCCATAATGCCGAGAGCTGCCATGTCAAAGCGCGGGTCGGTGGAGAGCTATCGGGATTTGGAGGTATGGCAGCGGGGAATTATGCTCGTGGAGCGGGTCTACGAGGTGACGGATCGTTTTCCGGATCGAGAGCAGTACGAGTTGACCTCGCAGCTGCGTCGGGCGGTGGTGGCGATTCCATCGAATATTGCCGAGGGCTGGGGATACAGTTCGCGCGACCAGTACGTGTACTACCTGGAGCAGGCACGTAGTTCGCTGCTTGAAGTGGAAACACAAATCACCATTGCAGAGCGGTTGTCGTATATCACGGAGGACACGCGGGATGATCTGCTCCGCGGGACAACAGTAGAAAGCAAAATGCTCTTGTCCCTCATGCGCTCCCTCCAGTCGTAAGTCGGCCCCCATCCCCCCTTCCCTGCCGTGCTCGTAGCCATCGTCGGACGGCCAAACGTCGGCAAGTCCACCCTTTTCAACCGCCTCACCGGCTCGCGCCAGGCCATCGTCGAAGACACCCCCGGCGTCACGCGCGACCGCGTCTACGGCGAGGCCGAGTGGGAGGGGCACACCGTCCCCCTCGTCGACACCGGCGGCTACGTCCCGCGCTCCGACGACCCCTACGAACGGGCGATCCGTGAGCAAGCCGAGATTGCCCTGGAGGACGCCGACGTCATCCTTTTCGTGGTGGACGTGACGACCGGCATCACGGAGATGGACAAGGAGATTGCGACCGTGCTCCGGCCCACCGAGACGCCCGTCATGGTCGTCGCCAACAAGGCCGACAATGAGGAGCGTGAGTGGGCGGCGAGCGAGTTTTATCAGCTGGGCCTGGGGGAGGTCTATCCCGTGAGCAGCACCAACAAGCGGGGCGTCGACGACATGATGGCCGTGCTCGTCGACACACTGCCCGGCACCGAGGACGCGACGAACGAGGATCGGGTGCGGATCTCACTCGTGGGCAAGCCCAACGCGGGCAAGTCGTCGCTCGTCAATGCCACGCTGGGGTTCGACCGCGCCATCGTCACCGAGAGGCCCGGCACCACGCGCGACACGGTGCAGTCGCTGGTACAGTACGAGGACCGGGAGCTCATGCTCGTGGACACGGCCGGCATGAAAAAGCGCTCCAAGACCGAGGGGGTCGAGTTCTACGCGACCGTCCGCAGCGAGCGGGCGATCCGGGCGGGGGACGTGTGTGTGCTCGTCCTCGACGCGACCGAGGAGTTGCACAAGCAGGATCTGAATGTGCTCTCGGAGGTCAACGAGCACAAGAAGGGCATGGTGGTGGCCGTCAACAAGTGGGACCTCGTGCCCAAGGACGACGGGACGATGAAGCAGTACACGAAGTACCTGCGGCAGTACCTCGGCACGCTCGACCACGTGCCCCTCGTGTACGTGTCGGCCGTCACCAAGCAGCGGGTGTACGAGCTGCTCGACACGGCCCTGGACGTGGCGGAGGAGCGGGAGAAGCGCGTGCAGACCAGTGCCCTTAACGACGCGGTGCAGGCGGCCATGGAAAAAAAGCATCCGCCCACCACGAGCAGCGGGGCCTTTGTCAACATCAACTACGTGACCCAGGTGCGCACGGCGCCGCCCGTGTTCGTCTTCTTCGCCAACCACCCCGAGAGCATTCGCACCGACTACGAGCGGTACCTGGAGGGGGCGCTGCGGGACGCGTTCGGGTTCGAGGGCGTTCCACTGACGCTGGTCTTCAAGGAGAAGTGAGCGCTGGCGCCCGTCGTCGCCGCGGGTCCCTGCGAAATGGAGGGGAGGTCGCGCTTTAATATTGCGGTTTCGTCATGGACACCTGCAGGGCCTCGTCTGTAAACAAAGAACATTCACCACTCCTCCCGCGCATGTGCGACCGCTGAGACCGGCGCCGCAGAGGGCACGATCCGCATGGGATCCACTGACTTGAGCGATCTGAAGGACCGGTCCGAACGAATCCGGCTGGGCCGCAAGGTGCGCGCCTACCTCGTGCACCTGTTTACGGCGTCGGGGGTGGCGTTCGCGTTTCTGGCCATGCGGGAGGTCGTGCGGGTCGACCTGGACCCGCGGTGGGTCTTCGGGTGGCTCACGCTGGCGGTCTTCATCGACGCGGCCGACGGGCCCCTGGCGCGGCTGTGGGACGTGAAGCTGTACGCCTCTCGCATTTTGGGCCAGACCATCGACCTGATCGTCGACTACCTGACGTTCACGTTCATCCCGCTGGTGCTCGTGTGGCGAATGGACTGGCTGCCCGGCTGGGACGGCCTGTGGGTCACGCTCGCGATGGTGGCCAGCCTCCTGGGGTTCGCCAACACCGCGGCGAAGCAGAGCGAGGAGGGCTTCTTCCTCGGCTTCCCGTCGTACTGGAACGTGGTGGCGTACTACGTGGGCCTGCTCGCCGTCGAGTACGGCGTCGTCGGGGCCTACATGTCGCTGGGGTCGGTCCTGACGCTCACGGTCCTGACGCTGGTGCCGGTCCGCTTCGTCTACCCGAACGCGGCCCCGACGCCGTGGCGCGCCATCGTCACGGTGGGGGGGGTCGCGTGGCTCGGGCTGCTGCTGGCGCTGCTGCCCACCTTCCCCGAGCTGCCGGCGTGGGGCGGCGACTGGGTGCTGTGGGTGTCGTTCATCTACCCGGCCTTCTACTTTGGCCTCTCCGGCTGGCTGGACTGGAAGACCACGTAGGGGCTCATCGACGGTTGAGGGCGTCTAGGCGGGCGCCGATGCTGTCGGCCAGCACCTGGAGGGAGGTCCCGAGACGAGACGTGAGGGCGCCGTAGTCCGTAACCGGCCAGTCGGCCGTCCGGTGTGCGGTTTGGTCGCGGGCCTGAATTGTCTCGTCCGTGGGGTCGAGGACGGTCCATCGCACGCGCATCTGGGTGTTGCCCTCCGGCGGGGGCGCGTCGTCGTCGGCGTCCGGGCCCGGGGGGCGCGGCCCTGCGCCTTCGAACCTGAAGACCTGCAGTTGCAGGAGGTGGTCGAACGTTGCGCCGCGGGGCCACGGCACCGTCTCTACCGACTGGACGCCCGGGCGCGCCTCCAGGGCGCGCGCCACGGTACGGCCGATGCCCTGGTCCAGGTCTTCGCCCCACCGATGAAACTCGGAAAATTCGATTGTATTGGGGCCGCGGCGCGTCACGATGCGCGTCTCGTCGAGGTAGGACGCCAGGCGCGGGGTGCGCAGCCCAATCCGCAGGCCGGTCGTGTCTGCCGGGGCGGGGTCTGCCGACGTCGTATCTGAAGAGGAGGCGCCGTCGAGGAGGTGATAGGTGGCGTCGCTCGTGCGCGGCTCCAGCAGGCGCACACACCCCGCCACAGCGAGCCCGACCAGGCCCACGGCCAGGACGCCCAGCCCGAGCCGACGCAGAAACAGGGAAGCAGAAGACACGGTCATGCAACTACTGTTCGTTCGGGGGAGGGGGTTCTTCGCGGCCGCGGAGGAACATGCTGGGGTTCCGCTCCAGGGACTGGATGAGCACCCGCAGGGCCTCCGTGGCCTCCGACAGGTTCGAGAGGGCCTCGTTCATCTGGTAGCCGACGCCGGAGTCGGTGGACAGGGTCTGGTCCACCTCGGTCATCGTGCGGCGCATGCGTTTTAGGGTCTCCCGGAGCTGCCGGCTCGTCTTTTCGAGCTCGTCGGCCGTCGGCTCCACGCCCCGGTCGAGCCGTTGAATGAGGGACTGCGCGTCCTTGATGGTGGCTCGGAGCCGCTCGGTGGCTTTCGGCATGTCCTGCAGCGTGGTGCGCACCTCGTCGGACTCGACCACCTCCCGCACCGACGCGATGGTGGTGAGGGCCGAGCGGTTGATGGCCTCGGCGTCGAGGGCCTCCAGCTTGTCGTTGGCGTTGACGAGAAACGTGACCAGGTTTTCGTTGATCTGCGTCACGTCGAACTGGCGCAGGTTCGTCACGAGGCCGGACGCCCCCTCCCCGAGCTTGGCGAGGGGCGAGAGCTCGGTCGGAATGGAGAGGCGGGACGGCGGCCCCTGGGCGAGCACGGCCGAGTCCGGGTCGGAGATGTACGTAAGCTCGACGTACAGCTTGCCGGTCACAATGCTCTCGAGCTGCAGCTGCGCCCGCAGTCCGTCCTCAATCTGGTCGCGGAGCAGGGCCGGGTCGTCGAGGTTGAGGCGCGCCCCGGTGGTGTCCGTCACAGGGTCGAGGTTGATCGCGTACTGCACCGGCACCTGAAACGTCTCGTTTTCGAGGTCCACCCGCAGGTTGATGTCGGTGACCTCCCCGATCGGCACGCCCTTGAACTTGACCGGGGCGCCCACGTCCAGCCCGTTCACCGACTCGTCGAAGTAGCTGATGAATGTCGTCCGCTGCTCGAAGAACTGTCCGGAGCCGAACGCCCCCACCCCCACGACGGCGAGCACGAGGGCGCCGACGACGAAGAGGCCGATAAGGGTGGGATTGGCACGTTGCCCCATAGAGCAGGTCGTCGAATGGAGAAGGGCCCGGCCCTAGTCGCGGCCGAGGGACCGTGTCAAAAATTGATACACGCGTTCGTTGGGTGGGTTGCGCCGCAGGTCCTCGGGCGGGCCGAGGGCCGTCATGGTCTTGGTCTCGATGTCGAGGTAGAGCGCGCGGTCGGCGATCGTAAAGATGCTTTCGAGGTCGTGGCTCACCACCACGACGGTCGTGTTGAGGCTGTCGCGCAGCTGCAGGATGAGGTCGTCGAGGCGCCGGGCACTGATCGGGTCGAGGCCGGAGGTCGGCTCGTCGAAGAACAGCAGGTCGGGGTCCAGGGCGATGGCCCGGGCCAGGGCCGCTCGCTTCTGCATGCCCCCGCTAATCGCGTGGGGATGAAAGTCCTCGAACCCCCGCAGGCCCACGAGGGCGAGCTTGAGCGACACGATCCGGTCGATGTCCCCAGACTCGAGTGTCGTGTGCTCCTCGAGGGGGAGGGCCACGTTTTCCGCGAGCGTCATGGTGCTCCAGAGCGCGTCTTCCTGGTAGAGGATGCCCATTTCACGAAGCATCGCCGCGCGCTCGTCGGCGCTCATGGCCCACAGGTCGCGCCCGTCGATCTGAATCGTGCCGGCGGAGGGGTGCATCTGCCCAAACAGGTGCTTGAGCAGCGTGCTCTTGCCGGACCCGCTCCCGCCCATGATGACAAAGATTTCGCCCGATCCCACGTCAAACGTGAGGTCCTCCATCACCACGAAGGACCCGAAGGCAAGCACGAGGTCCTCGGCCGAAATGGCGGGGATGTCGGTAGGCACGGAGGCAAGCGTGGACGTTCAGAGGTATGGACGTATGCGGGGGGCAAGGACGTATGTATGGAGGGCTAGAGGCTACACGTTCACCCATCCATCCGTTCACACCTTCAACCGTGCATTCCTAAAACTGGAGCACGGCGGCGGCCCAGTCGATGACGGCGTTGGCGAAGACGATGAGAATGATGCCGGTGACGACGGCGGAGGTCGTGGCCTGGCCCACCGCCGAGGCGTCGTCCCCGGCCTGGAGGCCCCGCATGCACCCGGCGAGGCCGATGATGCCGCCGTACACGACGGCCTTAAAGATGCCCACCAGGGCGTCGGACAGCACGACCGGCTCCAGGAGGCCCGTGAGGAACTGCGTGGTGGTGAGGTCCAGCATGGTCACGGCGACGGCCATGCCGCCGAGGATGCCCAGCGCGTCCGCGTAGAGCGTGAGCATCGGCAGGGCCACCACCACCGCCAGGATGCGGGGCGTCACCAGGAAGTCGATCGGCGAGATGCCGAACGTTTCCAGCGCGTCGATCTCCTCATTCACCTTCATGCTCCCGAGCTCGGCGGCGAACGCGGCCCCGGTGCGGCCCGTCATGATGATGGCGGTCATGAGGGCCCCCAGCTCCCGCAGCATGCCGTAGCTGACGAGGTAGGAGACGAAGTAGTCGGCCCCAAACCGTTGCAGCACCACGGCCCCCAGAAACGCGATGATGAGGCCCACGAGAAGGCTGATGACCGTGACGATGGGCAGGGCCGAGGCCGTGCTTTCCTGCAGGGCGACGCCGAAGGTGCGCCAGCGCATTCGGCCGCGGCCCGTGAGGACGGCCCCCACGCTGCGGAGGGCCTGGCCCAAGAAGGTGACGAGGGCGTGTGCCTCATCGTACGCGTCCAGTCCCCAGTGGCCGAGGCGGGCAAGGAGGGAGGGGGGCCCCGCGTCCGGTGCCGTGTCCTCCTCCGGCACGGCCTGCGAGAGGGCGACGAGCCGCTTGAGGGCAGTGGGAAGCGTGTCGGTCTGGACGTTCAGGTCGTGGGCCCGGCCGTAGTCGGCAACTTCGAAGAGAAACGTGACGAGGCTGCTGTCCCAATCACCCAGCTCGGAGGTGTCGAACGCAATCGCCGTCACGGGACTCGACGGGGCGGCGTTCACCACGACAGTCTGCACGTCGGGCAGGGGCCGGTCGAGCGTCCAGTCCCCCACCGGCGCAAGGACCAGCGTCTCGTCGGTATGGTGCGTCTCGACCTGCATTGCGGCGGAGGCGATTCACAAAGGGCGAAAGGGCCGCCGGGCGTTCCCAAGATGTTGGTCGCGGAGCATGAAGGCAACCTACTTGCATTCTGATCGTCGCTCCAGCACTTTGAAAAAACCACTTCTCCCTGTACTTCGGCGCACACCCTGCACCCCGCCCATGTTGTACTCCGCCCTTCGTCACTGCCTCGTCGTGGCTCTCGTCGCGGCCCTCGTGTCGCCGGCCGCCGCGCAGGATGCCACGCAGCTCCTTCGCCAGCCCACCGTTAGCCCGGGTCATATCGTGTTTGCCCACGCCGGGGAGCTGTGGCGCGTGGGCCACGACGGCGGTGACGCCACGCGGCTCACCAGCTTTCCGGGCGTCGCCTCCCACCCCCGTCTCTCGCCAGACGGGGAGCACGTCGCCTTCTCCGGCGAGTACAACGGGCAGACGGACGTGTACGTGGTGCCGGTGGACGGCGGCACGCCCGAGCGCCTCACCTGGCACCCCGGCACCGACGAGGTGCAGGGCTGGGCGCCGGACGGGGACCGAGTCCTCTTCACGTCGGGCCGCGACAGCGCCCCGGCCTCCTACAGCCGCTTCTGGACCGTCTCAAGGGAGGGCGGCACGCCGTCCCCGCTCGCCATCCCCCGCGCCGACGTGGGCCGCTACGGGCCCGACGGCGAACGGATGGTGTACCAGCCCATCGAGCGCTGGCAGGACCACTGGCGCGGCTACCGCGGCGGGCAGACGCACCCGCTCTGGGTCATCGACCTCGACGACTACGGCACGACGGAGATTCCCTTTGAGGGCGGCATCGACACGCGCCCCCTCTGGGTCGGCGACACCATCTACTTCGTCTCGGACCGCACGGACCGGGTCCGCAACGTCCACGCCTACGACGTGGAGCGCGGCACGGTGCAGGCCCTCACGTCCCACACCGAGTTCGACGTGAAGACGATGGGCGCGGCCGAGGGCACGCTCGTCTACGAGCAGGGAGGGCGTCTCCACCGGCTCGACCTGGAAACGGAGGAGTCCACCCCGCTCGACATCACCGTGCAGGGCGACTTCCCGTGGACGCAGGCGCAGTGGACGGAGGTCGGCGGCGACATCATGAACGCCAATCTATCCCCCACCGGCGTACGGGCCGTCTTCGGGGCGCGCGGCGAGATTTTCACCGTGCCCGCGGAGGAGGGGGACTGGCGCAACCTGTCGGGGACGCCCGCACAGGCGGACCGCTTTCCGGCCTGGTCGCCGGACGGCTCGCAGGTGGCCTGGTTCTCGGACCGCAACGGCGAGTACCAGCTCATGATTGGCCCGCAGGACGGCCAGGACGAGCCGCGGGCGATCGACCTGCCGCCCTCGTTTTACTACCGCCCGCAGTGGTCCCCGGACGGCTCCCACCTGCTCTTTACCGACGCCGACCGCACCCTCTGGGTGCTGGAGGTGGAGAGCGAGGCGCTGACGAAGGTAGACTACGACCTCTACGCCCATCCGCAGCGCTCGCTCAACCCCGAGTGGTCGCCGGACGGCGACTGGATCGCCTACGCGAAGCGCATGCACAATCAGTTCCGCACGATCTACGCCTACTCGCTGGAGCGGGACACGAGCCTCGCCCTCACCAACGGCATGGCCGACGCGGTGCACCCCGCCTGGGACGAGAGCGGCGACTACCTCTACTTCATGGCCAGTACCGACTACGGCCTCAACACCGGCTGGCTCGACATGAGCTCGTACGAGCGTGACGTGGAGCGCGGGCTGTACCTCGCGGTGCTCGATGCCGACACGCCCTCGCCCCTCCTGCCCGAGAGCGACGAGGAACCGGTGGGGGGACAGGAGGAGGCCGACGCCGAAACCGAGAACGGCGAGGAAGAGAGCGACGTCACGATCGATCCCGATGGGCTCGACCAGCGCATCCTGTCCCTCGACGTGCCGGTGAGCACGTACAGCGGCCTCTATGCCGCCACCGAAGGCACCCTCTTCTTCGGCGAAACGGGAGGCGACGCGCCCGGCCTGCAAATTCACCGCTACCGGCTCGGCGCCGATGAGGCGCAGCCCTACCTCGGCGGCGTCACGCAGTTTGCGGTCTCCCACGACGGGCAGAAGGCCCTCTACCAGGCACGGGGGCAGTGGGGCATCGTGGAAACGGCCGGCAATCCGTCCGCGGGTGATGGGGCGATCGACGTCTCCGGAATGGAAATGAAGGTCGACCCGACGGCCGAATGGGAGCAGCTCTTTGAAGAGGCCTGGCGCCTGTACCGCGACTACCTCTACGTGGACAATTACCACGGCCTCGACTGGGACACCATTCGCACCCTCTACGAGCCGTGGCTCGACGACGTGCACCACCGGGCCGACCTCAACTACCTGATCGCCAACATGATCGGGGAGCTCTCGCTCGGCCACACCTACGTGGGGGGCGGCGACATGCCGGAGATCGAGGGGCCGGGCACCGGCCTGCTGGGGGCCGACCTGGAGGCGGAGAACGGGCGCTACCGCTTCGC
Organism: Salinibacter sp.; assembly: GCF_036626415.1. Lineage (GTDB taxonomy): Bacteria > Bacteroidota > Rhodothermia > Rhodothermales > Salinibacteraceae > Salinibacter. The sequence goes on from NZ_JAZKRW010000032.1 coordinate 9,910, forward strand.
GCGCATCTACGACGGGGAGAGCTGGAATCCGGACCTCCGGGCTCCGCTCCGGGCGCCGGGCCTCGACGTGAGCGAGGGCGACTACCTGATCGCGGTGAACGGCACTGCCCTGACGGCCGACATGAACCCGTACCGCCTCTTTGAGGGACAGGTCGACCGGCAGGTGACGCTGCTCGTAAACGACGCGCCGACGCGAGAGGGCGCCCAGGAGGTGACGGTCGTGCCGGTGAGCAGCGAGGCGGGGCTCCGCACGCAGGCGTGGGTCGAGGACAACCGCCGCCGCGTGGCAGAGGCCTCCGACGGACAGCTCGGCTACGTGTGGGTGCCGAACACCTCCCAGGCCGGCTACGAGAACTTCAACCGCTACTACTTCTCGCAGCAGGACCGCGACGGCATCATCATCGACGAGCGGTTCAACGGTGGGGGCTCGGCGGCCGACTACATGATCGACGTCATGGCGCGCGACCTGCACGGCTTCTTTAACAACCCGATTGGCGACCGCGACCCGTTCACCACGCCCGGCGCGGGCATCTGGGGGCCGAAGGTGATGGTGACGAACGAGGCGGCCGGCTCCGGGGGCGACCTCCTGCCATACATGTTCAAGCGCGAGGACCTCGGGCCCACGGTGGGGCGCACCACGTGGGGCGGCCTCGTGGGCATCTGGGACACCCCGCCCCTCATCGACGGCGGGTATCTGACCGTGCCCCGAGGCGGCTTCTACGACCGTAACGGCGAGTGGGCCGTGGAGAACGAAGGCGTGACGCCCGACATTCAGGTGACCCAGCAGCCGCGGGCGGTCATCAACGGGGCCGATCCGCAACTCGACCGCGCCGTGGAGGCGGCCCTGGAGCGCCTGTCGGACGAAAGCCCGGTCCTGCCCGAGCCGGCCCCGCCCACGCCCGCCCCGCGCGGGCAGCAGTAGTGGGCGATTGGAGACGGGTCCGCCCCTGAACGGTCCCGGCCCCGCAACGGCTCGACGGCGTGAGGCATCGCGCACGGGATCATTCGCGCAGGGTTGGCTTTACAAAGAGTACAAAGTTGTGAACAAAATGTACCCCGGGGGTTCCTATGGGCGCGGGTCGGGCTCCGTCCAAGCCCGTACGGGATTCGATGCGGGGCATGTGTGCTGCAGTCGGGGCCAAGGTCCCGTCCGGGCGCCGACCCTGTCCTCACGCCATGAGATCCACCGACCCATGACTGGTGTCTACTCACGCCCCACGGAGACTCCGAAATCGTTGGATCAGGTCGCCGATGTCATCTACCGCAGTCTCGAATCGGCCCTCTCCCAGCGGTGCGCCGAGCTGTACGACATGGACGTAACCTGCACCGATTCCGAGCTGCCAATGGAGATTCAGGTGCAGTGTAAGGGGCGGCTTGGGATGCATCTCCAGGTCACGGTGGAGCACGTGGGAGGCAACGTGTACGACGTGTTCTGCACGATCGAGGAGGGGGCGTCGTGTCAACTCACGTACGGCTATCCCGAGGATGCGGGCACGCCGCTTCCGCTGTGTCCACGCCTGGGACGGAAGTGTGCGGCGTTCGTGCTGGACGAGCTGGAGCAGCGACTGGGACGCTGGCACCTCCGCGGCGAAGCAGGCTGACCGGGGGGGCGGCGTCCGCCAAGAGTGGGATGGAGTCTGGCTGCGGGAGGCGGACGGTGAGGCACGTTCTCTCCCCCACCGCGGTGTCCACCTCAGTGTCGCCCTTCCTGTGGTCGGCGTCCCGTCTGTTTCCGTAGCTGAACGGGAAAGAAGGCGAGGCCGGGGCAGCGGAGAGGCGCGCTGGCGAGCGTCGTTACCGGCCGTCGTTGCTGTCTGCACGTTCCTGCACGCGCTCCCGGTACTCCTCGCTGGCATAGATGGCGACCTCCACGCGCCGGTTTTGCTGGCGCCCCTCCTCCGTCTCGTTGGAGGCGACGGGCTCGGTCTCGCCCCGCCCCACGGACGTGAGGCGGCCTGGAGCGACGCCGCGCTCGACCAGATGGCTTGTGGCCGACTCTGCCCGGCGGTCTGAGAGCTTCTGATTGTATTCCTCCGAGCCCTTGGCGTCGGTATGGCCCACGACGAGGATGTTGGTCTCCTCGAACTCCTGCATGCTCTCGGCGAACTCGCTCAGGTTTTGACGGGCTTCGCCGCGCAGGTCGGCGGAGTCGAAGTCGAACAGAATGCCGCTGTCGAACGTCACCTTGATGCCCTCGCCGACCCGCTCCACATCGGCGTTGTCGAGCTCCTCGTCGAGCTCCTCGGCCTTGGTGTCCATGCGACTGCCGATGATGGCGCCGGCCGCGCCCCCCACGGCCGCCCCGATGATGGCGCCCTCCGCGGTGCCGCCGGCCGCCTTGCCGACGGCCGCCCCGGCCGCGCCCCCGGCCCCGGTGCCGATGATGGCGCCCTTCTCGGTGTTGCTCAGCGACGAGCACCCGCCCAGGAAGAGGGCTGTGACGAGAAGAACCAGCGGAACGGAGTGGCGAACGGACTGCATGGGGGCGTCAAACACGTGAAGGAAACGGCGAGAAGGTGGGACGGGCGACCCGGAGGCCCGAGCTGTCCCTTCCCGTCTTCCGCGTCATCAACGCCGATCCGGGCGTGAAGTTTGGCGCCGTAGGCAAATGAGGCCAGAAGACGGCCTACGACTCCTGCGGGTACGTGACGCCCCATTCGGCCCGGAGGGCATCCGTCGTCCGGAGGAGGGCGTGGCTCTCGTCAAGGGGCATCACGGGGCTCTCCGTGCGCCCTTCGCGGAGGCAGGTCATGACGTGGGCGGCCTCGAACTGGTACCCGTTCCCCGCGTACGGGCGGGCCCAGGAGTCCGTCGTGCCGTCGTGTCGTGTCAGCTCGAACGGCGCGCCCTTCCACCAGGACCGCGTGCCGTGGAGGCGGCCCTCCGCCCCGGCCAGCACGCAGGTGCGCCCGGCGTCGGCCCGCACCGAGGCGTGCCACACCGCCTGCGTCCCGTCATCGTAGCGAAAGATGGCGGCGCACTGCTCGTCGACGCCGGTCTCGCCGAGGACCGCCGAGGAGGAGATGGCGGCCGGGGGGCCAAACAGGTCGAAGGCAAACGCCATGGGGTACACGCCGAGATCGAGCAGCGCCCCCCCGCCGAGGGCCGGGTCGAAGAGGCGATGGTCGGGGTCGAAGGGCTGGGTGACGCCGATGTCGGCCCGGAGCAGGTGCACGTCGCCGAGGGCCTGTTCCTCGTGGACGAGGCGATGTACGTCGTCCATGACCGGGAGGAAGCGAGTCCACATCGCCTCCATCAGAAACTGATCCTGCCGGCGGGCGGTCTCGATGAGCCGCCCGGCCTGCGCGGCGTTCAGGGCGAGGGGCTTTTCGCAGAGGACGGCGTGCCCGGCCTCCAGCGCCATCGTGGCGTGCTTAAGGTGGGCGGAGTGCGGGGTCGCCACGTGAATGACGTCGAGATCGGGGTCGCTCACCAAGGCCTCGTAGGAGCCGTGCCGACGGGGCACGTCGAACGTGTCGCCGAACGCGTCGGCCCGCTGCTGGGCCCGAGAGCCGACGGCGGTCAGCGCCGCATCGGGGAGCAGCGCAAGGTCGTCGGCGACGAGACGGGCAATCTCTCCGGTCCCGAGAATGCCCCAGCGAATGGTCATCGGTGTGGTGGAGGCGGTGAGTGGACTGAACGGTTGGAGAAGCGGTGCCGGAGCGGCCTTGTCTGGCGCCCATGTCTGGCGCTCAGCGGAGGAGACTTCCATGCGCTCCACCCGCACCCGCGGCTTAGATCCCCCTGTGCACGCTCTCAGCGTGGAAATTGGACGGCGAACGTCGTGCCGACGCCCTGTTCGGTGTCCACCGCGATGGTGCCGCCCATGAGCTCCGTCAGGCGTTTTGCGATGGGGAGTCCCAACCCGGTTCCCTCCCGTTCCCTCGCGTTGTCGCCCCGAGAAAAAGACTCGAACAGCTGTGGAAGGAAGTCCGCGTCGATGCCGGGGCCGGTGTCGTTCACCTCAATCGTGATCGTCGCGTCGTCGGCGTAGGCCCGGAGCGTGACCGTTCCGCCGGCGTCCGTGAACTTGAGGGCGTTGCCCACGAGGTTGTCGGTAATGCGGTGGAGCATCGTCGGGTCGAGCTCGGCGCGGAGCGCATCGTCCGCGACCTCCGTGGTGAGCGTCACGTCCTGCTCTCGGGCCTGCGGCCGGAACAGCTCGGCGGTGCCCAGCACCTCGTCGGCCACGTCGACGGGGGTCGGGGCCGGGGCCACGGCGCCGGCCTCCAGCTTCGACAGGTCGAGCACCGAATTGATCGTGTCGCGCAGGCGCCGGCTGCCGCGCTCAATGCGGTCGACACTGTCCTGGCACTCCGCCGGAGCCGACTGGGCCAGCATCTCCGCCGAGCCGATGATGGAGGAAAGGGGGGTGCGCAGGTCGTGCGTCACGTTGGCCAGGAAGGCCGCCTTGAGCTGGTTGGCCCGCTCGGCTTCCTCCTTGGCCGCCTTCAGTTCGCGCTCGTACTGGACCTGGTCGGTGATGTCCTCGATTGAGAAGACGATCTGCCGAATGTCGTCGTTCGCGTCGTAGAGGGGCGCGGCGTTGACGGAAAGGGAGCGGGTCTCCCCGTCGGGGCGCCGAAAGACGTATCGTTCATCGGAGAGGGGCCGTCGGGTGTCCAGGATGCGCCGGAAGGGCCACTCGTCGGGGGGCAGCTCGGTGCCGTCGAGGGGGGCGAGCGTGCCGGTGTCGGCGTAGCGCATGCCGGTCAGCGCGTCGGGCGTGTCGCCGAGAATCTCGCCGGCGCGCTCGTTGGCAAAAGAAATGTGGCCGTCGGCGTCCACGATGACGAGGGCCGCCACGCTCGTGTCCAGGATCGCCTCCGTAAGGTCGCGCTCGCGTCGGAGGTTCTCCTCCGCCTCGACCCGGTCGGTCACGTCGTCGAAGTACACCGAGAGCCCTCCCTCGAAGGGAAAGGCCTTCACGTCCAGCCAGCGGTCGAGGGGCGAGTAGTATTCCAGAAACTCGACCGTCCGCGCCTCCTCAACGGCGGTCTCGTATTTGTCTTGGAACGTAGACCCGACGGCGTCTGGAAATTCGTCCCACACGCACCGGCCCACCAGCTCCTCGCGGGGCCGTTCGAGCAAGGCCTCGGCCTGGGCGTTGACGTAGGTGAGGGTCCAGTCCTCGTCGAGGGCCATGAAGGCATCGGTAATGCTCTCCAGGATGCGCCGCCGCTGCTCGCTCGTCTCGCGGTGGGCCTGGCGGGAGGCATCCAGGCCCGAGGCGTAGTGGCGCAGGGTAAGCTCGTCCATCACCACCCCGGCCAGGTCCGTGAGGGTGTCCCGGTCCTCGTCGGAAAAGGACCGCGGCGCGTCGTCGATCAGGCAGAGGGTGCCCAGTCGGTACCCGTTCGGGGCCGTGAGCGGGGCGCCGGCGTAGAACCGGATGTGCGGCTCTCCCGTCACGAAGGGATTGTCGGCAAACCGAGGGTCTTCGTGCGCGTCCGGCACCACCATGACGTCCCGCTGCTGGATCGCGCGGGCACAGAAGGAAACCTCCCGGTCCGCCCGCCCGGGGGCGAGCCCGTGGGCGGAGAGGCACCACTGATGCTCCTGGTCGATGAAGTTGATCATGGCGATCGGCACCCCGAACAGGCGGGTGGCCAGGCGCGTGATGCGGTCGAATGCGTCCGTGGGCGGGGCCTCAAGGACGTCGTACCGTTCGAGCGTGCGGAGGCGGGGCGCCTCCGGGTCGGACGGACGGAAGTCCGGGAGAGAAGCCTCCATGGGGACGCGGACAGAAATGAGACAACGTGTGCACGAGGCCACTGCTAGGCTGCCTCGGCGGCCATCGTTTGCTTCAGGGCGTCGCGGGTGTCTTCGAGTCGTGCCTCCAGGGCGTCGCTGAGGACGGTCGCGTAGTCCGGGTCGGAGGTGGTGGCGGACCGGAGGTGGGGCGGGAGCTCGGCGCGTCGCGCCGCCGCGTGCTCCCGAATGGCGTCCAGGGGCCGGGCGGCCCCTGCCTCGGTGCGCTCCCCGTCGGCCATCACGCGTTCCAGCAGCGGCGCCCCGTTTATCTGCTCGTCCTCGGTCGCGATGACGTCCCGCACGGCCGTGCCGTCCTCGTACTGACGAACGACCTGCTTCCGCCCCGGCAGGTTCGACTTGTCGGTGGCGAGCTTCATGCGGGGCGTGCCGGCGTAGCCGGACAGCTTGTAGGCACTGTCGAGGGTGGGCTGGTCCTCGGAGGTGCCCATCCGGGTGCCGACCCCGAAGCCGTCGATGGGGGCGCCGCGGTCGAGCAGATCCGTAATCTTGTGCTCGTCGAGCCCTCCGCTGGCAAAAATTAGGACGTCGGTGAGGCCCGCCTCGTCGAGCAGGCGACGGGACGTGTGGGCCAGCTCCCCGAGGTCGCCGGAGTCGAGCCGGATGCCGCGCACCTGCACGTCGTCGCCCGTCTCGTCCATGAGGTCGATCACCTTGCGCACGCCGTCGAGCGTGTCGTAGGTGTCGACCAGCAGGATCGTCTCCGGGTACAGGTCCGAGAAGGCCTGGAAGGCCGCCCTCTCCGAGTCGTGGGCCTCGATGTAGCTGTGGGCCATCGTGCCGGTAATCGGCAGGTCGTAGGCCTGGCCGGCGGCCACGTTGGAGGTGGCGTCGACCCCGGCGATGTACCCCGCCCGGGCCGCCTTCATCGCCGCGTCGGTGCCGTGCGTGCGGCGCATTCCAAAATCGGCCACGAGCCGGTCGGTGCCGTCGGCCCGAGCGGCCTCCACCACCCGGCTCGCCTTCGAGGCGATCGTCGTCTGGAAGGTGAGCTGGTTCAGCAAAAAGGTTTCGACCAGTTGGGCCTCCCCGATGGGGGCGACGACCTCCACCAGCGGCTCGTCGGGAAAGACTGGCGTGCCCTCGGGGACGGCGTACACGTCGCCGGTAAACGCGAAGCCGGACAGCCAGTCGAGGAACGCAGGGTCGAACGCGTCGTGCGTGGCGAGGTGATCGAGGGCCTCCTCCGAGAAGGAAAGCGTCTCCAGAAACTCGAGGGCCTGCTCCAGCCCGCAGGCCAGCAGGTAGTTTCGGTCTTTCAGCCGGCGCACGAAGAGGTCGAACACCGCCGGCTCGTCCATGTCCTCCCGCCAGTAGGCCTGGAGCATGGTGAGCTGATAGAGGTCCGTGTACAGTGCGGACGTGTCAGAGTGCAGTTGGTCGTCGAACGGCATGAGTGCGAAGGGGACGTGAGCAACAGGACGGAGGGACAGGGGCGTTGTAACGACAGCCGGGACGCGTGTGCCGGGAACGTGCCGACGGGGGGCGCGGCCGAGGACGCCGATGTTGGGCACGGGGGCGATGCAGGGACCAACGTGTCGGTTACATTATTGAGTAGAGCGCGAGAAGAGCAGTAAAGGTCCCTTCTTCAGGTGGGACATGAACCTGTCGGTTCTTCGACTCTTCTCGTCGAACGCAGTGAGACAAAACGCTATGTACCTAACTCGCAAACTCAAATTGGGCCGAACCGATCAACTCGACCGCCTTGCGCGGCGAGCGGGTGATCTTTGGTCCACTGTGGCGAAGTGGCATTGGCGATTTGTAGACCGCCAAGGCTACTGGCTGTCCAAGGGTCAGGCCCAAACGATGTACTGCAAGGGCTACGGCGGACTGCATAGCCAGTCTGCTCAGGCTGTAGCGGACAGTTTCTATGATAGCCTAAAATCATGGCGAAAGAAGCGGAAGAGTGGCAACTACGAAGGGCTACGTCCACCGTACAAGCAGAAACGATATTTCAAAGTCCAGTGGAAGTCCTCCGCAATCCGGCTTCGAGACGACGGCGTGCTTCGTCTCTCGAATGGACGTGGAGAAGATCCAGTGCTGATTGATTGGCCATCTGAAGCAGTTGCTTCAGGCCGAGAACCAAAGCGCGTCGAAATCGGCTGGGATGGCGACCAGTACGAGCTTCGGTGCCAGTACAAGGTTGAAGAAAACGAAGAGCCGAAAGGCGACAAGATTGCCGGGATCGATATTGGCGAGATTCATCTTGCTGCTGTTCACACTGGCAGCGAGTCTTGGACCGTCAACGGCAGAGAGCTTCGCAGCCTACGTCGGCAGCAGAACCGAACGAAAGCACGTCTCGACTCGAAGATTGACCAGAAAGAATACGGAAGCAGAAAGTGGAAACGACTGGCCAGAGCCAAGGACCGACAGACCAAGAAGATCCGCAACCAGATCAGGGATCTCCTACACAAGCAGTCCACGCGACTGATAAAGACCCTGCGCGAGACACGGGTCGGAACGGTCGTAGTGGGCGACTTGACAGGAATCCGAGAAGGTCTGGATTATGGATCAAAGGCGAACCAACGGCTCCACCAGTGGGCCTACAGCGAGTTCGTCAGAATGATTGAGTACAAGGCGCGACTGCATGGAATGACCGTCCAGCGCGTCGGTGAAGCCTACACGTCACAGACGTGCCCGTCTTGCGGAAACAGGTATAAGCCACACGGCAGAGAATACATCTGCGGGTGTGGATTCGAGGGACATCGAGACATCGTAGGTGCAGCCAATATCCGACAGAAGTATCTCGGGCCGGAGGAACCGACAGGTGACGAACCGACAGGTTCTTCTCTCCGAGTAGCTGGCGAAGGACCTAAACGGTCCGTCATGGCTTCGCCCACCGGGGTGCGGTATCGTCCGCACATGCGGTGTAACCCGGCGAGTTCACGTAAGACCTCTTCTGAGGACCGACAGGTCCAGAGGCAGGGATGCAGACCCGTGGGATAAGGGCAGAGAAGCCCGTGAAGAATCCCCCGGCTTTAGCCGGGGGAGGAGTCAAAAATACTTAACGATTGGCCCGGTCGGTGGTTTTCCGGAGCAACACTGGAGAGGGGAGACCCACGGCGCCGCTCCTCGTCCCGCCGGATGCACGTCGATGGACATTTCCCCGCCGGACGGAGAGGACAGTGGTGTGGGGCCGTCGGCGCGCCCCTGTCCTACGGCCCCAGGTCCACCGATGCGTTTAGGGCCCGGTCGATGCGGGCCTTCGTCTCGGACAGGTGGGCTCGCGTCTCCGCGTCGAGACTTGAGGCCTCCAGGGCCGTGTCGAGCTGCGAGGACAGCTCGCTCAGCTCCAGCCGGGCCATCGAGCGCACGTCCTCGGGCGCGTCGATCTGGTCGGCGCCGGCCGTGGTGATGGTGATCCAGCTGGTGGTGCCCATCATGAGCTCAATCAAAACGTCGGCGTAGGTGCGCTGCAGCGGGCGCCGGAACGAGTTGATGGGACCCGGCCGGGGGGCGTTCGCATCGAGCTCGCTCCAGATGGCGTCCGTCAGGGTCTGGAAGAGGGGGCCCGGCGTGTACCCGTCGCCGTCCGGGGTGCGGGCCTCGGTGTCGATCATGCGCTGCAGGCGGGCCGGATGGAGCAGCTCGCGGAGCAGGTTGCTCTGCACGGTGTGCACGCGGCGGTGCACGGGGTAGTCGACGGGGAGGCTCGGGGAGGTGCCCCAGTGGGCCTGCCGGTTTGGGGCCAGTTTGTTGAGCCGGTCCGGGTCGAACTCGAAGGCGTCGGGCGCGAAGGCCTCCTCCACGAGAAGCTGCACGGCCTCGCGCTGCTCCTCCGCCGACACGGGCCGAAGCGGCGGGCGGGCGTCGGGGGTTCCCTTGTGGTCGCGCGCCACGTAGCTGCCGCCGACCGTTTTCGTGACGGGGAGGAGCGACCGGTAGCGCTCCATGAGGAGGGCCGTCGTGGCCTGGCGGAGCGGGTAGTACCGGTCGCCCTCGGCGATGAGTCGGTCTTCGAGCTTCGGAATCACCTTCTGAACGAGGTCCGCGCGCGTCTCGGCGAAGGCCTTCGGGTCGTTGCCCAGCTCCCAGGCGTTCGTCAGCGGATCCACGGCGTACCCGCCCAGCCAGTTGTCCTCGTCGGTGCCGTAGCGGTGCATCGGGTCGCTCGACGTGGCCGCGATCTTGTCGAGGCCTGCCTCCGCGGCCGCCGCCGTGTCGGCGAGGGAGCCGTTCCGCTTGAGGGGGCCGCCCTCGGACTGCTCGGCGATCGGCATGTAGCCGTACTGGATGGCCCATTCGTCGTAGGGGCCCACGTTCGGGTTCCAGTAGTGGCCCTGTTCCTCCTCGTCGAGCGCGACATTGACCGGGGCGTAGTCCATGACCGAGAGGCTGACCCCGTGCTCCTCGGTGTAGCTCTCGTCATGGAGCTCGTCGCTGGGGATGCCCGACGAGGCCTTAAAGTTGTGGCGCAGGCCGAGCGTGTGGCCCACCTCGTGCATTACGAGGTCCTTGATCGCGGCGCCGAGGTAGTCGTCCGGCATGGGCTCCCCGGGGGCAATCGTCCCGCGGGCCAAGAGGAGGGTGCGCTGCAGGCCAATCTGCTGCGCCATGCCCCGCTCCGCCCAGCAGGCCCGCCGGGCCAGCTCCGGCGATAGCATCTCGCGGAGGGCCTTGGGGGTGCGAGCCGTGACCGGGCCGTGGGCGGAAGGCGCCGTGTCGGCATTTGGGCCGGGGGTAATCTGGTCGTAGGTGTTCTGCCAGCCGCGGACGAACGAGGAGGAGATGAGGACATCGGCGTTCAGGATTTCGCCCGTCCGCGGGTCCGTCTGCGAGGGGCCGATGGCGTAGCCCATCTGGTGGGCCGCGGTCCACCGCACCGTGGAGTAGCGAATGTCCTCGGCGCTCCACGTGGGGTCGTCCGGGGCCATCCGGGCCTCGACCGCGCTTTTGTATCCGGCGGCGCGGTAGGCCTCGTTCCAGGCCTCGATCCCCCGCCGCACGTACTCGCGGTATCGTTCGGGCACGGTCCGGTCCACGTAATACACGATCGGCTCGGCCGGCTCCACGAGCTCGCCGCGCCTGTAGGCGGCGGTGTCGCTCGGGGCCAGGCGCCAGCGCTGCACGTAGCGCACGTAGGGGTCCCTTGCCCGGTCGCGGGAGAAGTTCTTCATCGCGTCGACGAAGTAGCCCACCCGGTCGTCGGCGCGGCGCCGTTGCATCTTCGTCTCCGGAAGCTCGAACAGCGAGTACCGCACCCCCACGGGCACGGCCCGGTAGTCGGGCACGGCCTCGCCCCCAATCAGCGGCGCGGACGAGCCCTGGTAGGTGAGGGACACGTCGATCTCCGTGTTTTCAGGAAAGCCCCGGGCCTCCGTCACGTAGCTCTTGTCCCGCTGCAGGGTGGCCGGGGCGCCGCCGAAGTACAGCTTGAGCCGGTCGCCGATCTCGGGGTAGTCCGACACCAGGAAGTCGGACACCTCGATCAGCAGGTGCCCGGTCGAGTCGTTGCGGCTGACGATGTCGAAGGCCTCCACGACGGAATGCGCCGTGTTGTCCTCCAGGGACGTGCGCATCGGGCCCGCGTCCGCTCGGAGGCGCACGTTGCGGTGGACGAGGTGCACCGTCTCGTTGACGCGGCGGAACTGCATCAGTCGCGTGTCGCTGAGGGGCAGTCCGTCGTGCAGGTTGAACACCCCTACGCCCTGGCTGACGTGGAGGGTCAGGCCGAACGGGGTGCCCATCCGCTCCGACGGGATTTCGGCGTAAAGCGTCCCGTCATCTTTCTCGTGCAGGGGAAGAAAGCCGTCAATCGTCCGGGTGTCCTCCAGGGTGTCGTCCCACGACGCAAACGGATCGTCGTCTCCGTCGTCCCCATCGGTCGTCTCGTCGTCGGCGGACGAAGACGCTTCGGTCGGGGGAGCGGTCGGCTCGTCGGCCGTGTCGCCCGGGCGGACGTTCACCGTCGTGCAGGCGGCGAAGAGGAGGGAGCCGAGGATGAGCAGGAAGAGCGTGCGCATGGATGCAGAAAAGCATGAGAGAAACGAGCAGGCCTGTCCCGGTCCTCGCGTCACCCACGAAGACCCCAGGACCCTCGAAAGGGAAAGTCCGCTCGGGGCAGGCCAGCACGGGCTACGGGGCCTTCGGTGCGGGACGCCCTCCGCGATCGAGCGACGACTTGTAGACAGAACCGGGGCCGATGTCCCATGGACCCGGCCCTGGGGGCGCTGCCGGGGCGCTGTGGTCCGAGGTGTTCGGAGCGATCACACTAGCGAGGGGTCACGGCCTCCTGGTCGGACGCTGTTTCGAGGCGTTCCTGCTTTACCTCCCACCAGCGCTCGGCGAAATCCTCGAAAAACGACCCCATGAGGTCGTAGAACGCCTCCATGTGCTCGAGGCTTCTTTTGGTCTTCTCCGTCTCGTCCCCGCTGGAATCAATCCGGTTCAGAAAGCGCTCGGCGAGCGCCCGGTTCTCCCGGACCGTCCGCATGTTGAATTTGAAGTTGTTGAAGAAAATGTTGGGGTGAGACTCGTAGTAGTTCCGCCGGTTGTTCGGGCCTTCCACCTTGCGGACGAGGTCCATCTCGTCGAGCCGTCGTACGGAGATGGAGATCGGACCCTTCGAGCGATCCAGGATCCGGACCATGTCGTCAAGGGAGACCGGGTCACTCTTCGTAAGAAGAAGCCCGACGATCAGCCCCTGTAGGCGCCGAAGGCCGTAGGACTCGTAGATGTTGCCGAACTTTTCGATCAATTCTTTCTCAGTGCGAGAGGGGGCTTGTACTTCACTCATGTCTCGAATGGGGGGTGGTGATGAAGAATGCTGGCCCGAGGACCAGCGAGTGGTGGGGCTTTCTTAGATGTTAAAGTCGTCGAATGGTTTGGAAGTTGACAATTTTTTCGGGAGCCAAAGGGGAGGCGGCACTCTCCGGTCGGGGCTGTCGATCGATTCTATGTGGCTGAGAATGGAAGCGAGCAGTGGGGGCTTGGAGACTCGAGCCGGCGAAAAGGACAGATGTCAACGGGCCTGCAGTCGGGCCCCTCCCGCCGGGCCCCGGGCTCGCCCCGCATTGATGGCGGTTGCGGGCTGGCCGCACAGGGGCCGCTCGATGCGGACGGCTTCTTCCCTGTCAGAACAAAAACTGTGCCCCGGAACCGCAGCGGAACTCGATTTTCGGAGGGCCATGGATGTAGGGCCTTTTATACCCCGTGTTGTACCCCGTGGCGACGAGGGAGCGTCAAAGCTGGAGGGTGCGTCCTTCGGTTTTGGCGTACCGAATGAACGCGTCAAACACATCGCCGGCCGCCACGGTGCTGGCGTCGCCTACGACCACCGCCTTGCGCCGGGCACGGGTCACGGCCACGTTGAAGCGGCGCGGCTCGTTGAGAAAGCCAATCGCGCCGCGCTCGTTGCTGCGGACGAGCGAGACCAGGACGACTTCCTTCTCGCGTCCCTGGAAGCCGTCGACCGTGTCGACCTCGAGGGCGTCCAGGGCGAGGGCGCGGTCCATACGGTCCACCTGATCGTCGTAGGGCGAGACGACGGCCATCTGCTCCGGGGCCATGCCCGCCTCCAGCAGATCGGTCGCCAGCCGCACTACGATCTCGGCCTCGCGGGGGTTCTCGTGGGACGAGGAGCCGGCGCGCTGGTGCTCAGGGGCCTCGAGGTCCGACGTGTCTACGAAGACGAGCGGCGCTGCCGGAGCAAGAATGTCGCCGCGCACATCGGCAGGGAGGGCCTGCTGGGTCACGCCGAGGTCGGTCAGCGTGTGGTGCCGCACCGTGTCATCGGCTTCCAGCCGGTCGTTGTAGAAGGCGCGGTTGGGAAAGCCCATGATTGTCTCGTGCATGCGGTACTGCGTGCGGAGAAGACTCCGGAGGGCGTTGGGGGCATCCGGATCCGTCTCGTGATGCTTCGCAAGGCGCTCGAAGAGGGTGTGTTGCAGTCCGTTCTCGGCGGCCTCCCGATGTAAAATGGTGGGCGGGAGCTGTTTGTGGTCCCCCACGAGGACGGCCCGACGGGCGTGCGTCATGGGAATCCAGCAGGAGGGCGCCGTGGCCTGTGTCGCCTCGTCGATCACGAGCATGTCGAAGGTGTGGCCGTCCAGTGGGTCGCTGCCCGCAGTCGAGTTGGTGCTGCACACCACGTCGGCGGCCGCGATCACGTCGTCGATGGCCGCCTGCTCCAGTTGCTCGGCCCTCTCGAACAGCACATCTGCACGGTCTTGGAGGTCGAGCCAGTCGGCCATCTCCTCAATGCGCTCCGGGGGCACCCCGCGCGACCCGCGGCCCTGCTCCGCCAATTCCGTGATTTTGCGGTCGGACATGCCCCGGCGCCAGCGGCCCGAAGGGTGCGTCAGATCCTCCTGGCGGTCGAGCAGGGCAAACGCCTCCTCGCGCTTCGCCTGCGAGCGCCGGTACATTTCGTGGTCCTCGAGGCGGGCGTCAAGGGTGTGCTCCTGGAGCGGGGGCGCCACGCGGCCCGGGTGGCCGAGGCGCACCACGTCGGCGTCCCGCTCGACGAGGACCTCGACGAGGGTGTCGACGGCGGTGTTGGAGGCGGCGGTGGCGAGCACCGACGTGCCACGGTCTACGCACTGCTGGATGATTTCGACGGCCGCAGTGGTCTTGCCGGTGCCGGGCGGGCCGTGGATTAGGTGCGCGTCCGCGGCGGCCAGCGCTGCGCGGACGGCCCGCCGCTGCGACGCGTTGAGGGCCGGATTGTGCCAGGTGTTGACTTCTACGGGGGCGGTGGTGGCGGGCGACGCGACGCCGGTGCACACGTCCCGGAGTCGTTTGAGGGCGCCGTCGGCTGTCGGGAGCTGCGCCAGCGCGTCCTGCATGCGCCGATACGTAATGTCGTTCACGTAGAGGTCCACGCGCAATCCTTTTCCAAAGACCCATCCGTCGGGCTTCGGGGCGAAGGCGGCCGTCACGGAGTAGTTCGTGACCTGTGTGACCGTGCCGGTCGGATTGTCGTCGCGGAGCGGGTCCTGCTTCGAGACCATCGCGAGGTCGCCCACGCGGATCTCGTGGTCGGGGAGCGGCTGGCCCTTCTGCTCGCGCATGAACTTGACGTGGTGGCCGCCGAGGCCCTCGCCTTCGTCGCGGCCCCGCATGCGGAGCAGCGCCCGGCCCCGGTCTTCGCGCTCGCGGCCCGAGAGGGTCTTGATCTCTCGTTCGTGGCGGCGCTTCTCTGCCTCGCGCTCCAGTTCCACGAGGCCCGTGAGCCGGTCGGCGTACTGGCGGGCCGGCTCGGCCTCCTCCTCGAGCCGGGCAATCGAGACGGTGGAGGTACCGATGCGCCCGCCGTCGAGGGCCTGTACGATGCGCCCGGCCACACCGGGCTGTACGTCTACCGTGGCCGCGCCGCCGTCGATGTCGATGGCCCCGAGGGCGTCAGGATCCACGTCCGCCGCGTTCGCGACGGCGCCCACGATGTCGCCCGGGCCCTCCCCGCTGAGGCCCTCCACGAGAAGCGTGGTCGTGTCGTCGCTCATTCCTTGTTGAGAAGATTCGTTCGAACGCATCCGAGAATTCTCTTGTACGTAGGCCCCGAAATGAGGGTTGCGCGTAGGGGACACATCTGATCTGTGACGCGCCGAATGAGGGGGGCGACCGACCGCCGGCGAAGTGGGTCGGCAACCCAACGTTAAAAATCGTCATTCCGAGCGGAGCGCTGGGAGCACAGTGCCCGCGTGCTCCTGGAGTGCATCTCTCGGAAGACGGGCGGACACGACCCCTGCGAGCGGCTTCCGCTTGATGCACAGGGAGTTCTAGAGGATGCTCCTGCCGCGGCCCCTTCGATTCTCTCCTGTCACTGTTTGTCGGTCGCTCAGGATGACGTTCGAGCAAGCGTATTTCTGCGGGCCTATTTCGCATCGGAGGGCCAAAGCGCTTTTGGTTACGGTTCGATAACCTGGGCTTCGTCGGGCCTCCGTCTGTGTTAAACTCCTGCAACCGAAAGCGCTTGCGAGAGAACGGGGGCCGTCGTTTGGGATTGGACCCGGCGACAGCAAGCCCCCGGATCGGGGCCCATCGTCACTCGGATGGTCTTCTCACAACCAGGGGATCCCCTCATGAAATTCCTACGGCGCCTGTACGATGCGTGGCTTCGTCACTCGGCGATTGGACACGTCACCGAGCATGTGGGCAACTGCCCGCACTGCCGCACCCGCACGACGTGGACGGTTCGCATCCTCGACGGCTACGCCCGCTGCCAGGCCTGCGGACACAGCCCGCTGGACAAGAGCGAGCCCGTGCCGGCGGAGCCCCTGGACTCCTCAGCGCGGCGGCCGGATCCCCAGGTGCCGGCGTGAGGCGGCGGCCGAGGGGAAAGGCAACACGGCAGTCGCTACCAGAACACCACCAGCATTACCGCCGTGAGGGCAAGCACCGTGGCGGCGTGGACGCGGTAGTTTTTGTACCACGCCATTGAGGGGCCCGTCTCGAACACGCGGTTCGCCCAGGTCAGGTCGTCGACCTTCGCCGGGGCCGGCGCGTCGCCCAGCGTCAGCGAGGTGACCACGAGGATCCCAATGCAGAGG
>NZ_JAZKRW010000033.1:0-24745 GCF_036626415.1 Salinibacter sp.
CCGAGACGACGGCACCCGACACCATCCAGTCCGACACGGCGGCCGTGGATACGACCCGACCATAAACGAGAACAAGCGGATGCGCAGGGAACCCGAACCGGGCCGACCGGCCTACTGGCCGCTCTCGGTTGGCAGTGGGGGGATATTCTCCAGACGCGACAGGTCCGTATCGTAGGTCTCGTTGATGACCCGAACGAGCTGATCGGCCACGACCCGGTGCGTCACCGCGCTCGGGTGTACACCATCGAGGCTAAAGAACTGGCCGAACGGTTGGTCGGAGTCGCGATCCGGAAACTTCGGGATCAGGTCGTTGGTCGGATCCGGGTCCCCGTCTTCGTTCGTGTAAAGCGCGGCAAACACCGTGTTCGGGTTGAAATACGCCAGGTCGCGTTGCTGGGCCTGCTGCTGAATGAAGGCGTTGTACTGCTGCACCGTCTCGACGATGGTCGACACCTCCGTGAGCGTTAGCACCGGCGTGTCCGCCGCCTGGCAGTCGAGCGTGACGGGCTGTCCAGGATTTTGGATCGCCTGTCCGATCAGGGAAAATCCGTACTCCAACGGCACAAGGGGAGTGAGGCCTGTATCGGGATCCCGCGTGTCGCAGCTGGAGGCCACGTTGAAGTTTTGAGGGAATTGACCCTGCTGGTCCAGCCCAAAGTACACCGGCCCCGGCGAGAAGAATGGGGTAAAGGCCACGTTCGCCACGCCGACCAACACTCCGCCTTGAAGATTACTCCCCGAGGCGAGACTGTCGAGAATGGTCGCATACTGGCTCTCAAACTCACTCGGCGGGGTTACATCGGCGGTTCCGTTCACTGCCGGGCCGAGAACATCGTTGTTGCCGATCCACACCGTCGCGAACGTTGGGTTTGCCTCGCGTGCGACTTCAATCTGTGTCCGGTCTCCGAGCAGGAACTGGGTCAAGGCGTTGGGGCTGGCTCCCTGACTCACATCGTTCGTAATGACGTCGAGCACCGTCGCGCTGGGGACAGCGACGTTGTTTGTTACGAGCGGCGGGGTTCGCTCCCGGAAGGCACACGCGGGGGCATTCGGGGGACGTTGCGGATCGGGGACCCCCTGATCGTTGAAAAAGCTCACCAGCGGGGGCGGGCACCCGGGCGACCGCAGGAGCGGGACCGAAAACTCAGTTCCCATCTGCCGACTGAGGAGAACTGGATAGGCGGCCATCTGGGTCTGCTGGCTAATGCCGCCGGACAAGAAGCCCGCAGTGATGCTGTTCCCGATCGAGACGTACCGGTCGAACAGCGCGTCCTGGTTGGACTGGCGCTGAGGGGTCAGTGTGTCGTCATTGCAGGCCAGCAGCAGCGAGCTTGCCAGCAACAGAAGGACGACCGTTCGGAGACGAGGGACCCGGAGAGAAGAAACCATGGAGAGAAGACGGTAAGATTACAGGGAGAACGTAAGTGTCAAACCGACGAGGTGGGCGTCAAACGAATAAAGTCCTTCGTTCAGCTCAGAGAGCGAGCCGACCTGCTCTCCCACCCGAGCGTCTCGAACGCGTCCCAGACGATCATTCTGCCCGAGATACTGGTAGGCGACGTCTATCTCCAAGAGGTCAACGGGGCGCCAGCCGAGGCCAAGCGTGAACTGGTTTCGGGCGGCCTCCGGGAGAAGGGGCGTGACGGAGGCGTCTGCCGCCGCCGGCGTGTTGTAGAGGTATCCGGCCCGGACCATGAGTTGATCGAGCGCCTGGTACTGCCCACCCACGCGGAAAGCACTCGTGTTGTCGTAGTTGAGAACGCGCTCAGTGTCGAGGGCGTCTTCCTCGAAGTCGAGAGGGATTTCGCCGAGGGTGGACCATCCGGTCCACTGGTAGTCTGCCATCACAGTGAGCCGGTTTGTCGCATCGAAGCTGGTGCCCACCACGAGTTGCGCCGGGAAGGTGATCTCGGTCTCAATGGTCTGGGCGGTCAGGGACCCGTCTCCACTAAACTGACCAGCAACGACATTATCGACCGGTGTGCCGGCCGGAATATTGGGGCCGAGGGCCGTGCGGAGGCGGAGCCCCGTATCGCGCTGCGTGAAGGTGGCGTCGCCACTGAATTCAACAGTGATCGGCGTTGTAAACCGGGCGCCGAACCGAAGCCGATTGGTGGCCCGGACGCCAACTCCAATGTTTCCCCCGAGGGCCGTTTCGTTTGTCGCCTCCAGCTTTGTATCCCCGAAGGCCGTGTGAAAGGGAATCCCTAGCTCGCTGAAGAATACGTCATCGTCCGGGTTGCCGGGCGTGTCCCCTCCACGTGCCCGTTGCTGAGAAAGATCGAGCTGCTGATTGAGCTCTACGGCACTGACGGACAGGATCGGCCCGCCCCCGACAGTGATCCGATCGGTGATCTGGTACGAGATCGTGGGCTGAATGTAAATGGACTGCACGCTATTGTCGTACCCCTCGAAGGCCCCCTCGAAGGTGGGATTCCATTCCGTGCTGAGCCCGTAGGGCACGTAGGTACCAATTCCAAGGGACAGCCGATCGCTTGCCTCGTACGTGGCATATATGTGAGGAACGGGAACGGGATCGTTCTGGAGGTCGGATTCCCGGCCCGTAATTCCGCTCGTGTATGAGCCCTGTGGAGCAATGAGCGTGCCCCCCACACTCACCGTGATCCCGCTCATGTTCGCAATGTTGGCTGGATTGAAGTAGATGGAGGACCCGTCCCCACAGCCGTTTGCCACCGCTGCCCCGGCCCGAGCCATCACGCACGAGCCCTGTTCGTAGACGGCAAACCCCTGCGCCAGCGTCTGGGACGCGCTTCCCAGCCCGGCGACCACGAAGAGGGAGAGAACACTAGTGAGAACCCGGAGCCGAAGAGATCGGTGCATGAACCGAGGAGGAAAAAAGACGTGAGGGCGAATGGACGGGAGCAGGAACGGGGCGCACAAGTGCACTCCGAAAGCGCTCCCAAAAGTTTCAGGCTCCGGTCGTAGCGGAGCAGTGTCGGGACCGTCGGAGCGCTAGGACATGCTCCCCACGTAAAAAGTGTATTAACGCGGGGGGCGAAATGCAATAGGGCGGCCGTCCGCTACGCCCGTGTTCGCCACCGCAGCGTCACCGGCGTGCTGGGCGACAGCAGGACGAGAGACGGGGAGCGGCCTTGAAGCACACGGCCGAGGTCGCCGTAGACGGCCGGCCACCGCACGGTGACGTGGTGCTCCTGCACGCGACACACGGGAGCCTCTGGACGCTCGATGCGGGTGCGGAGCAGCGTGCCGTCCTGGGCGGTGCCAAATCGCCAGTCGGGGCTGAGCAGGGTGCGGGCGCGGGCGTTAGGGGCCGGCACGGTTGGTGGGGGGGCGCCCTGCACTCGGATGCGCTGTTCTCGGCCCCGCCAGTCGAAGCGATACGTGACCTCCACGCGGTCGTCCTGCTCCCGTCGCATGGGCTGCATGGAGGCCACCGCCACCGGCGTGCCATACAGCCACCGGGCGCCCCACGCGACGAGACGCCGCGGCACGTGGGCCTGCGCCGTCCAGGTGCCGTGTGGGCCCGACGGGGCCTCGGCGGGCTGCACGTGCACCCGAAGCTCCACCGCCGGCACCCGACGGACCCCAAGGCCTACGAGGCCGAAGGCCCGGACATTCGTGAGCTCAACCCCCACGAGGCTGACATACGCCGATCCGTCGTACCGGGCGGGGGCGAGGCCCTCGGGAAGAAGGGGGGCCACACGGGCCGGGTCCACCGCGTAGCCCACGACCACTCGGCTGCGGGCCGTGGCCTGGAGAACGCAGCGGGGAGAAAGGGCCGAAAGTGACATCAAGACGCGAGGAGCAGCTCGATCAACGTCAGCAGGTCCCGACCGCAGCCCGCAACGAAAACGGGCGCCTCCCGACGGGGGTCGGGACGCGCCCGGATCCTTCATCGCATGGATGAAGTGGAGGAGGGGGCAGTATCGGTGTCAGTCAGTGTGGGGCTGGAGGTCTTGTCGGCTGTGGCGCTGACGCAGTTTTCGGAGGGCCTTCTCCTTGATCTGGCGGACGCGCTCTCGCGTGAGGTCGAAGCGTTTGCCAATCTCTTCCAGGGTGAGCGGGTGCTCACGCCCGATGCCGAAGTAGAGGCGTGTGATCTCGGCCTCGCGGTCGTGCAGGGCACTGAGGGCACGCTCAATGTCGATCTTGACCGATTCGGAGAGCATCTCCTCGTCCGGCGAGTCGTTGTCCTCGTCCGGCAGCACGTCGAGGAGGCTGTTGTCGTCCTCTTCGTTGAAGGGGGCGTCCATCGACAGGTGGCGACTGGTGTGCTTCATCGCCTCGCGCACCTTCTGGACGTCGATCTCCAGCTCCTCAGCCAGCTCCTCGATGTTCGGCTTGCGGTCCAGGTCCTGCTGCAGCCGGGCGCTGGCCTTCCGGATCTTCGAAATGGTGCCGATGCGGTTGAGGGGAAGGCGCACCACGCGGCTCTGCTCGGCGAGGGCCTGGAGGATGGCCTGCCGAATCCACCAGACGGCGTAGGAGATAAACTTGAAGCCGCGGGTCTCGTCGAACCGCTTGGCGGCCTTGATGAGGCCGTAGTTGCCCTCGTTGATCAGGTCGGCCAGCGACAGGCCCTGTCCCTGATACTTCTTCGCGACCGACACGACAAAGCGCAGGTTGGCACGGCAGAGCTGATGGAGGGCCTCCTCGTCTCCGTCCTCGATGCGCCGTGCCAACTCGACCTCCTCCTCCGGCTCAAGGAGGTCAATTTTCCCAATCTCCTGGAGGTACTGGTCCAGCATCCGTTGTTCGCGAGAAACTTGCATATGGTCCTGTCGGGTTGTGGGTGATGAGCGGTGGCAGTGATGGGGCGCACAGTACGTCCCCGGAAGCGATCAGGGGCAGCCGGGGGAGCGTGCGCTTGCAACCGGGATTAAAGCGGGTGCCGAAACTCAACCGGTGCCGAGTCCACAGAGCATCCGATTTGTGTTCCGCGGAGTCATCACGAGTGACGTAACCGGTTGTTCCGGGGGCAACGGCGCGAAAAGTTGTGGGGATTCCTTTTAGACGGGGCTCAGGGGGCCTGCGCAGCGGCCGCGAGCACGCCATCGGCCACCTCGCGGGTGTCGCTCATGCGGGGCACCTTCGTTTGGCCGCTGATGTCGTCGTTGGTCGCCTGGAGCCAGCGGTAGAACGTGCCCGCGGGCAGGGCCGACACGTCCGGGCCATCCAAGGCACCGCCCTCCCGGCGGATGTAGTAGTGGCGGTTGACCTCCTGCAGGTGTTCGTCGAGGGCACGCTCGAAGGCCGTCAGGTCGGTCGGGGGGTGTTCGAACTCGACGAGCCACTCGTGGCCCGGCTGGGCGCCATTGGCGGCAGGGCGCGGGGCCACGTGATAGTCGGACACGTGGGCGCCGGTCGCCGCGGAGGCGTCTCGGAGGGCTGCCCGCACCTCGTCGCCGTAGATGGCCTCTCCGTATTCGTCGATCATGTCGCTCGTGCGGCCCGCCACGGTGATCTTGTGCGGAAAGGTTTGTGTGAACCGGAGGACGTCGCCCACCTCGTAGGCCCAGAGCCCGCTGCAGGAGGTCACGTGCAGGGAGTAGCGCACGCCGGGCTCCACGTCGGCAATGGTAAGACGGGTCGGGTCGTCGGTGCCCCGCTCGTCGAGCGGCACGAACTCGTAGAAGACCCCGTTGTCGAGGTGCAACAGCATTGAGGGGTCGTCGAGTGTGTCCTGGAACGAGAAGAAGCCCTCGGACGCGCCGTAGGTCTCCACGAAGTCGATGTCGTGCCCCACTTTCTCCTCGATCAGGTCGCGGTACGACCGAAGCGCCACCCCGCCCGAAATAAACACCTGCAAGTTGGGCCACACCTCGCCCACGGTGGTGGCGGTGTCATTGTTACGCTCATTGTGCAGGTCAATGAGCAGGTCGAACAGGTTGAGGGCCCAGGTGGGGACCATTACGAGAAGCCGGATGTCCTTGTCGACCGTGCGCTCGGCGACGGCCTGCAGCTTCTCTTCCCAGCTGGGAAGGAACGTCACCTCGTTGGGGACCGCCTGGAAGAGGGCACGGAAGAAGCCCGGGGCGTTTTCCGCCAGGATGCCGCTGATCTCGCCCGCCTTCGTGCCCGGGTAGTCGGGGTCCTCCTCAACACGACCCGGCAGGGTGAGGTGACTGCCGCCAAAGAAGCGGGGGTTGAGGCTCTCTTTGAGATAGTTCACGCCGGCCCCCACGCTAAACGACCGGTTGTGGTCGATCGTCTCGTCGCTGATGGGGATCACCTTGCCGTCGGAAACGGTGCCGCTGGAGACCGCAAAGTTGGTGATGGTGCCGGGCCACATCACGTCGGCGGCGCCCTGCCGAATTCGCTCTGCGTCGTCCGCGATGTCCGCGTACGTGTGCAGCGGCACGCGCTCCTGGTAGGCCCGCACAACGTCGGATGCCTCGGCAATCTCGGAAAAGTTAAACCGACGCCCCCACTCGGTATCGGCGGCGCGGCGAAGCAGGTGGCGGAGCAGGGACCGCTGCGTGGCGACGGGACGGGACTTGAACTCCTTCACCCGCCGAAGCGGACCCATCCACTGCAGGACAGAACGTACAACGTGGTCCATCGACGGCAGAAAGAACAAACATGAGAGCCGCGTCATGGAAATGCCCAGGAGGGGCATCCCTCGAAACGCCGGAAAATTTCCACAAAAATGGGCCGTGGATCTCATTCCGACAGCCCTCTGTGTATACCTTCACCCAACGAGTGTTCTCCAAAACGGTTTGGTGGATTGACGTTCAGCCACAACACAGTGGGCGAAGCGCAGAACGTTGCCCAAGCGAGCCTTGTAACGAGCCCCGAGGCGAGTGAAGGATCCGTTCTGTACACGAGCCGCGAAGTCGCGGTGCTGGGAGCAAAGCGCCCGGGGACACGAGGAAGGGCCACAGAACGCCCGCCGAACAGCTCCTCAAACCTTCACTTCTTACTCCACGCTCCGTCTTTTGTCCCATGCCCCGCCTGTCGCGCTCCACGCCATCGATGGATCCCGACGCGTTTCCTGCGGACCGGTTTGTGCTTCGCGGAGCCGACTATGCGCTCGACTGTCGGCCCGGCAGTCCGGAGGCCGGGGGTGCCCACGTGATGGGCATTCTGAACGTGACGCCCGACTCGTTCTCTGACGGCGGCCAGTATGTGACCGTCGAGAAGGCCGTGTCGCGGGCCGCCGAGATGCTGAGCGAGGGGGCCTCCATCATCGACGTGGGGGGCGAGTCGACCCGGCCCGGCGCCGATCCGGTCTCGAAAGAGGACGAACGGGATCGCGTGGTGCCGGTCATCGACGCCCTCGCGGACCAGTTTCCCGAGGCGGTGGTGTCTGTAGACACGTACAAGCCCGACGTGGCCCGGGCGGCCCTCGCTGCGGGGGCGGACGTTGTCAACGACGTCACCGGTCTGCGGCACGGTCCGGAGATGGCCGAGGCGGCGGCCGACTGGAAGGTGCCCCTCATGCTGATGCATTCGGCGGGCGAGCCCGGCGACCTCACGCGGCCCCGAGAGTACGCCGACGTGACCGCCGAGGTGCGCGACGGGCTGGCCCGGGCCGTAGAAACGGCCCGCCAGGCCGGCGTGGAGCAGGTCGTCGTCGACCCTGGCTTCGGCTTTGGAAAGTCCGACGCCGAGAACCTTCGTCTGCTCAACGAGATCGACGAGTTGCTGACCCTCAACTGTCCGGTGCTCGTGGGCGTCTCTCGCAAGAGCACGATCGGGGCCACCCTCGGCACGCCCGACAACCCTGCCCCCGTTGACGAACGACTCTACGGGTCCCTCGGTGCCACGGCGGCGGCCGTCACGCGGGGGGCCACCATCGTACGCACCCACGACGTGGCCCCCACCGTTGACCTGCTCAAGGTCCTCGGGGCTACCCTTCGCCAGCGCTAGCACATCTGTGTTGGTGGCACCGCGGTTCCCGTTCTTCTCTTCACATCCGGGCGCATCCCTCCGTGACGGTTCTCGAGATTATCGGCTTTGGGATCGGCGACGCCATCGAGATTGCGGTCGTCGCCTATGTCCTATACCAGCTCTACCGGCTGATGCGCGGGACGATCGCCGTGCAGATCGCCCTCGGCCTCGGGGCCCTCTTCCTGATCCAGTTCGTGGTGGAGCTGGCCGACATGACGGTGCTGACGACCGTCTTCAGCTACTTCAATCAGGTCTTCGTGCTGGCGGTCATCATCATTTTCCAGCCGGAGATCCGGCGGCTGCTCCTGCTGCTGGGCAAAAACCCCATCGTCCGGCGCTTCGTTCGGACGACGGACCAGAGTCAGATCATTGACGAAACGGTGGGGGCGGTGGACGAGATGAGTGAGCAGCAGATTGGGGCCCTCATGGCTTTTCAGCGCAGTACCGGCCTCCGGAGCTACGTCGAGACCGGAAAGCTGCTGGAGGCGGAAGTGTCGCGCGACCTGCTGCTCACAATTTTCTACGGCCAGAACCCCCTGCACGACGGGGCGGTTATTATCAACAATCGCCGCGTGGAGGCCGCCCGGTGCATCCTGCCGGTGTCCACGAGCATGAAGCTGAGCCCGCAGCTCGGCCTTCGCCACCGGGCTGCCGTGGGGCTCACGGAGCAGACCGACGCGTTCGTGGTGGTCGTGTCGGAGGAGACCGGCGACATCAGTGTCTCCCGCGACGGCGCCCTCATCTCCAACATCACCCCGGAAGAGCTGCGCACGTATCTCACGAGTGCCCTCACCGGGCAGTCGACCACCCAGGCCAGTGCGACGACCCCTGCGACGGCCTGAGAGGTTCGGTCTCTTCAACGCTTCGGCTGTTTGTTGCCATGGCTGCGACCCCGTCGGACGATCGGAAATACCGTCATCAGCGCGAGCGGCTCGCCGACACCCTCCGCGAGCGGGGGATCACCGATGGGCGTGTGCTGTCGGCAATCGAGGCGGTGCCCCGGCACGCGTTCGTGGACCCCGCCCTGCGCGACCGGGCCTACGCCGACGAGGCGCTTCCGATTGGGCTCAACCAGACCATCTCGCAGCCCTTCACGGTGGCGTACCAGACCTCGCTACTGGAGGTGGCTCCGGACGATCGCATCCTGGAGGTGGGCACCGGCAGCGGGTACCAGTCGGCTGTGCTCTGTGAGATGGGCGCTCGCGTGTTCTCCGTGGAGCGGCACGAAGACCTGCTCGCCCGGGCCCGGCGCCTGCTCAACGAGTTGGGATACGACGTCCGGACGCGACATGGGGACGGCACGAAAGGCTGGCCCGCCTTCGCGCCGTACGACGGCATCGTGGTCACGGCAGGGGCCTCCGACGTCCCCGCCCCGCTCCTGCGCCAGCTCCGCGAGCCGTCAGAGGAGCACCCCGGCGGGCGGCTTGTCATTCCGGTGGGGGGGCGCGGCGGACAAACCATGACCCGTTTTGCCCGCACCGGGACGGGCCCGCATGACTACGAGCGGGAAGATTTTCACTCGTTCCGCTTCGTGCCACTGGTCGGCGAACACGAGGAGAATGAGTGAGGGCTCCCTTGGCGTTTGACGGCTGTCCTCCGGCGACTGCGGGCGGCCCGTCACCCACGCCCTCGCTCGCAATGGTAAAAAAACACATACAAGCGGGGTGGGACCGCCCGAATAGAGAAACCGCGGCGGCACTGCAAGCTACGGGGCATACACCTGTTCAAGAAGCCAATCAATGTGCCGAGTCCGCATTGCGTGGGCTTCCTCCGCTGGTGCCGACGGTGCGCTGAACTCAGCCCATCGCTCACTCATGTGTGCGGCGTCATGGGCCGCTTGTTGTGCCTCTGGATGCGTGCAGGCCTGAAGGGTAAGGAGTCGCGCGGCTTGGGGCTCGCGCTGAGGCAGGCCGAGCGACATGGCCAGCATGGCCGAGTCGGCGGTGTCGCGCCGGACGCGCTGCCAGGCGTCCGGGGCATCTCGCTGGGCAGCGGCCCAGAGCCGCCCGGCGGCCGTATGGGCCGACGCCGCTCCGGGATCCACCTGTTGTGCACACCAGCGCGCAAACTGCCGGAGCACCTCAGACCGCCGCCGCGTCGAGACGTGATCGATGAGCGGACCCCGCGGGTCGGAACTGAAGGCGTGATGTTCTCCCGTTGCCCGGTCCAACACGAGCGGACGGTGCGTGCGGCTGTCGAAAATGTAGTAGTACTGATCCACCTTTGCGTCCGGCATCTTGGCTGTAGGGGCCTGGCCCCGTTCCTGGTCTCAAGAAGGTTTTTGTACTTCATTGGGCAACCCAGCACTCTCTCATAGGCGGATCCCCGGAGAACGTTCGCCGGTGGGTAACAAGAAGTCGACACCTGCAACAAAGCCGCCCGGCCCAAATATGAGGAAAAACCCCTGTTATTCCCCGGGACTGCACCCAGGGGGCGCCCCCAAGGGCGAGACTGACCCGGATCCTTTCGACTGTCCGTACCGTTCTCGCGTTGTCGTTTGACACGGATCTCTCTGACGATTCTATGAAGCGCCTCAGCAAACACCACATTTTCCCGGCCGTTCTCCTCATTGCCTTCGGGGCGGTGCTTGGCGTGCAGCTCGACACGTACCTGACCGATGAGGACCTGGGCACGCAGCTTGACAAAATGCGGCAGGCCCTCGTCGTCATGAACAAAGAGTATGTGGACCCGCTGGATGCGGCCGACGTGGCGGAAGAGGGCATCGAGGGAATGATCGGTAGTCTCGACCCGCACTCCACGTACATTCCGGCCGACCGGGCCGAAGACGTGAAGGATCAGTATCAGGGCTCTTTTGGGGGCATTGGGATCGTCTTTGAGGTGCCCAACGACACGGCCCGCGTCATCTCGCCGGTGGCGGGCGGGCCCAGTGAGGAGATGGGCGTGATGGCCGGCGACCGCATCGTCGGCATCGAAGACTCGTCGGCCGTCGGGCTCTCGTCCAACGAGATTCAGAACAGCCTGAAGGGAGAGATTGGGACAGAGGTGCGGATTACCGTGTACCGTCCGACGATGGACGACCGCCTCGACTTCACCCTCACGCGCGAGGAGATCGAGACGCAGTCTGTGCGGTCGCCGTACATGGTCGACGAGCAGACCGGGTACATCAACATCACCCGGTTCACCATGAAGACCCACGACGAATTTCGGGAGGCCGCGTCGACGCTGCTCGACCAGGGCATGGAACGGCTCGTTCTCGACCTTCGCGGCAACCCGGGTGGCGTCATGCGCTCCTCCTGGCAGATCGCGAATGAGATGCTCGGGGAGGAGATGACGATCGTGGAGACGAAGGGGCGAAGTGAGCAGATGAACCGCACCATCTCGGCACGGCCCGGGGGCATGCTCGCAGACCAGCCCATCATCGTCCTGGTGAACCGCGGGTCGGCGTCGGCGAGCGAGATTCTGAGTGGGGCCCTACAGGACCACGACCGGGCCTTCATCGTGGGCCGACGCACCTTCGGCAAGGGGCTCATTCAGAAGCAGTTTGACCTCGGCGACAAGAGCGTCTTACAGATGACCGTGGGCCGTTACTACACGCCGGTGGGCCGTCTCATTCAGTCGCCCTACGAGCGGGGCGACCGGGAAAACTACTACCAGGACAAGTTCTCGACGATCAACCAGGCGACCTATCACCTGAACGACTACCGAGACAGCATCCCCGACTCGCTGGCCTACCAGACCGACCACGGCCGGACGGTCTTTGGCGGCGGCGGCATCCTCCCCGACTACGTGGTGCAGCCGGACACCACGGCGCTGACCCACCTCGTCCAGAGCGGGCTCGACTATGCCTTCGCCCGGAAGTACTTTACGGAGCATGAGACCGACCTTCGGGAGACGTGGCAGGAGCGCCCCGAGGACTTCCAGGCCTCCTTCAAGCCGTCCGAGGACATGATTGACGCCTTCTGGTCGTTTGCGGGAGAGAACGGCGTCGAGATCACAGAGAACCCGGATTCGGTGAACACGTCCGAGCGCGTCTACGCGGCGCAGACGGCCCAAGAAGAGAAAGATTTCGTGGCCACACGGGTAAAGGGCTACCTGGCGCGCCTGATGTACGGGCGTGGGGTGGCACGTCCCATCTTGAACCGGGCCGATCCGATTTTCCAGGAGGCGATGTCACTGTGGTCCTCTTCGCAGGACCTGGCGGCCTACCATTCGAAGACGGCCGCGCCTTCGATCCAACAGAACTAGTGCTGATGGCCGGACGTGTCCAGGCCGCCCGCCGTCACGCATCAACGGGCGGACCGGGAGGGGGCCGCCGCCCTCTCGGTGCTACTGCGCGCGAGTGCGTCCCAGAGCAGCTCGGCGGGGTGCTGGGCCGTGCGGGCCGTGACGTCCTTCACCTGAGAGCGGCATGAGAAGCCGGGGGCGGCGATCCGAGTGTCGGCGTCGGTCTGGCGGACGGCGGGGGCGAGGCGAAGCTCGGCCATCTGCTTCGAGACGTCGACGTGTTCGGCCTCGTAGCCGAAGGCGCCCGCCATGCCGCAGCACCCGGCATCTACGGCGTGCACGTCGTAGCCGGCCAGGGAGAGGACCTCTTCCGTCGCTGTCGTCCCGATGAGGGCCTTCTGGTGGCAGTGGCCGTGCAGCAGCACGTCTTGGCCGCGGCCCCGCCACTCCACGTCGTCCAGCGCCCCGGCCTCGGCGCGCTCGGCCATGTATTCCTCGAAGGTGTAGGCGACCTCGGCGACGGCCTCGGCGCGTGAGTCGTCGGGCAGAAGGTCCAGAAACTCGTCCCGGAGGGTGAGGATGGAGCTGGGCTCCAGCCCCACGACGGGCACGCCCTCCTCGGCGTACGCGTGTAGCGCGTCGACCGTCCGGCGGGCACGGCGCTTCGCCTGCGGAACGAGCCCCTTCGACAGGAGCGTGCGCCCACTCCCCACGGCCGCCGGGGGAAGTTCGACGCGGTGGCCGGTGGCCCGCAGCACGCGGGTGGCCGCCTGGAGGGGCGCCGGCGTGTGGTAGGCGTTGAATGCGTCCGGAAAGAGAACGACGCGCGGCTGCCTCAGGCCGTCCCCGGCCACGGGCGCGTTCCGGTCCTGGCTGCGGAACCACTGGCGAAACGTTTCGCGCGCAAACGGCGGCAAGGGGCGGTCCGCACTGACGCCCAGTATGGCCTCGCCTGCCTTGCGGAGGGCCGACTGCTCGCTTGCCCAATTGACGAGGGACGCCAGGGGCGTGCCGCTGATCCAACGGGCCGCGTCGGGCTGACGGGCGAACAGGCGGGTGCGGAGCGGCATCCCGTTGTCGTCCCAGTAGTGGTGGAGCCACTCGGTCTTGATCTTGGCCATGTCGACGTTGGACGGGCACTCCGTCTTGCAGGCCTTGCACTGGATGCACAGGTCCATCACCTCGTGCATGTCGTCGCCCGTCATGGCGTCCTCCGAGAGGTCGCCGGCCAGGGCGCTGCGAAGCGCGTTGGCGCGCCCGCGGGTGGAATCCGGCTCCTCGCGGGTGGCCATGAAGCTGGGGCACATGGTGCCGGCCCGCAGCTTGCGGCACGCGCCGTTGCCGTTGCACTTCTCGATGGCCCCGGTAAAGCCGCCGTCCTCCGAGAAGTCGAGCTCCGTGCGGAACGGGTCGGTCTCGTACTCGGGGCCCATCCGCAGATTCTCGTCCATCGGCGGCGCGTCGACGACCTTGCCGGGGTTGAGGATGCCGTCCGGGTCGAAGAGTGCCTTGGTCTCTTGGCAAAGCCCGTACAGGTCCTCCCCGAGAATCTCCGGGTTGGCCCACCCGCGAGCAACGCCGTCGCCGTGCTCCGAGGAGACGACGCCCCCGTACTTCTTGACGAGGTCGAGCGACTCTTTTGCGATGTCCGTCATCTTCTCCACCTCCGTTTCGTCTTTGGTGTTGACAAAGGGGCGCACGTGGAGGCAGCCGGCGGAGGCGTGGGCGTAGTAGGCGGCCCGTGTGTCGGTGGCGTCGACGAACGTGGAGAGCTCGTCGATGTAGTCGGCCAGGTGCTCGACGGGCACGGAGGCGTCCTCGATGAAGGCCCACGGCTTGTAGTCCCCGTCCACGCCCATGAGCAGGCCGAGGCCCTCTTTGCGGATGGACCAGACGTTCTTGATTGCGTCCGGATCGGTGACGCGAACGGTGGCGTAGCCGCGGTTTGCGTCCGCCATGGTGTGTTCGAGGGTGTCGAGGGCCGCGTCGATCTCGGCGTCCGAATTGGCGAAGTACTCGGTGATGAGCACGGAGCCGGGCGTGCCCTCCAGAAAGGTGAGGCGCTCGGCGTAGCCGGGCGTCTGCTGGGTGCGCTCGATGGCGACGCCGTCGAACAGCTCGACGGCCGACGGGTCGGTGTCTAAAACGGTGGTGACGGCCCGCAGTGCATCATCGCGCGACTCGAAGTGGACCACCCCCAGTCCGGTGGTGGCGGGCTTCGCCACGAGGTCGCAGGTCAGCTCGGTCGTGACGGCCAGCGTGCCTTCGCTGCCGCACAGCAATTTGGCGAGATTGGGCTCGTCGTCGAGCAGGGCCTCTAGGCGGTAGCCGTTGTTGCGGCGCCAATGGTCTGGGGTGTCTTCCCGAATCGTCTTGCGGCCGCCGTCGGCCAGCAGCGCCTTCAGGCCGCGGTAGATGGCGCCCTCCAGCCCGTCGTTCCGCATCTTGTCTTGCCAGGTGGCCGGATCGGTGGGGCCGACGGTCGTTTTTGTGCCGTCGGCCAGCAGGACCTCGGCCTCGCGGACGTGGCGAATGAAGTTGCCGTACGCGATGGAGTGGGTGCCCGTGGAGTTGTTGGCGAGCATGCCGCCGAGGGTGGCGCGGTTGGCGCTTGCGGGGTCGGGGCCCACCATGAGGCCGTGCTCGGCGGCGGCGCGGTTGAGCTCGTCCAGTGTCACACCGGGCTCTACGCGAGCGGTTTGCGCCTCCGGGTCAATCTCAAGGATGCGGTTGAGGTGATTCGTGAAGTCGATCACCAGGGCCTCGTTGACGCCCTGCCCGGCCAGGGAGGACCCCCCCCCGCGGGGCAGGACCGGTACGCCCTGCTCGTGTGCGACCGACAGGGCCGTCTGGACGTCCGTCTTCGTCTCGGGGACGAGGACGGCAACGGGCACCATTGTGTACATGCTCGCGTCCGTCGCGTAGAGCGCCCGCGTCATCTCATCAGTGTGGATCGTGCCCGAGATGCGCGGACGGAGGGTGTCTGCGAGCGTCTCCGTCTGTGTGGACGGGGGGGAAGGAGCAGGCATGCGGGGACGGGATGTGGTCGAGGAGGGAAGGGGGCATGCGGGGAAACGAGGACGCCCAAGACGCTACGGACCTTTCTCCGTGAGCCTTTTTCTGCGTCCCCTCTGCGTCGCCGAGGTATAGCCGCCGACATTTCGCTGTGTGTACAGTGCTCGACCCAGTGTTTTTCCTGGGAGTACTTCCATGCGCGCCCCCGTCGGCTGATTCGATTGTCAATCCAGTATTCCAAGATCATGTGATTCTGTGGCCCGAGCCGACCGGCGCGGATGCAAGAACGGCCACACAGGCATGATAGGGGCCTTTCCGGCACCCCACGATGGAAAGGGGAGCCAGAGCCTCTTCGAGTGATGCGAAAACCGCCCACAGAAGTCGGTTTAGATCTCGAGCACGCTGCCCCAGTCGGGCCGGTGCACCTCCGTCTCGGGGTGGTCGGCCTCGATGTGCTCGGCCATCCAGGTCTGGGCCTCCTCGTCGCCGTGGACGAGAAGCACCGTCTCCGGATCCATGCGGTCGACGAGAGAGAGAAGGTCGCGCCGGTCGCTGTGGCCGGAGAAGCGAAAGCGCTCGACGGTGCAGTAGACGGGCTGTGGGCCGTGGCCCTCCGCCAGCATGACGGGGGCGCCGGGCTCCTTCGCGGCGGCGTCCTGCAATCGGCGAGCGGGGGTGCCCTCCGCCGGGTGCCCTACCAGCAGCACGGCGTCCTCCTCGTTCTCCACAATCCGGCGGGCGAGAATGTTGGACAGGGTGGGCTCGATCATCATGCCACTGCTGACGACCATGATGCCGGGGCCGTCCAAAATCTCGCGCTTTGCCTCTGCCTCGTAGGGCACCCGTTCCTGATCGACAGCGTACACCTCGTCGCGGGCGTCGACGCGAGGCGTGGTGTCGCGGGTCTCGTCGTACACTTCCGCGATGGCCCGCATCGAGCCGGCCGTGTAGATGGGCACGTCGGCGGGAATGGCGCCCTCCCGCTTAAGCTGGCCGAGCAGCACCAAGATCTCCTGCGCCCGGCCCATCACGAACACGGGAATCAGC
The DNA here is from genome assembly GCF_036626415.1 of Salinibacter sp. Classification (GTDB taxonomy): domain Bacteria; phylum Bacteroidota; class Rhodothermia; order Rhodothermales; family Salinibacteraceae; genus Salinibacter. The sequence continues at coordinate 16,123 of NZ_JAZKRW010000033.1, forward strand.
GCGGTGCCCCCCCGCGCAAGCACCTGGGCGAGGGTGTCTTTGAACCGCTCGCGTTCCTCGGGACGACTGGTCGCCGCGGCCGCGGGCTCGGCCCCCTGGGTCGTCTCCAGAACCATCACGTCTGTCGTCTCCGGATATTCCCCGCCCGGAAGGATGGTCTGGGCTTGCATGTTCGTGTCGCTGGTGTAGAAGAGTCGCCGCTCGCGGCCCCATTCCTCAAACTGAAGCTCGACCCCGGCCGAGCCGAGGATGTGCCCAGCCGAGAAGAAGCGTCCCGTAACCGACGACGTTCCCTTCGGCCCCGTCAGGTCGAACGCCTGCCCGAGGTCATGTGTGAGGTAGAGGTGCTGCAGGACCTCCAGCTCGTCCTCGGTGAAGAGCGGCTCGTGAGACGTCTCGCCGCGGTCCCGGCGCTTTTCCTGGAGGCGCGCGGAGGCCGGCAGCAGGATGTCGAGTAGCTTCTTCGTCGCGTCGGTCATGTGCGCCATGGCATGCGGGAACCGGCGCACAAGGACCGGCAGGCTGCCCATGTGGTCGTGGTGGGCGTGCGTGATGAGGGTGTGGTCGACGTAGCCGTCGGCCCGGTCGCGCACCCAGTCGAAGCGGGGAAGAGCGTCGGGGCCGTCGCGCTGCGGGTCGGTGCCTGCGTCCAGGACGAGGCTGGTGCCATTGAGGTCGAGATAGTGGCAGCTCGCGCCGATGCCGTCCGTGTCGCCGAGGGCGAGAAATTTCATGTGGGGCGTGCAATCCGGAGGGGGTGAGGGAAGGAAACAAGAGCCGTCGGCAGTGGACGGACGCGTGAGGGAGGCACTCTCTACCGAAAGTGCTCTTCCACGAGCGGGGAGAGACCCGCGAGGCTGGAGGTGTACGGCTGGCAGACGTCACGCGAGGCCGGCCTCGGCCTTTCGGGCGTCCTTGTACGCTTCCCAGTCCGCCAGAAAGCGCTCCAGCCCACGGTCGGTGAGGGGATGGTCCAGCAGGGCAAGGAGGGTCTCGAACGGCATGGTGGCCACGTCGGCGCCGGCCAGGGCCGCGCGCTTCACGTGGGTGGGGTGACGAATGGAGGCCGCCAGCACCTCGGTGTCGAAGTCGTAGTTGTCGTAGATCTGCACGATTTCTTCGATCAGGCCTACGCCGTCGGAGGAGAGGTCGTCGATGCGTCCGATGAAAGGGCTGATGTAATCGGCCCCGGCCTTCGCCGCGAGGGTGGCCTGGGTGGGAGAAAAACAGAGGGTGCAGTTCGTCTCGATGCCCTCCGCGTCGAGGGCCCGCAGGGCCTTGATGCCGTCCTGGGTCAGGGGAATTTTCACGACCACGTTCTCGTGGACCTGATGCAGCCGGTGCGCCTCCTCGATCATGCCGTCGACGGTGGTTGCTGTCACCTCGGCGGACACGTCGCCGTCCACAGTCTCGCAGATGGTGAAGACGTGCTCGTGGAAGTCGACGTTGCCTTCGTCCTTGACAAGTGAAGGGTTGGTAGTCACGCCGTCGAGGATCCCCATGTCGTTCGCTTCCCGAATTTCGTCCAGGTCGGCCGTGTCAATGAACAATTTCATGGTGGATGCGGCGTTGGTCGAAGGAGGGGGGCGGTGGAAGAGAGCCCACGAATTCTACAGGAGTGTCTCCTAACGAGCGATCGACGACGGAGTTTAGGCACGGTTCAGAGGACCCCCGAGAGAGAGGCCCGTGCGAAGCCACTCGTCGTGACATCGCCCGGTTTGTTTTCTACGTTACACCCGGCATGCACGCCCCAATGCTCTCGCCCGTTGTTCCGCACAGATCCCGTCCGAAATGCATCTTTGTCTCTTCGAAGACCCACATGTCGCCGGCCTTCGTCCCCTCGTCGAAACGCGGGCCGCGTACGACCTGCGACTGGGGGGGCGCACCGTGTGGGAAACCACTCGGGACGCATTCGGCCCGTCCGGGCTGGTGCTCCATGCCCGCCCGCTCGTCGCCGAGGTCACGCGCCAGGCACATCCGTCGGCCACCGTCAATACGCTGCCGGATGGGGCCGATGTGCTTTTCGTCAACGGGCGGTACGTGGCGGCGGACGACGAGTCGCTCCATCGGTTGAGGGAGGCGCCGGACCGGGCGGAGGCCCGCGCGTTCGTGAAGGGGGACATCCTGGTGGCGGCGTGGGTGCCGGACGCAGCGGCCCGCCTGCCCGACGAGATCCTCGCCCCGTCCGCCCTGGCCTCGGACACGTTCGGCGATTTGCCCGCCACGACCCTCGACGACGCGACACTTTTGCGGCGGCCCTGGGACCTGCTCGACACCCTGCGCCCTGCCCTCGCCCACGACGCCGACGCACTGCCCGATCCGCAAGCCCAGCCGCCGCTCTCGAAACGCCCTCGCGCAACGGTGCACGAGAGCGTCATCGGTGTGCACGACGCACAGATTCATCTCGGAGCGGGCGTCACGATCAAGCCCGGGGCCATCCTGAACGCGGAGGACGGCCCCATCGTCCTGGGCCCGGACGCGACCGTCCATGAACAGGCTGTGGTGCGCGGGCCCTGCTATTTTGGGCCGAAGACGCAGGTTAAGATCGGGGCGAATGTGGCGGGCGCTGCCACGGGGACCTGGTGCAAGATTGCCGGGGAGGTGCACGACACCATTCTGCAGGGCTTTTCCAACAAGAGCCACCCGGGCTTCCTGGGGCATTCGGTCCTGGGCCGCTGGTGCAACCTGGGGGCAGACACCAACAACTCCAATCTCAAGAACGACTACGGGACGGTGTCCGCCTACGCGCCGGACGCGGAGCGCTTCGTCGACACCGGCCGCCAGTTTGCGGGCCTGTTCATGGGCGACCACTCCAAGTGCGGGATCAACACCATGTTGAACACCGGCACGGTCGTGGGGACGAACTGCAACCTGTTCGGCGGCGACTTCCCGCCGCGATACGTGCCGCCGTTCTCGTGGGGCGGGGCGTCGGGCCTCACGACGTACCGGCTCGACAAGGCCTGCGAGGTGGCCGAGCGCGTGATGGGTCGCCGCGACACGCCCTTCACCGACGCCGACCGGTCCCTTCTCACCGCACTGTTCGAGCGCACCCGGGCCGAGCGGGCCGATCACCACGGCTGAGGGGGCGGCACGGCTAGCCGCCGACCGCTTGCACAAGAAGCCAGGCGTAGAGCGCCTCGGCGGCGAGGGCGGGGAGCAGGTAGACAAAATGATAGCGTGGCGCGTCGGCGGTGCCTCCGTACACGCCGAACGTCCGCCCAAAGCTAAGCAGGGGCACGAGGCCGAGCACGACGTAGAGCCCAAGGCCCCACAGCGCATGCCGGTCCCGGGTCGTATCGGCCGGACGGTAGGCGGCGCGCACCTGTCCGAACAGGGGGGTGCGGACGACCCGCAGGGTATCGTTCCCGGTGAGTCGCGCCCCGAGCTCCATGCCGACCGTCACCGTGCCTGCGCAGCCGGGGCGGGTCGTGAACAGAAGGCGGCGCCCCGACTCGCCGCGCTGCTCCAGGCACTCCGGCCGGCCGGGCCAGCCCACTGAGACCTCGACGCCGTCGGGGCTCAACCAGGACGGGTGGACGGCACGACGGTACGAGATGCCGGTCTCCTCCGCCCCGGGCAGGGCGAGGTCCACGGCCAGCAGCAGGCTTAGCCCCACCGTGGGCACCGCGAGCACGCGAATGCCGCGGATGAGTCCCTGGACGAGTGCGCGTCGGCCGACCGCCCCGTCGTAGCGGCGGCCTCGGTGTCGCGGGTCCCGTGTCGTCATGCGTCGGAGGTAGGAGTGGGCGCGGCGTCCGGGTCGAGGTGCACCACCGCGGCCTCCGTGGCGCGGCCGTCCTCTACGGTGAGCCGGAGGCACGTTTTCTTCTGGTGAAAGCCCTGCTTGCCGGCGGCGCCGGGGTTGACGTAGAGCATGTCGTCGAGGGCCGCCACGCGCTCCACCCGCAGAATGTGACTGTGCCCGCACACCAGCAGGTCGGGCGGGTCGGCCTCCAGTCTCGCCCCCATTCCGTCCTGCCAGCGCCCGGGCCGCCCGGCGATATGGGTCATCCACACGTCGAGGCCGTTCACCGAGAACCGCTGGTGCTCGGCGAGCCGCCGGCGAACGGAGGCGTCGTCAACGTTGCCCCAGACGGCCGTGACGGGGGCCACCGCCTCCAGCCCGTCCAGGATCGCCGGGTCGCCCACGTCCCCGGCGTGCAGAATCCGGTCCACGCCCGCCAGGTCGTCCGCCAGGTTGGGGTGAAAGTAGCCGTGGGTGTCCGAGAGGAGGCCGAGGGTGGTCACGGAGAGGGGAGGAAGGTAAACAGGGATCGACGGCGCAGCGCCGCCCGGAACCAGTGCGCAATTTAAAAAGCCCGAGGCGTGAGGGGCGACGTGTGAGGGATGAGCAGTTCGTCTGCTTGCTCGCATCACGCATCACGAGCCATGCATCACGCCTCAGGAGACCATGCAAACATTCCGTCCGATCCGGGTCAGGGGCTGCGTTCCAAACACCGGTGTCTTACAGCGCGGCCGTCTCGCCGGCCCCGAAGACGCGGGTGTCGTACCCGGCTTCGTCGAAGGCGTCCTCGAACGCATCGAGGTCCGTTTCGAGGGGCGGGAAGGTGTCGTAGTGCAGCGGAATGACCAGCCCCGGTTCCACCATCTCCGTGGCGTGAAGCGCGCCGTAGATGCCCATCGTGAAGACGTTGCCGATCGGGGCCAGCATCACGTCCACGTCCCACAACTCGCCCACCCATTTCATTTCCGCAAAGGGGGCCGTGTCGCCGGTGTTGTAGATCACATCCTCTCCCAGTTCCAGCACGAAGCCGTTGGGGACGCCGCCGTAGGAGCCGTCGGGGAAGGACGAGCTGTGCCGTGCGTGGGTCGACTCGACGTGGCCCCAGTCGAATTCCACACTGCCGCCCTCATTCAACGGCTGAATGGCGTCGTGGCCATACTCCTGCTGGACGTACTGGGTGATCTCGAAGTTGCTGATGACAAGCGGCTCGCTGGCCTGTAGCACCGCCTCAGCATCGGAGAAGTGGTCGAAGTGGGCGTGCGTGATCAAGAGCACGTCGGGGTCGAGCGCCCCCGGGTCGGTTTCGGTGTGCGGGTTCTCGGAGAAGAACGGATCGAAGAGAAGCGTCACGTCTGCCGTTTCGATCTGAAAGGTGGAGTGCCCGAAGTACGTGAGGTCCATGACGGTCGGTGTCGTCTCGTGGAGTCAGGATGATGGAACGAATCTGCGCGATGGAACGGGCGGTGCCACCCGCCCTGTTTCACGCTGCGAAACGAAGCGCGTGAGTGGAGGCCGCGACCGCCGCGGGGCGCTACTTCAGAAGCACCATCCGGGCCGACTGGATGCCCTCGGGCGTTTCGAGGCGGGCAAAATACGTCCCGCTGGGCAGTCCGTCCGCGGTCAGCGTCTGTTCGTGGTAGCCGGGCTCGTGGACCCCGTTGGCGAGGGTGGCGATGCGCTTGCCGGACAGGTTCCAGATGGTGAGGGTGACGGGCTGAGCCTCCTCGACCTGGTACGCAATCGTGGTAGACGTTTTGAAGGGATTTGGGAAGTTGCCGACGAGGTTGACTGCGCGCTCGGGCGCCGGCTCGCCCCCCAGCCCGATCTTTATGGTGCCTGTGCTGCGTTCGGCGTCGGAGGTGGAGGAGGCGTACCGAACCCGATAGAAGATGATCTTCCCGGGAACGTTGTCGTCCGTGTACGTGAACTCCTGGGCCTGCCCCGACGCCGTTTCGGTCTCGGAGGGACGGACGTGGTCCACGGGCGTGAACGATGTGCCATCGAGGGAGCGCTCGATGACGAATTGTCCCGCGTCTACGGGGCTCTCGGGGGCGACCTGGGCCTCCCAGCGGAGCGTAACGGAGGTGCCGTCGGTGTGGGCCTGTAGCCCTCGCAGGGGCGGCTGGAACGACAGGTGCGAAGGGACGCGCCGGGCGCCCGTTCCCCAGTCAAGGTTGGTCGGCGGAGGGGCGTTGAAGCTCAGGCGGAGCGGCCCGGTGTCGGGGGGCCCCGAAACGGCGTAGGGGCGCTTTCGCTGTCGGCGAATCGTGGATGGGGCACGGGCAGACGGCCAGATGCGAAGCTCGTCGAGCTGCCCGGCAAAGCGCTGGGCGGATGCGGTCCCGCCCCGTTCGGGCTTGGGTTGCCGGCGTCCCCCGAGGGCCAGGGGAAGAGTGCCGGAATGCCCGGGGAGGGCTTCGGCCTGGGCCGAGTCGACCCCCACGCCGTCGAGCATGAGGTGGAGCCGGGACTCGGACGCGTCATACACGACCGCGGCGTGGTGCCACTGCCCGTCGGCCACGGGGCCGGTGCTTCGAAGGGACTGATGACGCCCGGCCTGCCCGCAGTAAAAGCGGAGACGTCCGCCCGAGTCGATCACGAATTCGAGCGGATAGGGCGTCGCCTCGTCGCCCGTCCAGGAAGACAGGACGATCCGATCGAGACCGGTGGTCCGTAGCCAGAACTCGACAGTAAACGAGCGGCCTCGGTGCGGCGCACGATCCGCGGGTACTTGGAGAATCGGCGGTTCCGTTGCCCCAGTCAGGTCCAGGGCCTGGTTCGGTCCCTCCGGGCGGGGCGGAGGCGCGCGCTCGACGACGCGGGTGCGCCGGTCTGCGGGACGCATCCGCCGGGTCACTGTGTCTTGGGCCGGGGCGGGGCCTGACGTGACGAACGGGGTGAGGTGCCACCGCTGAGAACTCAGGCGACGGCCGGCCTGCACGTGCACCACCAGTTCGTGCGGACTTTGGATTTGGGCGTCCGTCGTCAGAAACACGGTGCCGTCCCTTTCGCCCGCTTGAAGGCGTATGGGAACGGACGTCGTTCCGTACCGCAAAAGACGAGCATCCTGCACCGCCCAGTCGTCTGGAAGCTCGAGCCGGACGCCGTCGATCGGGGAACTCGGATCGAGGGTCTCGAATAGATTGACTCGCGGGGTCGGAGCCCGTGCCGCCGGGGTCCCATCGTCCTCTTGGGCATACGCGGGGGAGGGGCCGCCCCCGGCACCGAGTGCCCCGACGAGCAAAATAAGACAGAGTGCGCGGGCCATGACCACGTGTTGAATTGCGGCTGTTGCCCCACTCCACAGGGGGGCCGACGTGCGGCCCAAAGGCCGTTTCCGGAATCTACGGCTGAAACCAAAGTGGTGTTATCATAACGTTTCATTTCGTGAACTACAAATGAAGACCCTTGCCTACCGATGGCCGATCTTCCCGAAGACCTGAGTGGTGTTGGCACCCATCGTGGAAATGACCCGGCGTCCGAGACCGGGCAAACCGTCCGCTCCCCGACGGGGCCGGATCCAAACGCGACCGAAGCGCAGCCGGCCCCGGCCCTGTTCGTGGTGGTGCAAGCCGCCTCCGGAGACCGGCTCTCGATCCGGGCCCACTCTGCCCGTGCCGATGTGTCGGCGCCCGAGGATGGGGAAGAAGTGGGGCGGTACCGCACGGTCGAGGCACTCCGTCGGGGGCTTGCAGGCGTGGAGATGGACGCGGACGTGGCGGTGTTCGAAGATGCGGAGGCCGACCGCGTACTCGTGGAAGACGACGTGTCCGCCGATCATGCCTGGATTGGAAAACCGCGCTATCCGCGGATTACCCTCTTCCAGGATTCCGATGCGGCCCACGCTTTCGCCGAGGCCCACGACCGCCCGACGCCCCACCCCTAATGAACTGTGACCCGCCGGTCGTTCTCGCACAGCGAGCTCCCGTCGGGCGTCCGGCCCGGAGCGCTAGCATTCCATCCGTTCGCAAAGATGGTCGCGGAGGGCCTTCCGGGCCCGGTGGAGCCGAACCCGCACGTTGACCTCCGTCAGGTCGAGCTGCTCGGCCGCCTCCGCCGTGGACTTCTCCTCCAGATCGCGCAGCTGCACCACGCGCCGGTAGTGGTCCGGCAATTCCTGAAGGGCGTCGTGGACGATTTGCTTTCGTTCGGACCGCTCCACCTCTCGCCGGGTCCCGACGGTCGTCTCCTCCTGATCGACCTGCAGAAACTCGATGGTTTCGTGTTCGAGGTAGTTGTACCGGTCGCTCTTGCGGAGGTGGCCGTACGCGAGGTGCTTCGCGATGGAAAACAGCCAGGTCGACACTGACGCCTCGCCCCGAAAGTCCTCGATCTGGCGGTAGGCCTCGGTGAAGGTCTCCTGAACGATGTTTTCCGCCTCGTCGGCGTCCTCGACCAGCTTGAGAACAAACCGACGCAGGCGTTCCCGCTCCTGTTCGAAGAGGCACCGGAACGCGTGCTCGCTGCCGGCCTTCAGGGCCTCGATGGTGGGGTCGTTGGCGGTGCAGGGCTGGGGGAGTTCCATGGGAACGGGCGGGGCAGGTGGAAAAAACACGAGTCCTTGTCTCCGTCGTCTTGGTAGTCTACTTTGGCCCCGGCGTAGAGTTATCACAGAAGTCTAACACGGGGATAAGATTTCGACGACACATTGGTCTGTTCTGCCCCAGCCCGCTTGAGGAATCGGTATGTCGATTCGTTGCGTCGTTGTCTCGCTCCTGCTGTGCGTCGTGCCCATGACCGCTCCGGCCCAGTCCGAGTCTGTTCGCGTGCGAGACCTCGGGCTGGCCCCTGGGCTCTTCGGGCCCGGAGCCCACAACGCCCTGACCGACGTGGCGGGCGTGCAGGTGGGCCATCGGACGCTGCGTGAGGGCGACTCGG
>NZ_JAZKRW010000034.1:0-24247 GCF_036626415.1 Salinibacter sp.
ATAGAAGCCCGCCCTCAGCGCGGCTGAAGGCGGGACGAAGGGCGGGCCCGGGAGGATTCGAACCCCCGACACTCGGCTCCGAAGGCCGATGCTCTATCCAGGCTGAGCTACAGGCCCGTGTTCGAAAGCAAAATCTATACACGCACCGCCGCGGCGGGATCCTGCCTCCGGCCGGCCCGGCCTCTGAAGAAACGTGGAATGCGCAGCAACGCCCTCGCCGGGCCATGTTCGAGGGAGGGGCCTTAACGCCTCCCCCCGCAACATTGAGAACATGCCCGTGGCCCCGACGGGGCCTGGCGGACCAGAGCGCGGGGGTCTATGGGCTCTCCTCGTCGGAGCGCAGGGTCGATGCCCACCAGGGCACGGTCGTCTCGGCCCCGTCCGCGAGCAGGGCGCGCAGGGGCGCCGGCTGGAGCGACACCGCGGCGAGGCGGTCAACCGCCACCCAACCAAACGACAGGTACTCCTCTTGGGCCTGCGGAGACGTGCCGATCGTAAGTGCCGGACTCGTGGCCACGTAGCAGTGGTTGATCTCGTACTGACGCTCCCCCTCGTGCCGCCACCGGTGCTCCACGGCGCCCAGGTAGCGGCCCACCTCCGCGCGCACCCCCAGCTCTTCGTGGAGCTCGCGACGCAGACAGGCCTCTAGGCCCTCCCCCGGCTCCCGATGCCCGCCCGGCAAAAAGGTGTGCGGGTGCCCGTCGGCCCGAACGACGAGCACGTGGTTGGCGTCCCGCACGACGGCCCGCGAAAGGAGATGGACGGTCGGCATCGGCACGTCGCTGTGTGGGTGTGATCGCTGCGTGTCTCTCCTCCTGCCCCTGCAGCCCTTGGCTCTCCTCGCCGCTCGCGGGCTCACGTCGTCGCCGTGCCCAAAATATGGGGCGACACCGGCGGGACGCCGATGTTGAATCGCTCAAACTCGACCGCCGAGAAGCCGGCCCGTCGGAGCTGCGCCCCGGTGTTGCGATCCGGACGACAGCCATCGGCCACCGCCCGCCACAGAGGACGAATTCCGTGCTGAAACCAGCAGAGGGGGGTGTGCGACTCCGCGGCGACGTGCTCGATGAAGAGGAGCCGTCCGCCGGGCCGGAGGACACGTCGCAGCTCCGCCAGCGTGTCCGCCACGTCTGGCACCGAGCACAGGACGAGCGTGCTGATGACGGCGTCCACGCTGTCGTCCGGCAGGCCGGTGTCCTGCGCTGGATCCGTACGAATCTCGGCGTCGAGGGTGCGCCCCTCCAGTCGACCCCGAATGTGGCCGTGCATGTGCGGGTTCGGCTCCAGTCCGATCCACCGAAGGCCGTCGGGCAGGTACGGGAGGTTGACGCCCGTGCCCGGCCCGATCTCCACGACGGTTCCCTCCAGGCCGGCAAAGAGCGAGCGCTTGTAGTCGCCGTAGAGGCGGTGCTGGGCATCATCGCCCCAGGCGAGGGTGTGGGCAAAGAAGCGCTGGTAGAGAGACATGGGCAGTCAGAAAAGGGCGTCAAGCGAAAGGCCTAGCAGTGTTCGTAGGTGGGAGGGGCCCCCGTATAGAAGAATGGCGTTCGGGACGTCGGGTTACACGACAGCGCCCCACACCAGCCGCCCGGCCACGACGAGCGCGATCACGGCGAAGCCCCACCGCAGCCCCCGCGTCTCGATGCGATGCGCCAGCGCGGCGCCCCCCTGGGCCCCAATCACGGCGGGGCCCGCCAGCAGGAGCCCGGTCCCGACGTCCACGTAGCCGAGGGCGAACGGGGGCCGCCCGTCCGCCCCGAGACCAAGCGCGGCGTACGCACCGACACTCAGGCCCGAGATCAGGACGATGGTCGCGCTGGAGGTGCCCACCGACCGGTGCATCGAAAGCCCCAACCAGCGGTGGTAGGCCGGCACGAGCACCACCCCGCCCCCCACGCCGACCGCGGACGCCACGGCGCCCGCCACGATGCCGGTTCCCCCCCATCGGAGCCAGCGGATGGGGTCCGCTGTCCCTTTCTCTCTTATGGACTCTCTTATGGACCCCTCTTCTTGCCCCTGCACCATTCGGGCGACAACGATGAGCAGCACAGCCGCAAACCCCAACTGGAAGACGGTCGCGTCGTACCAGGGCTGCGTGACGACGAATCGGGACACGACGCCCACCGCCACGGCGCTCGCCAGACCCACGCCCAGTCCCACGCGCCACCGTACCGCCCCCCGCCGGGCGTGGTGGACAGCGCTCGTGCCTGCCGCCAGTCCTGTACAGAAGAGCCCCGTGCCCACCGTCAGCGGCGTACGCACGTCGGACGGCACATCCAGCCCCCCGTACACGGCAAACAGAACGGGGGTGAAGACAACCCCACCGCCGACACCCACGAGTCCAGCGATCAGTCCCGCCCCGAGCCCCGCAACGCCCAGCACAATCGCCTGAAAGACCGTCATCGATTCTGTCGCACAAACACGAATTGATCCCCCTCTGCGGCTTGCTTCCCTCGTGCCTCATCATTGCTTGTTCTTGGGGGTGAGGAGCCGTTCGTAGCGACCCGCATCTTGGAGGAGGTCGGTCGCCGCCGTCACCTGCTCGTCCGCCGGAATCAGGGCCTCGATGCGACGACTGGCACTGACGTACCGGGCCAAGATTTCGCGTTTGAGGTGGCGCATCAGGGCCGGGGCGTGCTGCTCAAACGCCGCCGTTTTTGTTTCGCCGATCGCTGCGTCCAGCGCCGCGATCTCGTCCCGCAGTCCCTCGTAGCCGTTCCTTTCGACACGTGCGCGGAGGGAGTCGAGGGTTCGCTCTGACTGAAGCGGATACTCCACGCCCTCCCGGTCGAGCCATGCCTGGAAGGCCTCCAGGTCGGACTCGTCGACGGAAAAGTCGGCGGCCAGCGTGTCGTGGGTGGCGGCGTAGTGATTGGCGTAGCGAAAGAAGGCACCCCGCCGCGTCAGGGCCTGCTCCAACGCACTCGGGGCGGGCGGCGTCACCTGCACGTCCGGCCGGATGCCGTCTCCGTCCCGCACGGTGCGGCCACCAGTCGTCTCGTGGGTTTGGGGGGGCGGCGTCCCGGAGGTGTCCTGCCGCCTCGCGCCCAGGCGCTGGATCGTCCGCCCGCTCGGGGTGTAGTACCGGGCCGTCGTGAGCTTGAGGGCGGTGTTGTGGGGCAGGGGGCGAACGTTCTGCACGAGCCCTTTCCCGTAGGTCGTTGCGCCCATGACCACGCCCCGGTCGTGGTCCTGCAGCGCCCCCGCCACAATCTCGCTCGCCGAGGCGCTCTGGCCATTCACGAGCACCACGACCGGCGTCTCGGGCAGCAGGGGCACCCGGTCGGTCGTGTAGGTGTTGGTCTTTTCGGCGCGGCGTCCCCGCGTGGACACGACCGCGGTCCCCTGCGGCACGAAGAGGGCCGTGATCCGCACGGCCGCCCGGAGCAGGCCGCCCGGGTTGTCGCGCAGGTCGAGCACGACGCCCCGAAGGGGACCGGTGTCCCGAAGGTCGTCGAGGGCCGCCTCCACGGCGGCCGGCGCGTCCCGGGTAAAGCGCTCCAGTTTCATGTACCCCACCTCCCGACCGTCGCCGATGCGCCCGCGGTACGTTACGTCCGGCAACTCTACCCGCTCGCGGGTCAGAGTGAGCGGGAGGGGCGAAGCGCGTCCGTTCCGCCGCACCGTCACGCGCACGGTGGTGCCGGGCGGCCCCCGGAGCAGCGCCTGCACGTCTTCGACCGACAGCGAGGCCGCCGGCTGGCCTGCCACGTCCGTAATCACGTCGCCCGTCCGCACCCCCTGCTCATACGCATCCCCCCCCGCAACGGGCGACACCACCGTCAGGGCCCCATTCCGGCGTTCCACGTCGAGCCCCACGCCTCCGTACTGCCCCTCGGTCATAATGTCGATCCGCGCATTCTCCGACTCGTCGACGTACGTGGTATAGGAATCCAACTCCTCCAGCATGGCGTCGACCCCCACACGCATGAGGCGTCCCGGGTCCACCGGCTCGACGTAGCCGGTCACCACCTCCTCATAGACCGCCCCAAAGATGCGAAGGCCCTTCCGCAGCTCAAACAGGTCATCGTCTGGCATCCAGGCCCCCACAACCACGCCAGCGCCCATGAACGCGGCGAGGGCCAGTCCCCAGAGCGGTGCGGTGGGACGGGATCGATGCATACCCCTCAGGTCGTCGGTGCAAGTACGAAACGCCTCGACGGGCTACTCGTCCGCCATCCCGAGCGCCTGGGCTCGGCCCCGGGCCACCCACTTGGCCACGTAGATGGACAGCTCGTACAGGCCCAGCAGCGGCACGGCAACGATGATCTGCGAGATCGGGTCCGGGGGCGTCAGGAACGCCGCCACGCCGAGCACCGCAATGAGCGCGTACTTCCGATACGTCCGCATCGCCTCCGGCGTCAGGATGCCCACCTTCGCCAGGAAGTACACAACCACCGGCAGCTCAAAGAGAAGCCCGGTGCCCATCGTCCAGAACGTCACCATGCTGAAGTACGTCATGATGTCGAACTGGTTGACGATCTGCTCCGAGAGCGTGTACTGGGCAAAGAACTGTAGGGCCAGCGGGGTGAGGATGAGGTACCCAAAGGCCGCGCCGAGCAGGAAGAAAAAGGTTGCGGACACCGCCGAGAAGCGCATGCCCTGCTTCTCGTTGGGGTAGAGGGCCGGCTCAATGAACCGCCACAGGTAGAAGACCACCACCGGCGACCCGGCGATGAGCCCGACGACGATGATGGTGCCGATGTCCGCAAAAAACTGGCCGGTGATCGTCCGGTTGAGCAGCTCCAGGCGTTCCGGCTCCAGGGCCAGCACGTCGTACATGAAAAAGTCCGGACGCGTGGGCCCGATCAGTACGCGATCGACGATCCATTCGCTGAAGAACGCGCACAGGGTGATTGCGAGGAGCACCCCGGACCCGGCCTTGATCAGGGTCCAGCGCAGCTCTTCGAGATGGTCGAGGAACGGCATCACGCCTTTCTCGTCGGGCACGGCGGCGTCTCCCGGCGCGCCGTCGCCCTGCACCCCAGCAGGTGTGTCCGTCTGTGAGGATGGAACCTCGGGCATACGACCGTGGCTGTGATCCGGCGAAAGCGTCCGTCGTGACCTGTGTTGACCTTCGTCCTACGCGCTGTCAGACCCGCTGCCGGTGCCCTCCTGGAGATTGAGATCAAGCAGCGAATCGACCCACAGTCCCTTGGTCTCGATTCGATCCTGCCCGTTGCTCCACGTGAAGTTGAAGAGCGTCAAGAGGCCGTCGACCGACAGGTCGGCACTGCGCAGGAGACGGAGGGCTTCGGAGGCGCTGCGGCCGCTGTTGATAATGTCGTCCACCATCACGACGGGCCGATCGGGATCAATGGGGCCCTCCACGAGCCGGCGGCGGCCGTGCTCCTTGCGCTCTTCCCGGACGAGCCCCCCCTTGAATTCGTCGCCCTCGCTCACGGCCAGCACACTGCATACGAGCGGATGGGCCCCAAAGCCATATCCTACAACTTGACGCGCACCGCGCTCTCGAAGGCGTCCGGCAAGCACGGCCCCGACCTCCGTGAAGAGCTCTCCGTCCAGGGCCGGCACACGCGTGTCCAAGAGCCACCCGATGGGCTGGCCCCGCGGGTCGGTGATCAACTCATCCTCTCGTCGCACGAGGGCCTGCTCGTAGAGCTTTCGGCCGATCTCGATGAGTTCGGCCCGGGACGAGGAGCTAAATGTACCGCGATCCATCGACGGCATAGAGGCACGCACAGGTCGTCAAGTGAGCGGGGCGAGCGGACGTGGGCAAAAGTCAGCAGCAAATTCCGAACCGTCGGGCGCGCAGGGACGTTCCCGGCTACGCCACGGCGACGTCGTACAGCGGATGGCGGTCGCAGAGGAATTCCACCTCCCGCTCGACCGCGGCCCGCGTGTCCTCCTCGTCCGGCGCCTGGAGGACCCGGTCGATCAGCTCCGCCACCCGAACGAACTCCTCTTCCCCGAAGCCGCGCGTGGTCATGGCGGGGGTGCCCAGGCGCAGCCCGCTCGTGACGAACGGGCTCTTGTCGTCGAACGGCACCATGTTCTTGTTGGCCGTGAGGCCGGCCGCCTCGAGGGCCTGCTCGGCCTCCTTGCCGGTCAGGCCCTTGTTGCGCAGGTCGATGAGGACGAGGTGATTGTCGGTCCCCCCAGAGACAAGGTCGTAGCCCCGCTCGCGGAGCTCAGCCCCCATGGCCTGCGCGTTGTCCACGATCTGCTGCGAGTACGTCTCGAAGTCGGGCCGCAGTGCCTCCTTGAAGGCAACCGCCTTCGCGGCAATCACGTGCATCAGCGGGCCGCCCTGGGTGCCGGGAAAGACGGCCGAGTCGAGCAGCTCGCTCATCATCTTCGTACGCCCGCTCTTGCGCGCCGTCTTGCCCATCGGGTTTTCGTAGTCGTCGCCCAGAAGGATCATGCCGCCGCGCGGGCCGCGGAGCGTCTTGTGGGTCGTCGTGGTGACCACATGGGTGTGCGGCATTGGGTCGTTGAGCACACCGCCCGCAATGAGCCCCGCCGTGTGCGCCATGTCCATCCACAGGAACGCCTCCACCTCGTCGGCGATCTCGCGGAAGGCCTCGTAGTCGAAGTCGCGCGGGTAGGCACTCGCCCCGATCGAGATCATCTTCGGCTGCACCTCCTTCGCCCGGTCGCGCACCTTGTTCATGTCGATGCGGCCGGTGTCCTTTTCGACGCCGTAGTACTCGGCCTCGTAGAGAATGCCGGAGAAGTTGACGGGCGAGCCGTGCGTGAGGTGACCGCCGTGCGACAGGTCGAGCCCGAGGAAGGTGTCCCCGGGGTCGAGAAGGGTCAGATACACCGCGGAGTTGGCCTGCGCCCCGGCGTGCGGCTGCACGTTGACCCAGTCGCAGTCGTAAAGCTCTTTCGCCCGGTCGCGGGCCAGGTTTTCGGCCCGGTCCACCACCTCGCACCCGCCGTAGTAGCGCTTGCCGGGCAGGCCCTCCGCGTATTTGTTCGTGAGGGCCGTGCCCATCGCCTCCATGACCGCTCGGGAGGCAAAGTTTTCGGACGCGATGAGCTCCAGTCCCTCATTCTGGCGCTGCACCTCTTTCTGAATGACGTCGTAGATTTCGGGATCTTGGTCGCGGAGCGCGCTCATCGGAACAGGCAAACTATGAAAACGACGGTGTAGGGCGGCCCTGGCAACCAGCCACCGGGGCCTTTTTAAGTAGACACGCAAAAGAACCTTAACAACAAGTCATTCCGAGCGCAGCGAAGCGGAGTCGAGGAATCTCTTCGAAGATCAGCAGAAGCGACCTTCAGACCGGTATATTCCCAAATCAGCGTTCGCGCTGGACCCAGTAAGATTCTTCGACTCGCTCCTCCCTCCGGTCGTCGGTCGCTCAGAATGACCCTCGAATAAACGTATTTCTGCGTGCTTACATAAGACACGGACGCACAAGCAGAACGTGAGTACAGGCGACGGGTTCAGCCCCGGGCCTTTCCTCAACTGAGCCCCGCCCGCGTCAGTCCTTCTTCTCCAATTCGTCGATCACGATGAACTGACGGGCCGCCCCGAGCACGCGGCCGTCGGCGTCGCCGTCCTGGTCCAAATCCAGGACGTAGACACTGCAGACGAGGTACGACTGCCGCTCCGTGAACGACGACGCGTTGTCTGCGAGGAGCTCGCCCCCTGCCCCACCTAGCAGCTCCGACACTGGCCCCTGGCCCAGTTCGTGCTCAATGCGATCGGCCGCCTGGGTCCGAACGAAGGCCTCAAAGGCCTCCATGCCGGGGTTGGTGAGCACCAACCCTCCCCCCACGAGTGCGACGATCAGAAAGAACTTTTTCATTCAGGGTCGGAGCCACGATTCCAGAATGCCCCTCGTCCGCCTCCCACTCAGTGCGTCATGGCGTACATGAGAATGTTCGTGCCCATCCGGAGGGCCGCACGCCGCTTCTCCGGCGGATTGTCGTGGACCGAGGCCGGCTCCCATCCGTCCCCCAGGTCCGTCTCAACCGTGTAGAACACCATGAGCCGCCCCTGATCGTCGAAGTAACCGTAGCCTTTCGGCGGGTTGCCGTCGTGCTCATGGATCTTGGGGAGCCCGTCGGAAAAGTCGTAGGGGGTGGTGTAAATGGGATGATCGAAGGGCACCTCCACGAGCTCTTTCTCCGGGAAAACCGTTTCGAGCGCCGGACGAATGTGCTCGTCGAGGCCGTAGTTGTCGTCGACGTGGAGGAAGCCGCCCTGCTGGAGGTAGCGTCGCAGGCGCTCCGCCTCCGCCTCGGAGAAGGTCACATTGCCGTGGCCGGTGAGATACAGGTACGGAACCGTAAAGAGCTTGTCGGTGGTAAGCTCGATCGTTTCTTCCCGCGGTGCCACGTCGAGGAGCGTGTGCTGACGGGCAAACGCAAAGAGCTCTTGCAGCGACTCCTCGTCGCTGTACCAGTCGCCCCCGCCGTCGTACTTCACGCGGGCCACCGACACCGAGCCGTCGCCCTGCGCCCACGCCTGGGACCCACTCGCGACGAGCCCCCCAAGGCCAAGCCCCAGCACGATCGGAAGACGAACCAGGAGAGCACGCAGCATTGCGTTGAAGCTGTGACGGGTGTTTGGGTTGCGCAGTGCCATGAACCCATTTGCTCTGGTCAAGTTCGGGGTGAACGGCGAACTCCCCCTGCCTCTTCTCGTTGATGTGACTCGATTGTTTCTCGACCTGCCCCCTCGCCGCCATGTCCAAGTTCACGAAGTCCCTCCTTCTGTCCGCCGCGGCCACCGGCGTGGCCGCCCTGCTGCTCCGTCAGCTCGACCTCGACGCCGCCCGGCCCGACCCGGACCCGGGCTTCCCGGGCCCCAATCCCGACGACATCGCCGAGGAAGACGTAGAAATGTTGCTGAATGAACTGGCCTCGCAGCTCTAGCCCGCCCCCCGATCGCCCCTTGAACCCGACGGTGCCCTCGCCATGTCGTCCTCTCGGGAGTGCCCCGCCTGCGCCCTCGAATTCGAAGACACCGGGGACGTGAAAGAGTGCCCGTACTGCGGGTATGAATTTCCACAGCGCAGTGCCAGCGTGCGATGGGTCGCGTGGATCCTGGCCCTGCTCCTCCTCTGGCCCGCCATCGAGGGCTTGATGTATCTGCTTGGGGGATGATGCGTGAGGAGTGACGCGTGACTTGTGACTCGCGTCCCTCTCACGGTTCACGCAATCACGGATCACCGACCGTTGGGCGGAGGGCACTCCACGCTGGCTCTGTTCTCTCTTTCCGCAGTCTCCCTTCCCATGCAGCCCACCCCTCCCACCTCGTCTGTGCTCGGCAATCGGTCGCCGGCCGACTTCCTGAACACATACTGGCAGACCCAGCCCCTCGTGGTCCGCGACGCGCTGCCGGACTTCCAGTCCTCCCTCTCGCCGCAGGAACTGGCCGGCCTGGCCTGCGAAGAGGGAGTCGAGAGCCGGATCATTCTTGAAGAGGGCGGCGAGCACCCATGGGAGCTGCGACACGGGCCGTTCGCGTCGGCGGACTTCCTCAACCTCCCCGAGACGCACTGGACGCTGCTCGTGCAGGAGGTGGACCGCCTGATTCCGGAGGTCGGCGCCCTGCTCGACCACTTCCGCTTCCTGCCGGACTGGCGGCTCGACGACGTCATGGTGAGCTACGCCCCCACGCACGGCACCGTGGGGCCCCACATCGACAACTACGACGTCTTTCTGCTCCAGGGCGCCGGGCACCGGCGCTGGCAGATCGGGACGGAGCCGGTGGCGGACGAAGAGATCGTGCCGGACCTCGACGTGCGCATCCTCGCCGACTTTGAGGCGGAGGAGGAGTTCGTGCTCGGCCCCGGCGACCTGCTGTACCTGCCGCCCCGCGTGGCCCACTACGGCGTCGCCACCGACGACCGGTGCATGACCTACTCGGTCGGCTTTCGCGCCCCGCGGCATCAGGACCTCGTGGCCCACTTCCTGCAGCACGCGATCGAGACCCTCGATTCGGACGCCCGGTACAGCGACCCCGACCTGACGCCGGTGGACCACCCCGGCGAAATTCACGACGACGCCCGCCGGAAGGTGCGACGCCTTCTTCGCGACCTCGTGCGCGACGACGCCGTCGACCAGTGGCTCGGCCAGTACCTGACGCGCCCCCCTCGGGACCGTGAAGCTGTGGCCCCGCAAACCCCGATGACGGAGGATGAACTCACCGACACGCTACGGGCCGGCCATGGACTGCGGCCCGGACCGGTGGCCCGGCTCGCCTTCATCGAGCACGACGATGGCTCGGCGACCCTCTTCGCAAACGGATCGCCCATCGACCTGTCCCCCGACCTGTCCTACGCGGCGCGGGTCGTGACGGGGCGCCAGCAGATCCCGAACGACGCCCTCACCCCGCACCTCGATGACGACGCGTTTGTCGAGCTGCTCGTTGACCTGATCAACAAGGGCCTGCTGGAGGGGAACGCGACGTAGTTCGGCTCCCCCGCCCTCCATCGCCCGCTCCTTTTCTTCTATGCACCCACAACTCGACGGGTACCGCACCGGATTCGTGGACCTCAAGGACGAGGCGACGGCGCTCGTGGGCGACGTGGACCCCGCCATGATGCAACGCCGGCCCGCCCCAGAGACGTGGTCCATGGTCCAGTGCATCGATCACCTGAACACGGCGGGGTGGCTGTTGCTTCGCTCGATGCGGGCGGAGATTCAGCAGGCACACGCCGAAGGCCCGTACGGGGAGCCGCCGTTCGAGTATGGCGTCGTGAGTCGCTGGTTTGCGCGCGTGCTGGAGCCCTCATCGGGGTGGACCTTCGACGCGCCGTCCTTATTTGAGCCGGATGCCCCCAATACGCTCTACCCAAATGAGGTAATCGACGAGTTTTTGGGCCTCCAGGATCAACTTACGGACTGTGTGGAGGACTCGGAGGGCCTGGACTTGCGGCGCATTCGCCTCGGCTCTCCCGCCATTCCCCTCCTCCGCATCAGCCTGGGGGCCTGGTTTGAGGCCACCCTGGCCCACGAGCATCGGCATCTGGAGCAGGCCCAGCGGACCCTGCGTGCCGTCCGCTCGTCTTAACGGGGCTTCCCCTCCCGTCTGGTTCTCATGGCCCCCATCACGGGCGTGTCGAGCCGTCCCGCCCCGAATACACGCTTTTCCCTCCCCCCATCCGACTGCCAATTATGTCCTCCATCTGTGTCTATTGCTCCTCGAGCAACGCCATCGCGGACACCTATCCGCCGGTGGCCGAGGCGCTCGGGAAAGAAATGGCCCGCCGGGGCCACGAGCTCATCTACGGGGGCGGCGCAGTGGGGCTGATGGGCGTGCTGGCGGAGGCCGCCCATGAGGCCGGCGGGACGGTGACCGGGGTCATTCCGTCGAAGCTGCAGGACCGTGAGGGCATCGCCTACGACGCCGACGAGCTCATTGTGACCGACACGATGCGGGAGCGCAAGCGCATCATGTACCAGAATGCAGACGCGTTCGCCGTGCTGCCCGGCGGCTACGGCACCCTGGAGGAGTTTATGGAGGTGCTCACCCTGAAGCAGCTCGGCTATCACGACCGTCCCATCGCCATCCTGAACGTGGACGGCTTCTACGACACGCTTCTCTCGTTCTTCGAGGAGCTGCGGGACGGCCGATTCGCGCGCGCCGCCATCTCGGACCTGGTCGAGATTGTGCCATCCGCCGAGGCGGCGCTGGACCGCATCGAGAGGGTGTCGGCCTCCGATGGGCAAATCGCCTGACCCCGCGTTTCTTTTTCGATACATGCCCCCGCCGGGGCAAGCCGTCTGTGCCTGCCGAGCCCCGCCTCCATACGCTTCAGGTCGCCCGCACCGCCCGGGCCGCCACCCTCGGGGCGCCCGCCACCGCTGCGTCGTGGTGGGTGGTGTTGCACGGCTACGGCCAGCTCGCCGCCGACTTCATCGAGAACTTTCAGCCTCTCGTCACGCCCGATCGCTGCGTCGTCGCGCCGGAAGCGCTGTCCCGGTTCTACGTGGACGGGATGGACACCCACGAGCAGGTGGGCGCCTCCTGGATGACCCGTGAGGCGCGCGAGGCCGAGATTGCCGACGCCATCGGCGCCCTCGACGCCACGATCCGCCACCTCGCCGACGGGGCGCCGCCGGCCCTCCACGTGCTCGGCTTTTCGCAGGGCGCGGCCACCGCCAGCCGCTGGGCCCTGCGGGGGGATGCGGTCGTCGACCGACTGGTGCTGTGGGGCGGGGCGCCCGCCCACGACCTTGATCTCACCGAGCACGCCGATGCGCTGCGGGCGCTGGGCCTGACCCTCGTTGCAGGGACCGATGATCCGTACGTGACCGAGGAACGGTGGGCTGCGGTGCGGCGCCGCCTCCAGGCCCACGACATCCCGGTGACGACGCACGCGTTTGAGGGCGGGCACCGGATCGACTCAACCACACTACGGGCGCTCGTCGCGTCTTCGTGACTGATTCCTCTCTTAGGTCTTTGCGTGCTCACGGCCGTAGCGCCACGCCAGGTACGCCATGAAGCCCGTGCCGGTGCGAAGCGCCTCCTCGTCCGGATCGAACCGAGACGTGTGGAGGCCATGATCGCTGCCGACGCCGAGCTGGTAGAAGGTGCCGGGACACTCCTGCAGGAAATAGGCGAAGTCCTCGCCCGCAAACCACCGATCGGCGTCGACGGTCCGGCCGGGGCCCACGTACTCGTGGGCAGCCGTCCGCACGAGCGACGTCGTCGCCTCGTCGTTGTGGAGGGCCGGGTACCCCTCCCGCACTTCCACCTCGGCGGTCGCCCCGTGGGCCTCGGCGGTCCGCCGCACGAGCTGGCGGAAGAGGGCGTGTGCCCGGAAGCGCCACGTCTCGTCCATCGCCCGGAAGGTGCCCTCTAGACGGGCCGTGTCGGGGATCACGTTCGTGGCCCCGTCCGCCACGAGCCGCCCGATGGTCAAGATCGACGGCACACCCGGCGGGCACCGACGGCTGACGAGCGACTGCAGCGCCCCTACGATCTCGCTGGCAACATAAACCGGATCGACGCCCTCGTGCGGAGCCGCCGCGTGACCGCCCGCCCCCGTGACCGTGACGTATACCTCGTCGGTCGACGCCATGAACGCGCCGGGACGCACGCCGAGGGTGCCGGGCGGCAGGTCCGGCTTCACGTGTTGCCCGATCGCCGCTGCGGGGGCCGGCCCGCCGTCTCTTGCGTCGAGCACGCCCTCCTCAATCATAAATTTGGCCCCGCCCGGAATGCGCTCCTCGTGGGGCTGAAAACAGAACTGCACCTGCCCATGCACCGCCTCGCGGTGGCGGGCCAGGATCATGGCCGTGCCCAGGAGCGACGACGTGTGGAGATCATGCCCGCAGGCGTGCATCACGCCCTCGTGCTCGGAGGCAAAGTCGAGCCCCGTCTCTTCCTGAATGGGGAGCGCGTCCATGTCGGCCCGGAGCAGCAGGGTCGGCCCTGGCTCGTCCCCGTCCAGCGTGGCCACCACGCCCGTCTCGTACACCCCCGTGCGCACATCCAGGCCGAGGGCCTCCAGCCGCTCCGCCACGCGCCGGGCGGTCTCGTGCTCCTCTCCCGACAGTTCCGGCCGACGATGCAGCGCGCGGCGCAGGTCCACGACCTCGGGGTACACGTCATCGGCGGCAGACTGGATGGAATCGAGCATGGGACAAGCAAGGAAATTCGCACAGATGCCGGGTGCTGGTTCTCGACGTGTTCGGCAACCGACGTCCCTCCCAGGAGGTTCGCGCTCGGCGCCTGTCGCCCCGCCCCTTTTGCGCGCCCCGACACACGGCAATCGCATCGTGGCGACGGGGACGGCTTATGCTGTTCTGAAGGGGCAAAGCGCTGGTGCCCCCACGCTCCCATGCGCCTCTCGCCCCGCAATCGGGGAATGGAGACGACGGGCACGGAGAGAACACCCGCACCGGCCCAGCCCGGATTTTGACATGCGATCGCTCGGGGCCACCCGATAACCGTTCGAAATTTCGGTTCATCGTCCCTACTTTGGAGCCGCTCGCACTCCTTCCACAGCGACCACGCGGTGATGCCCGACCACGACGTTGAGCTCTCCCGTGCCCAGTGGGGATCGCGCTTCGGATTTCTGATGGCGATGCTTGGGGCCATGGTGGGGGCCGGCAACATTTGGCGCTTCCCCTACGTCACTGGCGAGAACGGAGGCGGGGCCTTCCTGCTTGCGTACTTCGTGCTCCTGCTCGTGCTGGCCATTCCCGGCCTCATCGCCGAGGTCGCGTTCGGGCGCTACACCGGGCAGGGGGTGATCGGGGCCTTTCGCAAGGTGGCCTCGTCGCGGGGCATGGTGGGCCTGGGCGTGGTGGTGCTGGTCGTAAACGTCGCCCTCATGTCGTATTACGCCCCCGTTGTGGGGTGGACGCTCTACTACGCCGTGCACTCGCTGCTCCTTACGTTCACGTCGGCGGGCTTCGCCCCAGAGGCATTTTGGGAAGGCTTTCGCGCGAGCGGCCTCCTGTCAATCGGGACGCACACGGCGGTGATGGGCCTCGTCGCGGCCATCCTGTACCTCGGCATCCGGCGGGGGGTGGAGCGCCTCGTCATCTACGCGGTGCCGGGCCTCGTGCTTGCCCTGGTTGCCATCATGATCCGGGCCCTCACACTCCCGGGCGCGGCCGACGGCCTCGCGTTCACATTCGGGATCGAATGGGGCAAGCTCGGACTCGGCCAGACCTGGATCACAGCCCTCGGGCAGGTGCTCTTCTCTACGGGCCTGGGGTGGGGAATCGCCCTCACCGTCGGCAGCTACCTGCCGGACTACGACGACATTCCGATCGGGGGTGGGGTGTTCACCGTCATTGGCAACTCGAGTGTCGGCATCCTGGCGGCCTTCGCCATCTTCCCAATCGTCTTCGCGTTCGACTTGGATCCGGGGTCGGGGGCCAGCCTGACGTTCGTGTCGCTGCCGCAGGTCTTTCCGCAGATGGCAGGGGGCGCGTTCTGGGCAATCCTGTTCTTCGTCGGCTTCTTTCTCGCTGCGTTCACGTCCGCCATCCTCATCACGGAGGTGAGCGTAACGACCCTCAGCGAGGAAACGGCCTTCAGCCGCGAGCAGACCGTGCTCGGCGTGTGCGGCCTCGTGTGGCTCCTTGGGCTTGCGAGTGCATACTCGCCCAGCACACTCAACTTTCTCGACTTCGTGTTCGGCAACTTCGGCCTGCCCCTCTCCACGCTCGCCATCATCGGTGTCATCGGCTGGTCGATGGGGCACCGCGGCCCCGAGAAGCTCCGGGTGCTGGAGATCAACCGCAACGCCGGGCTGTACGTGGGCTCGATCTGGGGGCCCGTTGTGCAGTACGTGATCCCGCTCGTGATGCTGCTGATCGTTGCGAACTACGCCTGGGCCAACTTCGGCACGCCGGAGATGATTGGGGGCGTCACCGTCTTCTTCGGGATTCCAGCCCTCGGCTACGCGCTCATGTCGTACGTGGAGGGCCGCCGCGACTCTCTCTCACGCGAAAACACCCGGTAACCCATGCTTGGATTGTCCCTGGATGTGTGGGCCACGATGCTTTTCTGTGTCGTGGCGTTCTTCGGCGTCTCGATCTGGACGCTCGTCTACACGCTCCGACAGGAAGAACGAAAAATGGCCCTGCTCAACACGGAGAGGGACCTCGACACCTACTCTCCCCGCGCCCTGAGCGACCTAAAAGACTGGATCGAGACCCACCCGAACCCGACCCATCCGGACGTAGAGGCGGCCCGGTCGGCCCACAACGACTGCGTGGACACCCTCCAGTCCACAGATCGACACTTCTATGAATGGTCACGAGCAGACGTCGATCGCCTCGACACACTTTAGGAGCGGGCGTCGCTCCCCCAGCCAATGTGGTTTCTTCGCCCCCCGTCGGAGAGGGGCGCTGCGGGATCAGGAGTTCAGCAGTTGGCTAACCTCCGGGTCGGCGTCGGCCTCCGCCGGGAGCCCGTTTGGGGCAGTTGTCGCCGGGTCCGCCTTCCGCCCAGCATCTTTGGAGGCCTCTTGGAGGCGCCCCACGAGCTCGTCGGTGGCGTTCGCGTAGTCGAGCGCCCCACGCGAGCTGGGCTCGTGGTCGAAAATTGTCGTCGCGTCGTCTCGAGACTTCGCCAACGACGTGCTGGTGCGAATGATGTTATCCATCACCGCCTCTCCATACTTTTCCTGGATGTACTCCCGGTAGGTCTTGTGCATTCGCTTCCGGGCGTCGACCTGCGTGAACAGGAACTGCCGGGTATCGAGGCGGGGATTGAGCTTGTTCTCGACGAGCTGCGTGGTCTGGTAGGTCTGCTCGCCCCCCACCACGGACTGGTACTCCGGCAGCACGGGAATCAGCACGTGCTGGCTCGCGACAAGCGCGTTGAGGCTGTAGACCGTCACGGCGGCGGCCGTGTCAAAGAGCAGCAGGTCATACTCCAGGTCGAGCCGCTGGAGGGCCTCTCGCACCCACAGGACGTCGGTCGGCTTGTTGAGGTCCCGCATGCGGCGGGTCAGGGTGCTGGAAGACGGGATGAGATCAAACCCGGCAGCCTCCCGGACCCGAATGCGCCCGGGATCGGCGTCGGCGTCGAAGAAGGCCGCCACCGACTGCTCCGGGGCCGGCTCCTCGGTGCCCATGGTGTGCGTGAGAAAGCCCTGCGGGTCCAGGTCAATGACGAGCGTCCGCCAGCCCGACAGTCCCAACGCCGCCGCGACGTGGATGGTCGTGGTCGTCTTTCCGGTGCCTCCTTTGTGGTTGCAGACAGACAGGACAGTCATGGCACGAACAGCCGGTGGGAGTAGAGGGAAAGAAAGTAGCCGCTTTCCGAACCGGTGTCAACCTCGGCGGAGGGCCCCGCTCGACATTTTGGGAGAGGAACGTAACTTCCATTCCGCCCTCGCGTTTCTTCGAAGCATGTTTCCCGGTGAGACATCGTCGCGTCCGATGAATTCCCTCCTGCAATTTTCCTGCCGATTCATTCTTGCCTCCCAGTCGCCACGACGCCGCGCCCTGCTCGATCACGTGGGGGTTTCCTTCGATACCGAAGTACATCCCGCCGACGAGACGCTCCCCGAAGGCGTCGCGCCCAGTGAGGCCGTGCAGGCCCTGGCGCGTCGCAAGGCCCGTCCGGTGGCTGCCGGTCACCCCTCGGCCCTCGTCCTCGCCGCCGACACGGTGGTCGCCCACGACGGGGAGATTCTCAACAAGCCCGACGACGCGTCCGACGCCCGCGCCATGCTCCGCCGCCTCGCCGGCACGTCGCACACCGTCCACACCGGCCTTTCGCTTGCACACGCAGGGTCCGGACGAGAAACAACAGCGGCAGACGAAACCAGCGTCGTGTTCGCCCCTCTCTCGGACGCAGAGATTCGGGCCTACGTTGCCTCCGGGTCGCCGATGGACAAGGCCGGGGGCTATGGAATTCAAGACCGCACCGCCCCGTTTTTTGTCGAGCGGATTGAGGGCGACTACTACAACGTCGTCGGCCTCCCCCTCCGCCGGCTCTACCGCACGCTGCACGCGTCATTCTCAGACCTGCTGCTCTCGGCTCCGCAGTAGCCATTCATTTTTCTTCAACCATTTCCCATTTCCTGCCGTATAGAGAGTGCTTTGTGAACTGTCGTTTCCTTACTCATCAGACGCCCCCGTGAACCCGCGGCGGGTGACCCGGTGCCGCCCATGGTGAACTCGCCCCTGACCTCCTCCTCCATTTGCGTCCTCCTCGTCCAGTGCCGGAGCGCCCCCCGGATGGAAACGCAGGAGCAGACGTGCTTTCTGGAGCGGACGCGCCTCCATCGCGACCAGCTCCATACGGTCAACGTCGCCCGGGGCGACGACCCGGCCTCCGTCTCGCTCGACGCCGTGGACGCCTTCTTAATCGGGGGCGCCGGCAAGTACTCCGCGACCCAGACCTATCCCTGGACCGAGGGGCTCCACGGCCTGGTCCGCCGCGCCGTCGACCGGGGCCTGCCGACGCTTGGGTCGTGCTGGGGGCATCAGGTGCTGGCCCGGGCACTCGGGGGCCGCGTGGTCCACGACCCCGACCATTCCGAGCTGGGCTGTGGATGGGTGGAGCTGACGGAGGCGGGGGCCAACGATCCCCTCTTCTGTCAGTTCTCGTCTCGCTTTCAGGCCAACATGGGCCACCACGACCGGGTGATCAAACTGCCCCCCGGCACTACGGAGCTCGCCCGCAACGACCAGCCCCACCAGGCCTTCCGGCTGGACGACGCGCCGGTCTACGGCACGCAGTTTCACAGCGAGCTCGACGCGAAACGGGAGCGGGAGCGCATCCTCGTGTACCGCGAATACTACCGCTCGGCCCTGCCCGACGCAGAGACCGTACAGCGCGTGCTCGACACCCTGGCCGACACCACGGAGGTGGACAACCTGCTCTACGACTTTCTCACGACCTTCGTTGCCCGCCCCCATCCGTCGGCCGCCCCGACCACTCTTCTCCCCCTGGACGGCATTGGCACGCCCGGTCTCGCCCCGGTCGCTGCGCGCCCCCGATCGTCGCCCCGTTCGGCCTAACGCCGCGTCACGTGCCGGGGTCGCCGATCGTGTAGGTGGCCTCGGCCCGGTCGCACGGCCCCCCGACCGGCGGGTTGGGCTTCCGCACCGTCACCTCGACCCCTTCTAGGTCGGGGTATGTCTCCAGCACCTCATGCGCGATGCGGTACGCCAGCTTTTCGATCAGGTAGAACTTGTTTTCCGTCACCAGCCGCCGGACGAACTCGTAGACTCGTTCATAATTGACCGTCCGGTGCAGGTCGTCGTGCAGGGCCGCGTCCTCGAAGTCGAGCCCCACGCTTACGTCCACCTCGTACCGCCCACCAACGCGGTGCTCCTCCTGCATGACGCCGTGGTGGCCGTAGAAGACGGCATTGACGAGGCGCACCGTGCCGGTGGTGGCGTGGTCGGCGGAGAGCGGCGTCTCGGGGTTGGCGTTGGCGTCGGGGACGGACTCGGGCATGGAAACGGATGTGTAACAGAACGACAGGCAGTGCGACGGCCCCGTCGGGGCGCTACGCCATCTGCTTGTCCAGCGGCACCAGCTTGGGGATGGCGGCCAGCTCGCGGAACGATCGGGCGCGTTCGGTGATGTCGGTTCGGGTGAGATCAGGCAGCTTGTCGGGGCCGTAGCGCTCCACCACGAAGGAGGCCATCACGCTCCCGTAGATCACCCCGCGGCGCAGGGCCTCCTGGTCAAAGGCCCCGGCCCGGTAGAGGTGCCCGGCGAGGCCGCCCGCAAACGCATCGCCGGCGCCCGTCGGGTCCTGGATGTCCTCCAGCGGGTAGGCGGGCGCGCTGAAGACCGAGTGATCGGTAAACAGGAGGGCCCCGTGCTCGCCCTTCTTGATGATAAGCGTCTCGGGGCCCATGTCGCGGATCAGCGACGCGGCCCGCACCAAGTTGGGCTCATCGGCCAGCTCGCGGGCCTCTGCGTCGTTAATCACAAAGCAGTCGACCTGCGAAAGCGTCTTCCGGAGACTGTCCGGGGTATTCTCGATCCAGTAGTTCATCGTGTCGGCCATGACGAACGCCGGGTCGTGTACCTGATCCAGCACGTCGCGCTGGATGCTCGGCTCCAGGTTGCCGAGGCACACGATGTCGCTGTCCAGGTAGCTCTCGGGAAGCTCCGGCTCGAACGAGGCGAGGACGTTGAGCTGCGTGTCGAGCGTGTCTCGCTCGTTCATGTCGTAGTGGTACTCGCCGTGCCAGAAGAAGGTCTTCCCGTCTTCGTTGACCTCGAGGCCCTCAAGGTCCACCCCGCCATCGGCCAGCGTCTGGCGATACGCGTCGGGGAAGTCGCCCCCCACGACGCCGACGAGGCGCACGTCGTCGCAGAAGTGGCGGGCGGCCAGCGTAAGGTAGGAGGCACTGCCCCCCAGCACTCGCTCGGCCGACCCGAACGGCGTGTCGATGGAATCGAAGGCGACAGTTCCAACGGCAAGGATGCTCACGGGGAATTGAGGTCCTTCTGCACGGCTTGTGAACAGCGCGAAATGTAACCACACGGGCGCACACTCAACACGCCCCCCGTACGAATTCCATGACAAGGCGACCGTTCCTCCCTGTCGCCGCGGGGCTCGACGGGCCGATTTGGGCTGCCTGCGTTTCATCAACGGCAGACCGGGGCGGTTCCCCCAGACGTGTGAGGGAGGCGGAACGTTTGGGAAGGCCTGTCCTCGTTTGCGACCCGGGCAGAGCGGCGGTTAGGCCTCCACCGTGGCCTCCTTTGGCGCGTTCGCTTCCGGCAGCCGGACGGCAAAGCAGGACCCCTCGCCCTTCTCGGTGTCGACCTCGATGGTTCCTACCATCTGCTCAACGGCCTCCTTTGCAACCGCGAGGCCGAGCCCGGTGCCCTCGTACTGCCGTCCCATCCCCTCCGACTCTTGCCGAAACGGCTCAAACAGCGTCTCGGCCTGCGCAGGATCCATGCCCACGCCCGTGTCCTCAACCTCCAGCACAGCGGCCTCCTCGCCGGACCGGACGCGGACCCACACCGTCCCCCCCGATTCAGTATACTTGACCGCGTTGGAGACCAGGTTCTGAAGCGCGATCCGCAGCCCCTCGCGGCTGGCACGGGTCCAGACCGGCGCCCCGTTCGTGTCCACCCGCAGCGAAATGTTTTCCTCCGTGGCTTCGGGGGAGAATTGGTCGGCGGCCTCTTCGGCCACGGGGGCCGCGTCGATGGGCTGCGAAGAGCGGAGCATCTCGCCCCCCTCCAGACGCGAGAGGTTCAAAATCCCGTCGAGGGTCTTGAGCAGGCGACGCCCATTTTTTTCGATGTGATTGGCAAACCGATCGATCGGGAGGTCGCCGCCCTCGGCCATCGTGCCGATCTCTTCTGCGAACCCGATGATGGACGTGAGGGGCGTGCGAAACTCGTGGCTCGTGTTCGCCAGGAGGGCCGACTTCATCCGGTTCGCCTCCTCGGCCTCTTCCTTCGCCGTCCGTAGCGCGTCTTCCTGCTCGAGCCGATCGAGCACGACGGCGACGTGGGCCGC
Source organism: Salinibacter sp. (assembly GCF_036626415.1). Taxonomy (GTDB): domain Bacteria; phylum Bacteroidota; class Rhodothermia; order Rhodothermales; family Salinibacteraceae; genus Salinibacter. The sequence goes on from NZ_JAZKRW010000034.1 coordinate 20,907, forward strand.
GAGCACCTCGATGAGCCCAACGTCGAACGAATCGATGTTCTCCTTCTCCAGCTTTCCAACCGCGATGGTTCCGTACGCCCCCACCGGGAAGCAGGCCGCGGCGCGGGTCGCTCCGTAATCCAACTGGGTATCGATGCCCTGCACGTCGTCGACCACACGCGGCTCTTCCTTCCTGTAGGCTTCTGCGAGCAGGCTTTCTCCGTCGACGTCGACCGGGGGCCGCCGGGCCGGCATGTGCTCCGACACCTGCGGTGACGTTTGTATCGGCACGAGCTGTGCATCCTCGACGAAGCGGACCCCCACTAGCGGATACCCGAACACGTCATTGACGAGACGGAGCACAACGTCGCCGATCTCTTGCCGACGTCGGGCGCGCAGCAGCCGGCTGATGGCCGCGTAGAGGGCCTCCACCTTTTCCTGCCGGTCGCGCAGGGCCCGCTCCCGCCGTTCCCGCTCGGTGACGTCGGAGAGCACCACCACGTCGCTCCCGCCGGTGCCTCCCACACTCGTCTCCACGATGCGGTAGTACCGGGGCGCCGACCCGTCGGTGGTTTCCAACAGGGGGCGGTCCTCCTCAAGCTTCTGCGACAACTCTGGAAGGGCCGCCCCGAGGGGCTTGCCGACGGCGGACCGATCCTCCAGGGCTGGAAACAATTCAACGACCTGCCGCCCGTAGTCCCTGATGCGCCCGTCGGCACTGAGCATGATGGTGGGGGCCGAGAGGCTCCCTGCCAGCCGGACGGCCTGGAACTGGTAGCTGTACACAAACAGCACCCCGATGGCAAACACCGCCACGCCCAGCGGTTCGTGGGTAATGTCTTGAAGGGTCGGGTGGACATGCCCTACGATGTTGAGCACCGCAGGAAACGCCGTGAGCGCCGTGAGCGCCGCCAGCGGGCCCGTGCGGGTCTCGGTTTTCCAGAACATCTCGAACAGCATCAGGTAGCCCGCCGTCGCCAACGCGTAGGCCGTCCCCATCACCACCCAGTACAGCAGCCCATGACGAACGACCGTGCCGAAGACGCCTTGGGTCGCCTCCAGCGTGTAGTAGAGGTGGTGGAGGGGATTGGTCACCTTCAGAAGGACAACCCCTCCAAAGACGGCAATCGCAAACCACTGGGCCGAGGCGTTGCGGTGGATCGCCCGTCCCGTGTAGGCGGAACAGAACCACAACCACGCCCACACGGTGCCAAATCCTACGAAGAGGCTCGCCTGGTAGAAGAAGTGTTTGGCGAGGGGGGAGACCGGGAGGAGAAACCCGATGTACGCGGCCGCCCACCCCGCACTGGTGACAAAAAACGTGACCAGGCTCCGCCGCGTGTCCGCATACGGAATCTGCCAGGCCCGCCAAGCGGCCCCCAAACACACAAGGGTCGCGATGACGAACGCTAGTAGGTATCCCCAAAATACGGGGCTCCCTTGGGCAACAAGTGAGGACATAGGCCGCGGGTCGGCGACGATACAAAACAGAACGATTTTCCCCTGGTGAAGGGCGTCCATGGGCCTTGACCTGGAGGGACACCACGTCTTCCACTACGAGTGCTCCGGCACTGCTCGTCCCATCGACGGGAGAATGCTCCCGACACCGTTTTGCCCCGGACAAGCCCTCCCCGAAAACGCTCCTCGCGCACCCCGGTGCCACCCCCCGAAGCGAGACTGCGACAATGCATCACCTGCGGAAAATCCACCGAGAGGGACACTCGAAGTCGGTATTGTGAGAGGCAATTATCATTCCATGCTTGCCCCCGACTTCCGTCCTCGTGGTCTGCGGGCCACGCCAGCGTCACGACTCATTTTCTGTGTACTCCAGCACCAGTCGGAGCGTAACGGTCTCGTCGCGCAGGCAGACGGTTCGTGCCGATGCGGACGCCGGACCTTCCTCCCAGATTCGGTCCGGAGCGAACCCGACGCGGCCCACCACCTCGTCCTCAATCAAGTCCGCGTCCAGCAGTTGCAAGACGTGCCGCCCGGGCGTTTCCACCGAGAACGAAGCGTCCATCGTGATTGGCAGGTCTCGAGGCCGCACGTCATTCACCACTCCGCTGGTGCAGAGGCACGTCCCATCCGGATCGTACACTTCGTAATAGAGATCCGGACCCGAGAACAAATCCCACCGGCCCTCGCCCTCCTCGGGCCCGAAGGGAACGACCTGAACGTCGACTTGCGTCACGACCGCGTACATAAGGCGAGTTGGGGATGCCAAAGAGGAGGACCTACGGCTTCCGAATACACCAATTCCGAATGGGGAACTGGCAATATCAATGATTTTCGAGGCGGTTCGCCCCGAGAGACCAATCGAGAAGCCTCAGGACTTCAACGCCCAGCGATACGGTCGTTCCGGATTTTCCCTTCTCTCCGTACAGATCCCTTCGGGCAACGATGTGGAGCATTTTTTGCGCCCAAAGATCGTCCCCTCACCTCGAAAGGACCGACGCCCTGCACCCCTGTTCGTCCAACCCACTTTCGTCCCATCGACGGCTCCGACTGCTCTTCCCACTCCGACGACCTGAACGTGGAGTATCCACGGTCTCAGGCCGTCCTTCCCCCGACCGAGGCCCAGGTGCGAGGCGCGGCCCTCCTCGCCCCCATCGCGCTGCTTTCCCTCGGTCCTCACCTCGCGCTCTGGGGCCTTCCCGAGACGCCGTTTCCCTCTGCCCCCGTTTCAATTCTCCTGTTTTGTGGGGCGTTTGTGCTCGGGGTGCTCCTTCACGAAGGACTGCACGGCCTCGGGCACGTGTGGGGCGAGGCGTCCTGGGGCGACGTGCAGTTTGGGGTGCACTGGAAGGCACTCACGCCATTCGCACAGTGTACGGTCCCAACCCGGGCGCGGTCGTACCGAATCGCCCTGGCCCTCCCCGGCCTCGTGCTGGGCGCCGGCCCCCTGGGCGTGGGCCTGGTGACGGGCCACTGGCTCACCACCTTCTATGGGTTTTTGATGCTGGTGGCCGCGGCCGGGGATTTTCTCATTCTCTGGATTCTCGTGGGCGTGCCCGCGGGCGCCTGGGTGCAGGACCATCCCCAAAAGGTCGGGGGCCTTGTCGTAGCAGACGCCGACGCGCCGCGTCCGGCCTCCGTCTCCGAAGACGACCTGGCGGACGAGAGCAACGCGGACGGCGAAACGGTCTCATTTTCTCTCCTTTTCTTCCTTGCCGCCTTCTCGGCGGCGTGCGCGGCCCTCGGCTTCTTGATCGCACTGGGGTAGGCCCGTCCTTCGCGGTTCGTCCACCGTGCGGACCGGGGAGCACGCGACTCGTCGATGGGAGACACCATCCGTCGAGATCCCCCAAACGCGACAGCCGGCGTCGAATAGGCGAGGATCCATCACGGACGATTTGATCCTC
>NZ_JAZKRW010000035.1:0-24002 GCF_036626415.1 Salinibacter sp.
CTCTGGGGCGTAGGCCGGGGCACCTTCCCCCAAAACATCACGACGCCTCCGCAATTCAAGCGGGGGTGCGCGTCCGTTCTTTCACAAACGCGGTCCGCACCGAAACGTCGCCCACTTTCCTGGCAAACCTCTCTCCTCATGGAAGACATGGAAGGCCCCACCCCAGAGTTCATTGCGGCCACATCGATTGCGCAGCTCACGCCCCTCCTCCTCGAGGCGGCCGAGGACGTCGACAAACTTGGCGATCAGCCCGAGCACGTGGCCGTGGCCGAGGAGACAGTCCGGGCGTTCCTGAAGCGCCAGGATCCCGACCTCGACCGGTCGGTGGCAACGGTGACCCGCGTGGAGGACGGGGTAAAAATCGAGTACGAAGACCGCACCATTACCATCACGTACGACGAGTAGCCCCCGGCGGAACGGCGAGCATCGGGGCCGCTCCGCCAAAGGCGGCAACGAGAGGTGAATCGCCTCCCTACCCTTCTCGGGTCTCCACCGTCCCAATCGTATACCCTTCGATTTCACTCGTGCGGAACCGAAAGACCGAGCCCCCGAGGTGGATGGCCTCGGCCCCGGTCATCACTTCCTGAACGGACACGTGCACGAACGTGCCGTCGGCGGACGCCCCCACCTCATCGAGCATGGCGGAAATCAAGTTGCCCATGGCCTGCACGGCGTCATCGTCCTCGGCCTGCTCCTGCGCCATTTCTACCATCCGGGTCGTGTCGGCCTCAAAGGTGTCTTGCGCCACGACGTGGCCGGTGACCATGTTTCCGCTCACCACCAGCGTAACGGGACAGGCGGCCTGTTCTTCGGTTGCCTTTCTGCTGAGTGCTTCGATGCCTGGATCGCTCATCAAACCGTTGAGTCTGTTCGAAAACCATACGCGAATCCGGCAACGGCCGCCGGGCAGTGCAGAACGCAAGGTATGGGTAAGCCGGGGACGAGGACAACTCGGTTCGGACAATCTCGCGTTGAATATTTGCGCTCGCCGGAGGGGGGCCGAGCACTTTCGGTCCGCTTCGGTTCTTGACGTTGCCACACGCATTGATTATCGTTCGTACTCCCAAATTTGCCGGGAACCAGATTGCGGTCCGCAGTGGCGGGGCCGCAGCGCCCCCCGCACCTGTTTTCGGCGAGGCACGGACGCCCTTCTCGTTCCCATGAGAGAGTTTTGAGCTGGATCGGGGCGACCGCGGGCGGAGTTCACACGAGCGAGGTTCAATCGTCGCTCTCGAGTGCCCCCCTCAAGTCCCCGAAGCGCTGTCTCGAACGGTTCGCGGCGCACCGTCAAGATCGTTTCACTTCGGTCTACCACGCATCCGGCGGGGCCTGTGGGGAGCGACCCCTGCGTTCTCCGTCTCCAATCACCCTGGCGAGCCTCTCTGCTCGCGAGACTGACCTCGGCTGGTAATGGATCAGTCCGCCGACCGCGCCTGGAATGATTGCCTCGACATCATCCGGGACAACGTGAGCCGCCAGAGCTTCACGACCTGGTTTGAACCGCTCGAGGCACAGTCCCTGACGGAGGAAGACGACCTGCGCAAGCTGACGGTCCAGCTTCCAAGCCGGTTCTACTACGAGTGGATCGAGGAGCACTACTTCTCTCTACTCCGCAAAACGGTCACCCGGGTGCTCGGCCCCGATGGGCGGCTGCTCTACGACGTGGTCATCGAGCAGGATGACCCGGACAACCCGGAGCATGGGGCTTCAATGCAGCTTCCCGCCCGCCCAGCCGATCCGGACCCCGCCTCGCCACCGGAGGCACCAGACGATTCTGAATGCGGGTCCGATCCGTCGCCCTCCCCGACGTCGTCCCCGGAGTCGTCTCCGACAGCTCCCTCCAACGACGGGTCCCACCCCGACGCCTCTCAGTCCGAGGCCACAGGCCGATCGGAAGAAAGCGACCCGCCGGTCCAGAACCCGTTCGCCATTCCCGGCCTCAAAGACACGGAGGTCGACAGCCAGCTCAACGACAGCTACACCTTTGACCGCTTCATCAAGGGAGAGTGCAACCGCCTGGCCCGCAGCGCTGCCCAATCCATCGCCGCCGACCCGAGCGGGACGAGTTTCAACCCGTTTCTCGTGTACGGGGGCGTGGGCCTCGGCAAGACGCACCTCATTCAGGCCATCGGGAACCAGGTCGCCACACGCAGCGCCTCCAAGACCGTCTTCTACGTCTCCAGTGAGCGGTTTACCACCGAATTCGTCCGGTCCATCCAGGAAAACCAGATTGGTAAATTCTCGACGTTCTACCGGCAGGTCGACGTGCTCATCGTCGACGACGTGCAGTTTTTCGGCGGCAAAGAAAAGACCCAGGAGGAGTTCTTCCACATCTTCAACGCCCTCCGGCAGGCCGGCAAGCAAATTGTGCTGTCGGCGGACCGCCCGCCGCGGGAGATCGACGGCCTAGAGGAGCGCCTGCTGTCCCGATTTCAATGGGGCCTCTCTGCCGACCTGAAGCCGCCGGGCCTGGACACCCGCATCTCCATCCTCCGTCGGAAGGCCGAGGACGACGGGATCGACCTCGACGACGAGGTCGTGGAGTTTATCGCCCGGAGCATCGAACGCAACATCCGTGAACTTGAGGGGGCGCTGATTCGACTTCTCGCCCATGCCACCCTCCACCAGCTCGACATCACCCTCGACCTCGCCGAGGAGGTGCTTCACGACCTCCTCCAAGAGAAAGAAGCCACGCTCACGATCGACGACATTCAACGCATCGTGTGCGAGCACCTCGGCATCTCGCAGGAGAAGATGCGCGGCAAAACCCGAAAGCGAGACGTCACCCGCGCCCGCCAGATCGCCATGTACTTCTCCAAAAAGCATACACAGCACTCCCTCAAGGACATCGGCCTCCACTTCGGTGGGCGCGATCACTCGACCGTGATTCATGCCAACAATGCGGTGGAGGACCGCATGGCGGACGACGAGTCGTTCCGGGACACGGTCGACACGATCGGGCAGAAGCTCGAGCAGTACGGCCGATAGCCCACGCTGGAAAGCGGACCCGAATCTTCCTCTGCCGCCCCCCGTACAGATTGTGAATGCGTCTACGCATTCCTGTATCTTGGCACGAAGTCCTGCTGACACCTCGACACTTCCTTTCCGCAACGCGCCGATCGCCATGAAATTCACTGCCTCCAGCGCCGACCTCCTCGAGGCGCTCAACACCGTCAAGGGCGCTGTTCCGTCGAAGAGCACAATGCCCATCCTGGAGTGCATTCTCTTTGAGCGGGACGGGGACACGTTGCGTCTGAGCGCCACCGACCTCGAAATCTCGATCATCCAGACCGTGCCGGTCCAGTTCGAGAAGAACGGAACGCCGGAGAGCACGCCCATCGCGGTGCCCGCCCAGCGGCTGATCGATACCCTGCGCGCGCTGCCGGACCTGCCCATTGAGTTCACGGCAGACAGCGACTTCGAGATCCGCATGGAGACCGATCAGGGCCACTATAAGATGGTGGGCCACGACGGGTCGGACTACCCGGAGCTGCCGGAGTTGGAGGAGCAGCACGAAATCAACGTGGAAGGGGGGCTCTTGGGCCGCTCCATCGACAAGACCGCATTTGCCGTGAGCCAGGACGCCCTTCGCCCCGCCATGATGGGCGTGTACTTTCAGGTGAGCGAAGAGGACACCTCCGTGGTGGCGACCGACGGGCACCGGCTCGTGAAGCTGACCCTGCCGGAGCTTCGGGCCGACACCTCGGTCGACTTCATCGTGCCGGAAAAGGCCACCAAGCTTGCCGGGCGGGTCGTGGAAGACGACGAGATCTGCACCGTCCGCGTGGACGACAGCCACGTGAGCTTCGAGTTCAACGACTCCCGGGTGCTCGCCCGCTTGATCGACGAGACGTATCCGAATTATCAGTCTGTCATTCCGGACGGGAACGACCGCAACCTGGTCGTCAGCCGCGAAGACATGCTGAACGCCGTCACGCGCGTGGGGCTGTATTCCTCCAGCATGACGAACCAGATTCGGCTCGACATCACGGCCGACACCGTCACGATCTCGGCGGAGGACGTGGAGCGCTCCAGCGAGGCGGAGGAGACCATCCACTGCGACTACGACAGCGAGCCGATGGAGATCGGCTTCAACTCGGAGTACCTCACGGAGGTGCTCAGTAACGTCGAGTGCGACGAGGTGGTCTTCGAGCTCAGCTCCCCGAACCGGGCCGGCATCGTCCTGCCCCGCGAGGACACGGAGGACGAAGACATTCTCATGCTCATCATGCCGGTGATGCTCAACACCTACGCCTAACCGTATCCGGGGACGAATGCCACCGCGGTTCTACTCCGATCTGGGGACCAGCGCAGCCCGCTGGTCCCCATTTTTGGTTTGGCCTCCTACGATCCCGGCCCGCTGTATTCCTGCTGGAGGGTTTTCAGAATCTCGTACGCCTCCTGCGTCTGGCGGCCTTCTCGCTGCACAACGGTTTTAAAGTGCGACCGGGCGGCGCCTACGTCTCGCTGCGCGAGCGCAATCTTGCCGAGGTAGAAGTGTGCCTCCAGGGCCAGAAACGAGCCGGACTCGGTCTGTTCGAGAACCTCTCCGAGGTGCTTCTCGGCCTGGGCGAGCCGATCGGCGCTGTACCGGGGAAAGAGCCCCAGCGTGGAGACGCGCGCACTCTCCAAGACGGAAAGCGCCTGCATGTACTGCTCGTCGACCGACGACGAAGCCTTCGGGGCTGTGCTTCGCATCCTGGCCGTGGCATAGTTGTCGACGACCTGGTCGCTGACGTCCGTCGCAGCGAGCCGATCGAGAGGCGACTGCGTCGCGAGACTGACTCCGTATAGGCCCCCGTACACCCCCACGAGGATTCCCGCGATGGCCATTCCCCTTCGCGCAAGCCGGGGGAGTGGCCAGAGCGCGTCTCCCCAAAAAGATCCTGTGTTCGGGGAAGATTCTGCCCCGGAACCGGCCGCGGCTTCCTCCTCCACTTCTTCTCTGTTCTCAACGCCGATCTCGTGCTCCGTGAGCGTCTCGAAGTGCGAGGCCGGGTCGATGGCCGCCTCCGCCTCCGTCAGCCGACGCTGCGCCGCTTCCACCTCGCGTCGAAGGGCCTCCTTTTCTTCGATGCGGGCCTCAAGCCGGGCAAAGGCGGCCTGCAGCTGGGCCGAAAGTTCTCCTTCGTTCCCCAGGTGCCGAACCATCACGTAGGTGGCGAGGAGGGGGTCGGAGGGAGGGTCCGCCCTCACGTTTGCCGAGAGGCCCTCGACCGACCGAACATCTCGGAGCAGGGGAGCCCATTCTGGGTGTCTTTCCACATACGCCTCAACCTCCCGTTGTCTCTCTTGGGTAAGGTGAGGGTACGACAGGATGTGCTCTTCGACATCATTCATGAACGACACGCTACACGACTACTTGCGAAAAGAAATCCACTGATGCTCTCCGGAAAGCGAGCGGCAGGGCCTCCTCCGAAAGGCTGTGAGAAATGTCGTGACCGGCGGTTCGCCAGCCGACACGGTTTGGATTGAGGTCCCTGAAAGATGAGCTATAAAAGCAGGGAGAAGTAATGGGATTTAAGAAGACACACTCAACATATATGTATAACCTCCCAAGCTAAACCTTGACATTTTCTTTTTACAAATCTGTCTGATTCACGTATTCACGGAGGCGGTCGTCGGTGCGGAGCTTCTTCATGGCCTTGTGCTTGTACGTCCGGACTGTCGCCACGGGCTTTCCGAGGGCGTTGCTGATCTCCTCAAACTCCCGGTCCTCGAGAAAATAGAGGCGGGCCGGCTCTCGCAGATACTCGGGCAGTCGCTCGATCGCCTCCACGAATGCTTCGCGCACGAATCCAACCTCTGCGACGGTATTCTTTTTCTCGGCCGTGAGCGTGACACGGTCCTCCTCTTCAATCGACTCGGAGAACCGGTTGCGACGAGTGTAGTTGAGAAGCGTATTTTTGCACACGACGCTCACCCAGCTGGCGTACCGGGTTGCGTTTCGCACCCCGTCGCGGTTCTTCTGCACCTTGCGATAGGCCCGCGTGGTCAGCTCATCGGCGTCGGACGGGTTGTCGAAGGTGCCCCGGGCCGATTTCGCCAAGAAATACCGACAGACGTAGCAGTACGTCCAGAGATCCGCTAGACGTTTGGCGTCCGTGTTCTCCTCTTCCCTCCACCGCCGGAAGGCGTCGTTGGCGGCGTCGGTATCGTCTACCGAGAACGGCAGACGATCGGTCACGGTCCGGAGTTTGGAGGAACAGGCGGACATGCGGCGGCCCTGTGTGCTGAGGCGTTGAGACGAGTTGCGGCTGGTGATTTTTGTGGGATCTCGAACCTAAAGGATGATAAGGACCGGGGCCGCGGACGTCAATGTTTCTGGTTGTATTCTTCCAGCCCGCTGCTCTCCTCTCCGGACGACACGGTTGCCGGGAGGCCGAGAGGAAGGAGGAAGCCCCGCAACCTTTTGGGGCCGCGCTTGGTTTAAAAATCGCACTTTTCTTCCACCCCTTTTCTGCTCCTTATGCCCGACACACGTCACATGGCGGCGGGCCGATGGCCTCGCAGCCCCTATCGTCTCGGACTGGTGATGGCCCTTGCGTTTGCCTGGGTTGGGTTCTGGTCCCCTACGGCCCATGGCCAGCGCGCCAACCATACCCCGGAGCAGCTTGAGAACGTGGGACTCGACCAGAAGCTTGGCACAGCGATTCCGACGGATCTTTCGTTTCAGAACGAACAGGGCAAGTCGGTCCGGCTCGGTCAGTACTTCGATGGGTCGACGCCCGTGATGCTGACCCTCAACTACCACCAGTGCCCTCAGCTCTGCCGCATCCAGCTGCAGAAATTCGCCGAATCCCTGAGCGGGATGTCCTGGACGGCCGGCGATAAGTTTGAGGTGCTTACTGTTGACATTAGTCCGCACGAAGGCCCTGAGATGGCCCGCAAGGCCCAGGAGCGCTACGCCACTTCGCTGGAGCAGCCCGACGAAACGCTTGGGGGCTGGCACTTCCTGACCGGGGACCAGGAAGCCATCACCGCCCTCACCGACTCGGTGGGATTTCGCTACCAGCCGCTTCCGGAGAAAGACCAGCAGTATGCCCACCCCGCGACGATTGTTTTTCTGAGCGGTTCCGGGACCATCACACGCTACTTTACCACCCTCAACCCGGCCCCGGGCGACCTGCGCACCGCCCTCGTCGAGGCGTCCAACGGCACGGTCGGGAGCGTCGTGGACAAGGCCTTCCTGGCCTGTGCACGATTCAACCCAGACTCAAATTCGTATTCTGCAAGCGCGTTCAAGCTGATGCAGTATGGCAGCGCCCTCATGGCGATCGTAATGGGGGCCGCACTGTTTGTCTTCTGGCGCCGTGAAAACAAGCAGCTGGACACGGTGCAGGAGGAGGGGTTCGAAGCGGCGCTCGACGAACGGACGTGACAGGCCCGAGAGGCGGACCGGAAACCGCGTCCGGCGAGAGACGGCCGGGGTACCCGCACCGCAGACGGCGGCCCTTGGCTATTCGGCTTCCTCCTCCTCGTTCACCTCAGCGAGGCCCGTCAATTCCCGGCTGACCTTCCAAAGATGTGCCTCGGCCTTTTCGTCGTAGGCCTCCGGGGAAGGGTTGACCACCTCGGTCTCCTTAAAGTACTGGCCGGTCACGCCCTCCACCTCGGGCGACGCCGCCAGGTAGACGACGCTGCGTGCGCCTTCCTCCGGGCGCTTGTAGAGCCAGGAGAAGAGGCGGGCAACCCGAGAAATCCAGCCGGAGCCGCGCCAGATGTTGGTGTTCACGATGCCGGGGTGCACGGCGTTCGCAACCACCCCTTTGTCCTGAAGACGGCGGGACAGCTCGTGGGTGAAGAGGATGTTGGCGAGCTTCGAGCGGGCGTAGGCCTGCAGCGGATTGTAGCTTTCCCTGGCGTTGAGGTCGTCGAAGTTCATGCTGACGCCACGATGCGCCTCCGAGCTCACTGTGATGATGCGCGCTTCCCCCGCCCGGCCGGCGGTCTCGCGGAGGCGGGGCAAAACGAGATGGGTGAGCAGGAAGGGGGCGAGGTGATTAATCGCAAAGGTGGCCTCCAGTCCGTCGGCCGTCTCCTCAAAGGAATCGAGGAAGACGCCCGCATTGTTCACGAGCACATCGAGCCGATCGTGGTCGGCCCGGAGCGTCTCTCCAAGGCGATACACCTCCTCCAGAACGCTGAGGTCTGCAATGCAGAGATCCACCACGTCTTCACGGCTGGGGTGGGCCGTCCGGGCCGCGGCCCGAATTTCGGCCTGGGCCTCTCGTCCCCGCCCTTCGTCTCGACACACCATCACCACGCGCGCCCCGAGACGGGCGAGTTCGGCGGCCGTGGCCTTGCCGATGCCCGAGTTGGCCCCCGTGACCACGCACACCGTGCCACTCATGTCTTTCAAGTCGGAACGCGGATTCTCCATGGCCCCTTCCAAGCTCGGTCAATGGTGCTCCCAACGATGATCGCGGGTTCGTTCTCCATACGAATCCACGTTCAGTGCCCCGGTCTCTTCGTCACACCTTGAGCGTCAGCGCGTTCCGAAAAGCCTCGACGTTCTGCGTCACAGACTGCTCCCCGCCGAACACGGCACTGCCAGCCACCAGCACATCGGCCCCGGCCCGCACGAGTTCCATCGCGTTGCTCGGGGTCACGCCCCCGTCCACCTCCAGGGAGGCGCTGGAGCCAAGGGCATTGAGCTGGCGGCGCACACGCTGCACCTTCGCCGTGGACTCTGGAATAAAGTCCTGACCGCTGAAGCCCGGGTTTACCGACATGACGAGGACAAGATCAACGAAGGGCAAGATGCCTTCGAGGTGCCCAAGGGGCGTGGCCGGATTAAGGGCAACGCCGACCTTGCACCCCGCGGCCCGAATCTGCTGGGCCACTCGGTGCAGGTGCGTACAGGCCTCCACGTGCACGGTAAGTGTGTCTGCTCCCGCATCGGCGAAGGCATCGATGTACGTCTGCGGCTCCTCGATCATGAGATGCACGTCGAGCTGCGCGTCATGCTCGTCGGCCACGGGCCGAAGGGCCCGCACCACGTCGGGGCCAATCGTGATGTTGGGGACGAAGTGCCCGTCCATCACGTCCACGTGGAGCCAGCCCGGACCGGCCCCCAGGACGTCATCGGCGGAGGCGGCGAATCGTCCCGCGTCGGACGCAATGATTGAGGGCGCGAGCGTCGGCATCGTAGGGGGCGCAGGCATGGAGCAGGGCATGGTCGGCAGCGGAAGACGGGCGATTGCATACTTAGAATAAAAGAGGCGCTCGGGTGAACAAAAAGAGGAACCGCAATCTTTCGGTGAAAGCCTTGCCGGGGCCTCTTTCTCCGGTCATTCTCCCCTGGTCACCGTGCGTCGCTTCTCGTCCATGCGTCGGAGAAACAACCCTTTCCAGGGGAGAGTAGGGAGATCTCACACGCCGGGCTCTTTTCGAAACCCGCCAGTTTCCCCTGGTTCCGGGACCGTCCGTGCCCGCCTCCGGAGGAGCGCCTCTTCCGGGAGGGCACACCGCGCGCCCGTCGCTCCACGCCCGACGCGCTCCCTCCGCACTGCGCGGAAGGGCCCCAGAGGGATTGGGCGACGGAAGAGATTCGTGCAGGCGGTTGAACAAGAGAACCCCGAGCCGTCGCCCGCCAACGCGTTCTCAGCGTTCTCAGACCCCTTCCCTTACTCGTCTCCGCTCCCATATGCCGGTTCGCGACGCCGATCGTGACGACATCACCGACCGCCTCAGCCGCATCGAGGGCCAGGTTCGCGGCCTGAAGCGAATGGTGGAGGACGACCGCTACTGCGGCGACATCCTCGACCAGATCCACTCCGTGCAACAGGCTCTCAAGTCTGTGGGGCGTGCCATTGCCCGGAACCACTTGGAAACCTGCGTGACCGACGCAATCCGATCGGGCGACGAGCAGGCCGCCCAGGAGAGCTACGATGAGATCATAGGACTGCTCAAAAAGGAGCTGTAGACGGCCCTAGGCAGCCCTGAGAGGTCTCGTCGCCACGCTTTTACCGAGAGGTTTGGATCATGGAAGAGCTTCTCGCCAACCGCACCCCTTCGGACGACGCCCCTCCATCCGGTGGGGGACAGCGGTCCGTCCACGTCAAGTTCAAGCTCAGCGAGGAGGCCCTCACGGCAAAGGAGACGTTGGGGGACCACTGGGACGTGCCGAACAAGGAGGTGGCCGAGATGGCGGCCCAGCTCACCGTGTCGTTTTTGAAGGATGAGGGCGAAGACACCCGACGCCAGTTCGTCGAAAAGGCCCGTGACCAACCTCGCCCGATCACGCAAGGGACACACGTGGTGAGTCGCGCCACGAAATCGCTCTTGGAAGCCACGGCGAGCGACCTCGACCTGACGCGGGATCTGTTTTTTGACGCGTGCCTTCGCCTTGCCCGCACCATCGTTCAGTTTCTTCGCGAGGCCCAGCTGGAGCGCCACGAGGCACTCGCGTCCGCGTTGCGTGACCTGCTCGACCAGGCCCGAAGCATCGAAGCGGACCTCCACGAGCAGGCGACCGACATTGACCCGCTGAAGCCGGCCATCACCGCAGTGCGTCGGCAGATCAAAGGCATTGTAGACGACGTTGAGGACGAACTGGACCGCGGCCGCCCGCTCGACCGGACCCACGAGTTCACGTAGCCGAACATCACAGGCTCCACCGACCCCCTCGGAGTGCCCTCCGAGAACGTCGGCGTCGCGCTTCTCCAACTCAATTTCCTATTCCTCACGTGCTCCGAGAAGCGGCGCCAACTTCGGATACACAATGCCCGCCTCTCCTCGGCGTGGGGCAAACTCGTCCGTCCGCGTGACCACGAAGCGAAGGAGCCGTTTGGCATCAGGGCCCACCGCCACTTCGTTCTCAATCACGTCGCGAATCCGCCGGTTGATCGTGGCTGCCCGCTCCCGAAGCTCCCTGAGGACCTGCCGATCCGCCCGAGGCGTCCACGTTCCATCGACGTGGTCGGCCACCGGCGACGCCCCCTCAGCGCGGCCCCGCCAGAACACGGGCTTCAGAAAAATGCGCGGCTCAGCGTGGCGCCGAATGCGAGCCAGAAGCCGGCGGGGGTCCTCGCCGTCTCCCCACAGCAGAAAGGCCTCGGCCCGCCGGGCACGACGCCCGTTGAGACTGCGTACGTCCACCGACGTCGTGCGACCTTGCCCGTTGCCGGTCACCCAGAGAAACGACGACGCCGGACGGGGCGGAAGCGCGGCCGTTCGGTCTGGCGCGCTGACTGAGGCGGTCCGGTTCCCCGCCTTGTGCCGAACCCGTCGCCTGTAGAAGGCCTGGCGGAATGCAAGCGCCAGGTCTTCAGAGGAGTCCGTCAACGCGTCGAGCCGAGCGGCCTCTCCACCAGGACCTCCGGACGCAGCCTCATCTTCGGCCCCCACGCTTGTGTCCAGCGGGGCAGGAGGCCTCTCCGGAAGCTCGGTGCCACTCTCCACGGAGGCCGCCTCCGCGGGGCCCTGTTCCTGCGCGTGCCGGTCGCCGCGATCGTCCCAGACGTCGCCGTCTGCCTTGTGGAATGCCGCAAGCGTTTCGTTAGCCCAGTCTACGGGGGGGTCCGTCCCGGTTGCCTCTCTTTTTTGGGAGGCCCCTGCGTCATCCCCGCCAGACTCGGGAGGCAACTCGCCCTTCCTTTTCTCTGGCTCCGGCTCACTCTCGGGATTCTGACTTGCCCGGTGCTCCATCATCTTCCGGAGAGCCGCCACAAGACGCTTTGGGGACGGGCCTCCTCGCGGGTCCTGTCCCGATTCGGGGTCGAGGGAGACAGTCATCATAACTCAGTGTCGGGAGCGGGCATATCCGGCAACACGGGCAGTGCGTGTCGGAGAACCGTGCCACTCTTCGGAAGTTCGGACCAGCCAGTGTGGCTTGGCTTCAAGGGGCCCGAACCCTCCTGAGCGGTTCACGGCAGCCCTGCTGGCGGGCTTGACGACATCTTCAGGGGGCTCTGTTCGTCGGAGGGAACTGTCTTCCTTTTTCGTTGTCTCATCTGATCCAACATTTCGCGGGGATTCCCCGCACCGACAAAGGGCAAGTCCCGCACGGCCAGCTCCCTCTGAACCCCGTCAGGGCCGGAAGGCAGCAGCGGTAGGAGGTCGCAGCGGCGCGCTGCGGGTCGCTTGCCCTTTTTTCTTTTGTCGTGGTTTTCTACGGCCGCGTCTTGGTTCGCGTGAACCGGTTGTGTCCCGTTCCGTTTATCGGATGGAGCGTACTGTCGCTGTCTCCATCGTGGGGATGCCGCTCCCTCTTCCGAACTTCTGACTCCCTGAACGTACCTACCATGTCCTCTTCCCTTCTCTCGGCCTCCGATCCAATTCTCCTCGTCGGGCAATCCGGCGGTGGCAGCGGCGGCATCGTCGGCCTGCTGTTCCCACTCGCCCTCATCATTGGGGTCTTTTACTTCTTTATCTACCGCCCGCAACAGAAGCGCGAGGAGGAGCATCAGGAGATGGTCGAGAACCTGGAACAGGGCGACAAAGTCGTGACCGTGGGTGGCATCTACGGCACCATTCAGAAGATCGACGAGGACAGCGTTCTAACTCAGGTTGACAGCAAAGGCACTCGGCTTCGCATTGAGAAGGACTCGATTGCGAGCCTCTCCAACGAGGAGGAGTGATCCCTCTCTCCCTCGTCTCTTTTCGGGACCCCCCAAACAGGCCCGCCCCACCATGAGCCCTTCCACACGCAACTCGGCGGCGTCTCCGGAGACGTCCTTTGATTCCATTGAGACGGCCCTTGCCGCCCTTCGAGACGGCGGCCTCGCGATCGTGGTGGACGACGAGGATCGCGAGAACGAAGGCGATTTCATCGGGGCGGCCGAGGCGATTACGCCCGACCTCGTCAACTTTATGACGAAGAAAGGGCGCGGCCTCCTTTGCACGGCCATCCCCCCGGCACGGGCCGACGAGCTGGATCTCGACCTGATGGTCGACGCCAACTCGTCGCTTTACAGTACCCCCTTCACCGTCTCGGTCGACTACCGCAAGGGGACGAGCACCGGCATCTCAGCCGCGGACCGTGCAACGACGATTCAGGCCCTGGCGGACCCGGACGCCTCCCCGTACGACTTCGCTCGGCCGGGGCACGTCTTCCCGCTCCGTGCCCGCACAGGGGGCGTGCTGCGCCGGGCCGGCCATACCGAGGCAGCCGTGGACCTCGCTCGCCTCGCGGGCTTTGAGCCGGCGGGGGCCCTCGTCGAGATCATGAATGAGGACGGAACCATGGCCCGCGTCCCCCAGCTCCGCGAGCGGGCACAGGCCCTGGACATGCCGCTCATCACCATCCAGGACCTGATTGCCTACCGCATGCAGAACGAGCGGCTCATCGAACGGGAGGCGGAGGTGCGGCTCGATACCGCGTTTGGCACCTTCCGGGTGGTCGCCTACAAGGAAACGCTCACCGGCGACGTGCACCTGGCCCTGCTCAAGGGCGACTGGGCCGAAGACGAGCCCGTTCTCGTCCGCGTCCATTCGCAAAACGTGCTGGGCGACGTGCTGGCGGCGCGGCGCGAATCGTACAGCGAGCAGTTGGCCGAGGCGCTGCTCCAAGTGGAGCACGAGGGCGCGGGGGCCATCCTCTACATGATGCAGAGCAATCACGGCCAGGGCCTCCTCTCGAAACTCAAGGACCTGGAGCGCCAGCAGAACGAGCAGTCCGGGACCCCGGCCGACGTATCGCTTGAGATGGACCACCGGGATTACGGCATCGGGTGCCAAATCCTCCGAGACCTCGGCATCCGTAGGCTGCGGCTGCTTACCAACAATCCCCGCAAGCGAATCGGGCTGGCCGGGTACGGCCTCGAGTTGGTCGAGCAAACGCCCATCGAGCTGCCTGCGGAGGCCCACGATCATTTGTCTACCGTCGCGGCCGATCGGCTTACGCCGCTCCTCATGGAGCTCCTTGATTCCGACGCATAGTCGCAGCGGCCCCCGTCCCCCTCTCTCGTCCGTATCCTACGGCCCGGCCTCCCCTCCCGCATGTCCAGTTCTCAGATCTTCCAGACGGTCTACGCGCTCATCGCTATTTTTGGCGCATCGCTGACCGTGATTCGCCTGCAGGCCGGGGACTGGCTCGCCGCACTGTGGCCCGCCCTTATTGCCGCGTTCTGTATCTACCGCCTCTTCACGGTTGCGGAGGAGTAGCCCCTCTCCACAAGGTCGTCCCTACGGAGCTCACGGGGGCACGATCGTTTCTACGCCCCCCACACATCGGAGAAATGCCCCTTATCCACAAGATTGTGGATAAGTCGTGGATAAGTCGGGGATAACGTCTGGATAATCTGTGGATCAGAATTTGGTTTTCGTCGCCCGTGGACAACCCCCCAGGATGTTCACAGTTATCCCCGCCTCATACACACTGTGGACGAGTGTGCATAACTGCATCCCCAAGTCCCCAGATTTTCCTGTGGACGGCCGTGGAAACGTGGAAAATTCCCCATATATCCGCCTTGAGCGCCGTAGACCAGCTTTCTTCAGATGCTCAGTTGTGGATAACCTTGTGAACGACTGGGGGAACTGTCCACATTCTTCCCGCCCCAATGTGGGCAACTCAGTTATCCACATTTCCACACGACCAATAACAACAACCATATCTTTTAAAAATTCCCCATTGCCTCGTCCATACTAGGGCGTGTGGATAACTTTCTTTCCCGGCAATCTTTCGCCCCGAGGATCGATACACGAACAGTTCCTTCCTGCACAATCTGATACAGGAAGATATACCAGTAGCTGAGGGTACATATTCTAGAGTAGGAATATGATACAAGCCCCACACAGGACCCCACACAGGAAAGGGCTGGACGACTTCCAAAAAGAGACAGGCCCCTTAACGACGCTCGTCTTTACTTCCACCGGACACGCCAGACGTCTTTCCCGTCGGTTCGCATCCATACCGACCCACCGGTGGCTGTACTGTGAACGTGTTCTCCCTGCCTCTTCCATCTTTGAAGAACCTCGTCGTTGGGCATCCCATACTGGGCGTTCCGCCCTACACTCACCACTGCATGCGTCTCTTCGACGCGGCCGACCGACTGTACAAAGTCCGGGGTGCTGCTGGTCTCAGACCCGTGATGTGGGACCTTCACAATGTGGCTTCTGAGTTGCTTTCCGTACATTCGGACCAGATCTCGTTCAGCATCCACTTCTATGTCTCCTGGAAGGAGGATGTCCACGCCTCCATACTCTACACGGAGAACCACAGAAGCATCATTGCCCGCCCCACCGTCATCTTGAGATGAAAGAGGACCGACCGCACGTACGTGAATGGACGGGCCACTTTGGAGAGTATCGCCCCGGTGGACAGCCCGATCAGGGACCCCCTCTCGATGAAGAAGATCGCGGGCTTCTTCGTAGAGTTCCGTGTCCGTGGGCCGGCCGTTGTGAACGACCCGGCCCACCGACACTTCCCGCAGCAACGTCGGAAGCCCACCCAGATGGTCTTCGTCCGAGTGCGAGACGACCACGAGGTCCAGCTCACGAATCCCCCACCGTTTTAGAAACGGAAGCACCGTGAACTCCGCGGCTGCTCCGCTCGGGGACCGGGGACCGGTGTCTACGAGCACATGTTGCCCCGATGATGTTTTCAGGAGGGCGGCGTCCCCCTGTCCGACGTCGAAGAACACCACATCGAGGGCTGGCCCTGTCTTTTGACCGATCACAGAGCCCCAAACGGACATCGTTGCGAGAGCTACTCCTACAATTGCCCACCGCCATCGAAGACGGGGGCGCGGCCACTGTGCCACGGCAATGAGCAGTGCCCCCACGGCTCCGAGGATCCACACGTCTGGGACAGGCATGCGGACGCCCGCCCATGAAAACCACGCCGCCCCGTAGCGAGACGTGGCGAGGAGCCCCTGCAGGAAGAGATCTGCCGCGCTCCCAAACGAAGCAGCTCCCAGGGCCCACACATGGCCAATGCTTACCGCAACAATCGCCGCCGAGAGCGCCAGGCCCGTACAAGGAATTCCCACCACGTTCAGAACAAGACCGGCGGCCGAGACCCATCCGAAGTGATACAGAAGCACAGGACCGGTGCCCAGGATGGCGGCCGCTGAGACCGTACACATAGACACCAGCCAGTTCCCAGCCTCAGAGTCCCGGTACCGCTCCGGCACCATCTCTTCGAACCGAGGATTGAGCGTCACGATGCCCGCAACCGCCGCCATCGACAACTGGAACCCGACATCAAACAGCATTGAGGGCCGCAACGCAAGGAGCACGAGGGCGGCGACGCCAAGTGTGTTTAACGGAGGCGCCGACCGCTGAAATACAATTCCCCCAATAAGCAAGGCCGCCATGATCACTGCCCGTACGACCGAAGGCCGACCTCCTGTAAGCAACATGTAGAACCCCAGTACGACGATGGTTAGCACCGCCCGCACGATCTCCACCACGTGCCACCGCAGTCGAAAGCGCATCAGAAGGGGACGGAGCAGCGTGTAGAGCACCATCCCGACCAGAAAGACGTGGAGGCCGGACACCGCAAGCAGGTGCATCAGCCCTGTCTTCGCAAACCGGTCCCGCTGGGCGTCCGTGATGTGGCTCCGGTCTCCCAGCAACAACGCCCGCAGTACGGCCCGCCCGCCCACACTCCGCACGTGCTGGTCTATGTGCCGTCGAATGTGTGCGCGGACCGAAACGAGTGCGTTTTGTATTGCCCCACGCCGGCTTCCCAAGACGGTGACATGATCGGGATCGTCTACGTACAGTGTGCAGCAGATGCCTCGACGAGAGAGGTACGCGCCGTAGTCAAAGCCCCCGGGATTGCGGAGGCCGGGTGGCTGCTGCAAAGAGCCCCGGAGTCGAGATAGGTCTCCCTGGCGAAGTCTGGGAAAAGGCCTGGTCGCGTCGGCCCACGGAGACGGCATGAGCGTGACGCGCACCCGTCCATCCACCGCAGCCCGGCCCCGATTCCCCGCGAGGGTGTCGACCCGCAGGACAAAGCGAGTCGCCTCGTCGGTCCGTTCGGGAGCGTCCACGACCGTTCCCTCTACGGTCACGGCGTCGGTCCTCGCCTCGGCTGCAGGGGCGAGGCTCCGCGGCGACGGGGCCTGGTACACGGCATGGCGGGCCCCGCCCGCGCATCCCACTACCAGGGCGATGGCCAGAACGCTTCCGAGTGGCCCGAGGGTGACCAGCCGGGTTTGGTCCCACCACTGCATTCCAGCAAACATCGCAACCCCGCTCCCCGCCCCGCCGAGCCAGAGGAGAAGAGAGTCAGACCGAATCACCGACGCCCCTGTAATTCCGAACGCAAACGCCCCGGCCATGAGAAGAGCCGGGTAGGCGGTCCATTGAATCTGCGAGTCGGGACGCATGGGGCAGGGCGTCGCCGTCCAGGAAGAGTGGACCGGGAAGACACATTTTTTGTCTGGCGCCTAACGTATTTTAGCACAGCCTGTGCGACAGCGCAAAGCATGTGTACCCCCTCAGAATTTAGCGCCTTCTATGAAAAGCGCCCCCGTCGTCGCACTGAGCTGGCCCAGAGCCCCCCTCACAACGGCCGCGGCCTCTTCAGTTGGAGGGTGGGCGGTGACTGGGGACTGGCCATGCGCCCCGACCGAAAGGAGAAAATGGTCTCGGATCGCAACTTTGGGTGAGGGTTTTGGGGAGGGATGCGTCCAGCAGTCGGGATTGAGACACCATTCGGGGCGAGATCAAGTCCAAAATTGAAGGAATCCGTGCGGAGGACCGAACCTGCTTCCACCACGGAAAATAAGAGTCTTCTCCAAACCGCCACAGCTTGCCTGTGACACTCTCCTCCCGAACGGTCGGTCTTCTTTCCATGAGCACCCGGCGCGACGCCCGCGAACAGGTCTTAAAGGCGCTCTACGCGCATCACCAGACCGATGGAGACGCCGGTCGGGTCCGCCAGACCCTCATTCGGGCGCCGCTCGACGATGACCCGTCAATCCGTGCCTTTGCGGAGCGCCTCTTTCAGGAAACGCTCGACGCGAGGGAGGCGGCCGACGAGATTATCGAGAAGCACGCAGACAACTGGGAGATTCATCGCATCGCGGTCGTCGACCGGTCTCTTCTTCGAATGGCAACCACCGAACTTCTGAAGTTCGAAGAGATCCCGCCGAAGGTCTCCATGGACGAGGCGATAGAGATTGCCAAAACGTATAGCACGCCCCGAAGCGGCACGTTTGTAAACGGCGTGATCGATGCCATCTTGCTCGACCTCCACGAGCAAGGGCGGCTCAACAAATCCGGCCGCGGCCTCATCGGCATGGAGAGCATCCGGGAGCGAACGGACGCGCCGTGAGTTGCAAACTCTGAGTCGTATATTGGTACGAACGCCGCCCAAGATCTCCCGTCGACCGGGCTGCCTTTTCATCTCTTCCATACTGCAGGGCATACACAATGGGACTTACTGCCATTGGCGACATTCACGGATGCCTCCAGTCGCTGAATAGCCTCTTGGCCCGGCTGGACCCCTCGCCGGACGACCATCTCCTGTTTGTGGGCGACTACATCGATCGAGGGCCCAACTCAAAAGGTGTGATCGATCGGCTCCTTGCCCTCCGCGAGGAGGTGCCCTGCACCTTTCTGCGGGGCAACCACGAGGCGATGATGATCGATTATCTCGAGTCCGGCTCCTTCAGCCTCTGGCGCATGAATGGGGGCGTCTCGACGCTCCAGAGCTACCTCAAGGACGGCACCTCCGAAGTCCACATTCCAGCCCCCCACGCCGAATTCGTCCGCGACACAAAACGCTACCACGAGACCGACGACTTCCTGTTCGTCCACGCGGGGCTGCGGCCCGACCTTACGGTGGAGGAGAACCTGGAGCGGTCCGACGAGGAGGTGCTTTTGTGGGAGCGCGGGCACCTAGAGGCCACGGAGTTCGCCTGGGAAAAGACGGTGGTCTGCGGCCATACGCCCCAGCCCGAGCCCATCAGCCAAGAGGAGCTGATCCTGATCGACACCGGCTGCGTCTACCACATGAAGCCCGGCATGGGACGGCTCACGGCCGTGCACCTTCCGGAGCGAGAATTCATCGACGTGCCCTACGCCGACGGATGATTCCGGGCTGGGGTCGGTACAGGAACACACCGGCTCAACGCGCAATTCATCCCGCTCGCCCTCCGTTTCAGGTCCCCATTCGCCAATGTCCCTCCAATGTGGCCTCGTCGGCCTCCCCAACGTCGGCAAGTCCACCATCTTCAACGCACTCAGTAGCGCCGGGGCCGAGGCCGACAACTACCCGTTTTGTACGGTTGATCCGAACGTAGGCGTCGTGCCGGTGCCCGACGAACGGCTTCCGCGGGTCGCTGAATTGGCGGGGTCGCCGGAGACGGTGCCCACCAGCATCGAATTCGTCGACATCGCCGGGCTCGTGGAGGGGGCGGCCGAGGGCGAAGGGCTGGGCAACCAGTTTCTCGCCCAGATTCGAGAAGTCGACGCCATCATTCACGTTGTGCGGTGCTTCGAAGACGACGAGGTGGCCCACGTGGCCGGCTCGGTCGACCCGGTGCGGGACGTAGAGGTGATTGACACCGAGCTTCTACTGAAGGACCTGGAGACCGTAGAAAAGCGCGTCGAGAAGGTGAGCACGGCCGCAAAAAAAGGGGACAAGGAGGCCGTCCGTCAGCTTGAAGTGTTCGAGCGGCTCCACGATCATCTTAGCGACGGCGAGTGGGCGCGGTCGTTCGAGGTCAGTGAGCCTGCCCGCCCACTCGTGGACGAGTTGTTTCTGCTGACCGACAAGCCGGTCCTGTACGTCGCGAACGTGGGGGAAGAGGCCCTGCCCGACGGCAACGCGTACGTCGATCGGCTGCGCGCCATCGCCCAGGACGAGGGCACTCGCGTCGTTTCCATTTCGGCCGACCTGGAGGCCCAGATCACCGAGCTCGCCCCGGCCGAACGCCAGCTGTTCCTCGAAGACGCGGGCCTGCAGCGGTCTGGCCTCGAGCGGCTCATCCACGCCGCGTACGACGTGCTGGACCTCATCACCTTCTTCACGGCGGACGAGAAGGGGGCCTACGCCTGGACCGTCGAGGAGGGCACCCAGGCCCCTCAGGCCGCCGGCGAGGTCCACAGTGACTTCGAAGAGGGGTTTATCAAGGCCGAAACGATCCACTTCTCGGACTTCGATGAGGCGGACTCCGAGGCTGCTGCTCGGGAGGCCGGGCTCATCCGGACCGAGGGAAAAGACTACGTGGTGGAAGACGGAGACGTGATGGAGTTTCGATTCAACGTGTAGAGAGAGTGGATCCCGGAGCGTATGGCCCAGCACCGCTCCCCTGCGGAGCCCCCCCTGGATAACATGGGCACGGCATCGGCGACGGGGACTGCTTATGCAGTTCTACAGGGGGAAAGCGGCGGTGCCCCTACGTTCCCATGCGTCTTCTCGCCCCGCAATTGGGGAATGCAGGCGAAGGGCACGGAGAGAACACCCGCACCGGCCCAGCCCGAATTTTGACGTGCGATCGCCCTGATGACGTGGGCGCTCGTCTGCACCTCTGCCCTTCACCTCGTATGTTGACTCCCTTTGCTTTCCCAAGTGAGCCCCCTTCCGGCATGATGCGCATCCGTCTTCCACTGCTCATTGCACTCCTGACTGGCGGTCTGCTCTGGAGCGGTTGCGCGTCGGAATCGGCCTCCGACTCTGCGTCGACCGTGTCTCCTACCGACACGATTGCGCTCGAAACGCAGGCCGACTCGGTGGCCCACCGACTCCTTCGGGCGCACGGCATGGACGCATGGGCGTCGTCGCCCTACCTCCGATTTAACTTCGGCATCGAGACGCCGGGCGGTGCGCAGACGATCGCCCGGCACCTCTGGAACCGAAACACGGGGGAGTACCGGATTGAGTGGTCCGCCGGCCCAGATTCCGCGTACGTGGCACTCGTCAATGTCCGGGAGCAGCACGACGGCCGCCTGGCCGGAACGGCGTACCTGAACGGAACCGAACTAACGGGCACGGCGGACGAGAACGCCCGGGAGGAGGCCTACGGCCGGTTCGTCAACGACACGTACTGGCTGCTGGCGCCGCTGAAGGCCTTCGACCCGGGCGTCAACCGCACCTATCTGCCGGACTCCTCGACCGCCACGCACGACGTCCTCCAGCTCACCTTCAACGACGTGGGGCGCACGCCGGGTGACCGGTACTGGCTGTACGTGTCCACCGAGACGGGGAGGCTCGACCGGTGGGCCTACCGCCTGGAGGGAATGCCCGAGGATGCGTCGCCGCGCTTCTACGACTGGACGCAGTACCAAGAGCTGCCGGCCCCCGACGGAACGGTCCGCCTCGCATCCCGAAAGGAGGCCGTCGGGACCGATCAGGCACTCCTCACCAACCAGCTGGCGCTGCCCGAGGCGCCGCCGGAGGGGGCCTTTTCGGCGCCCGAACCGATGCTGGGCGGCAAATAGCCCTATCCTGTTGATGGGGCCGGGGGCTTGGGGCCCGCTCTGCGCTGACCGACGGACGACAGACAACCCGCCGTGGACTACCGGTTTCAGATCGCTCGGCGCTACCTGGCGAGCCGCCGAAAGGTGTCCCTCATCTCGATTATTACCGGCATCTCGACGGTGGGGGTAACCCTCGGCGTCGCGTCGCTGATCGTCGTGCTCTCCGTGATGAACGGGTTCTACGACGTCGTGCGGGACCTTCTCGTCTCGCTCGACCCGCACGTTCGGGTCGTGAGTGCGGAGGGACAGGGCGTTGCCAATGCAGACTCGCTGCTGCGGGTCGCCCGCGAGACCCGGCACGTGACGGCTGCGGCGCCTTACGTGGAGGGCAAGGCACTGCTGCTGAGTGACAACGTCGAGGACGCGAATCGGGTGGTCCGGGTTCGGGGCGTCGACGCGGCGATGATGGAGGCCGCGGCCCCGACGATGGCGATGGGGCGCTTTGACCTGGGCCAGAATGCGAACGGGGTGTCGGGCATTGTGCTGAATCAACGACTTGGGCAGCGCGTGGGCCTCGTTCCGGTGGGCCGAACGCAGTCGGCAAGCGCGGTGGGCCTGCTGTCGGCTCCGGCCATCGAACGCACCCTCACGAACATCTTCGGAAGCCCGCCGGTGCGGCGCTTTGAGGTGCGGGGCCTCTTTCAGTCGCAGGGCGCCTCGCAGGGGCAGCGTGTCTTCGTGTCGCTGGAGGAGGCGCAGCAACTCTTTCGCACGGACGGCCGGGTGACGGGGGTCGAGCTTCGTCTTGACAACCTGGAGCGGGCCGGCCGCGTGAAGGCCGCGCTCCAACAAAAGCTCGGCGCCGACCGGTACACCGTGCAGACGTGGTACGACCTTCAACAATCGCTCTATGACGTGATGCGGCTGGAAAAATGGGGGGCCTCGGCCATCCTTGGGCTTATCGTCGTTGTGGCGGCGTTCAACATCATCGGCTCCCTGACGATGGTGGTCATCGAAAAACGGGCCGACGTGGGGGCACTTCAGGCCATGGGGGTTTCCCGGGCAGACGTGCGCCGCATCTTCCTGTTCGAGGGGGCACTGATCGGGGCGCTCGGAACGGGGCTGGGACTTGTCTTGGGGCTTGGGCTCGCCTTCCTCCAGCAGTACTACGGCATTGTGCCGATGGCCCAGGCCGGATCGTTTCTCATCGACGCCTATCCCGTATCGGTGCAGGCCCTCGATGTGGTTCTCATTGCGCTCGTTTCGTTCGGGCTCTGCGTGCTGGCCGCCCTGTACCCTGCCTTCCGGGCTGCCGCCATTGAGCCAGCCCGGGCCGTTCACCTGGACGGCTAAAGGAGTCGTTTCCCGAGCGGAGGCGCCGGACCCGCCGCGCCTGCAATTTCATTGAAGCGCTGGGCCCTCTACGGCCCGAGTGTCGCTCTCCTCTACTGCTCCGCCCCCCACGTCCATGATCAACGACGCGTTCGACCTCATTGGCCTCCCCGACCGGCCCGAGAAGCCGCGGGAGCAGGGCCTCACGCACATGCTGGACAAGGGCCTGTCGGCCCGCGAGGTGGAAAACGTGCTCGACGGGGCCGCTCACATCATCGATCTCGCCAAGCTCGGGTGGGGGACGGCGGTCGTTACGAAAAACCTGGAGGCAAAGCTGGAGGTCTACCGAGAGGCCGGGATTCCGTTTTTCTTCGGAGGGACCCTTTTCGAAGCGTACTTCCTGCGCGACCAGATCGACGACTACCGCCGCCTGCTCGACGACCTGGACGTGCGTCACGTCGAGATTTCCGCGGGGGCCGTCTCAATGAAGCACGAAGACAAACTGGACTACATTGAGCTCTTCGCGAAGGACTTTACTGTTTTGAGCGAGGTCGGCTCCAAAGACTCCAGCGACGTGATGGCCCCGTACCGGTGGGTCGAGTTCATGCAGACCGAGTTGGAGGCGGGAAGCTGGAAGGTAATCGCCGAGTCGCGGGAGGCCGGCACCGCCGGTCTGTTTCGCCCCACCGGAGACGTGCGCACCGGCCTGGTCGACGAGATCCTCGCCCGAGTCGACCCCGAAGACATCATCTTCGAAGCGCCGAACAAGATGCAGCAGGTGTGGCTGATTAAACACCAGGGTGCAAACGTCAACCTCGGCAACATCCACCCCGAAGAAGTGGTCCCGCTCGAAACGCTCCGCCTAGGCCTCCGCGGCGACACCCTCTTCGAGTTCCTCACGCCAGGTATCACCCCCCACCTGCCGGGTGGAACTCCATCAGGAGATGGTCATTAAGAATCAGACTGCAGAGGAAGCGACGAATTCCTCGTCGAAAACGGTGAACTCGCGCCGTCTTCACGAACAAAGCCCCGTGGTCTCGCCTAAAAGCTCGCCGATTTGACGCGGGCGCCACGTCACCAAAACGAACCAACCTAGAGGTACAGTTATGGCTCGCAAAGACGATATTACCGGAGAGGGACCGGTCACGGGCAACAGCGTCTCGGACTCCAACCAGAAAACCAATCGCCGCTTCAAGCGCAACCTACACAAGAAGCGGTTCTACATTCCCTCACAGGACCGCCACGTGAAGCTGAAGGTGTCTTCGAAGACCCTGAAGACCATCAACAAGAAAGGCATCCAGGCGGTGCTGAAGGAGGCCCGGAAGCAAGGCTACGACGTGTAGGTTGGG
>NZ_JAZKRW010000036.1:0-23966 GCF_036626415.1 Salinibacter sp.
GCTCTTTTCGTACAGGGCAGCACCGAGCGCCCTCCCACCTTCAGACCTTGCCCCTTGGTGAAGAACACGAATGGCCGGCCTTCTCAACGACACGCCCCAATGTTGCCCCCCGGCGAACACCGCCTGCTGCTCCACCGACGGACCCACTAGAGCTGCTCGAGGCGATGCGCGACGCGCGACGTGAGACAGATGCAACCCCGGCCGAGTGGTCCGATGGGGAGATCGAGCGGATCTGGAAAAGCACAACCGACTGACCGGAACGGCTCTCTCGTCCCAAACACGAAAGAGCCCGTCCTCCACGGTCGGAGGACGAGCCCTCAAGGGACAGAGTGTACGCGTGGTGGATCGAAAGACCTGACTGGGCCAAAACGGCTGACAACGGGGCGTATTACAGAATAGCGCTCATCTTGCGGCGTATTTCGTCGACGGGTTCTTCCGTCTTGTCGTGGATCAGCCCCACGATCTTCTCGAAGTTTCCCCGGGCCCGCTTCATCTGTTTGTTGTCGAAATCGGCCTCGTCCCAGATGTCTTTTATTTGATCCCGAATTCGACGCCAGTCCTCATTCATTTTTTCCGTCGCCATAACCAACCTCGTGGGGTTCGTGAGCAAAATTGTGGCTTCTCAACACGGTATTACCGCATTTCCAGTATCGGGGTTTCCTCGGTCGCATGCAGGGCCGGGTCCACGTTTTCGATTCTTTTGGTGCCAGGAGACGCTCGGAGCTGTGATCCCGCCCCTCCCCGGAAGCGGGCGCCGAGCCAGGCCGCCGAATCCAGAGGGTGGCCCCATAGCAGTCGGTGGGGCGATGCCCCGTAGACGCCGACGCCGAAGTCAGAAATCCGAGTACAATCCGACCGGTTTCACCCGCCGTTCCGAACGGCGAGAACCGCTCCTCGTAATGGTTTCTTGAGTTGATTATGGAGCAGCAGCGGTGTTCTCAATGCCCGACGTTGGAATTATCGGGGCCGGCATTAGTGGCTTGGCGGCCGCGTATCGACTGCATGAGCAGGGCCTCTCAGTTCAGGTTCTGGAAGCCTCCGGGAAGACGGGCGGCGTTATCCAGTCGGACTCGTCGGGGGGCTTTCTGGTCGAAGACGGGCCCAATTCGATTCGGGCCGGTGCCCCCGCCCTGGAGGCGCTGATCGACGCCCTCCACCTTCACGACGAACGGGTGTGGGCAAACGACGAGGCCGACACGCGATACGTGGTGCGCGACGGCCGGCCCACGCCCCTGCCCCGCTCGGTCGGCTCTTTCCTCACGACCGACTTGTTCTCTGTCCGCGCAAAGCTCCGCCTCTTGGCAGAACCCTTCATCGGGCGGGCGGCGGGCGAGGAGGAAAGCGTGGCCCAGTTCACGAAGCGACGCCTGGGTCCGGAGGTGCTCAAGTACGCCGTGGCTCCCTTCGTGGGCGGCGTGTTTGCAGGAACCCCCGACGATCTCTCTGTTCAGCATGCCCTCGAGCGCCTCGCAGCACTCGAAGACGAATCCGGGTCCCTCCTCCTCGGCGCAATTCAGAATGCCCTCACAGACGGCGATAGCGCCCCGGACACCCCCTCGGGCCTCTTCTCTTTCCGGGACGGCCTGCAGACCCTCCCCGACGCCCTGGCGGATGCGCTCGGCGACCGCATCACCCTGAATGCCCCTGTCCATGCCCTCAGGCACGATGGGTCTGCCTGGAAAGTTACGATGTCCCCCGCGGATGCCCCCGCCTCCACACGCACCTACGACGCGCTCGTCTGCACCGCCCCGCTTCATCGACTCTCTGAGATGAAGATCGACACCTCCGTCGACCTCTCTCCCCTTGGGAACGTCTCGCACCCGCCCCTGAGCGTGCTCGCCCTCGGCTACGAACGGGCCGCAATCGACCATCCGCTCGACGGCTTCGGCCTGCTCGTGCCCCCCGTGGAGGACGCACTTGACATCCTCGGGACCATCTTCTCGTCGACCCTTTTTCCGGGCCGTGCCCCGGACGGACACGTGCTTCTCACCACCTTCGTCGGCGGTGGGCGGGCCCCCGGCCAAGCAACAACCGACACAGCAGCCCTGCAGGCCCTCGTGGAGCGCGATCTGGATGCCCTGTTCGGCGTGCGTGCTTCGCCCGTCTTTCGGCGTCACGTACACTGGCCCCACGCCATTCCGCAGTACGAGCTCGGGTACGGCACGGTCAAGGACACCCTCGACGCCCTCGAAGCAGCACATCCCCGCCTTGCTCTCGCCGGGAATTACCGAGGCGGCGTGTCGGTGGGCGACGCGCTCACGTCCGGTGTGGAGGCGGCCGATCGCCTGCTCGGCCCGGACGAGCAGGCCGCGCAGCCTCACTGACGCCGCGCATCGGCCGCTCCCGTCTCGGCGGCCAGTTGCCGCACCAGCCGGCGCTTCACGACCGGCAGGAGCGTTTCCTGGTACGGCACGTCAAGGTCGGTTTTTGAAAAGTACGTGGCCGGGTTGGGCAGGTCGCGGCGTTCTTCGATGAGCTGGAGCTTAACGGTCGACGGATTCGCGTCCACTTCTTCTTCCGGGACGGTCTTGCAGTGGACCGTT
Organism: Salinibacter sp.; assembly: GCF_036626415.1. Classification (GTDB taxonomy): domain Bacteria; phylum Bacteroidota; class Rhodothermia; order Rhodothermales; family Salinibacteraceae; genus Salinibacter. The sequence continues at coordinate 2,544 of NZ_JAZKRW010000036.1, forward strand.
TTCAGGGCGCGGTGGGTCTCTCCGTCCCCCTCGATAAGCGACAGTGTATAGCGCAGGACGTGGAGCTCTTCGTCGTCCCGGTGGGGCACCATGAGATAGCCTTCCTGCACGTAGGACGGCATGATGCCCACCGTCTCAAGCTCCAAGTTGTCCTCCACCTCCTCGTAGACGGCCGCCCCTTCGTCAATGACCTCTCGGATGTGGGGCAGCGCCCACCGGATCAGGTCCTCCACCTCGGCCATCTCGCCCCCGTCGAGGTCCGGCCACTCGTAGGTGAGGGTTTTGTCCTCCCAATTGATGCCCGCGATGCGACCGGTGTCGGGCGTGCGGAAATCTTCGGTGCGGTCCAAGACAGTCACGAGCGCGCCGTGCAGCTTCACGAGACGGCCCAGGTGGGGGTAAACACGCTGCTCGCCGAACGCAGAATGGGCGTTCTGAAGTCCCGCGAGCACTTTGTACTGCGTCTGCTCGACATCCTCGACGGCACTGGTGAATAGGTTGAGGCTGAGGGGATCCATGAGACTTGCACTGAACGCGTGAATGTGAAGGGGCGAACAACGTTATGCATAGAAACCATGCACTGTATCGTCAATCGCCCAAAAACCATTCCGGTTCAGCCCCTCGCGTCGTTCACTCCGGACGCATGCGCTTCATGAGCGCCTGCACCTGCTCGCGAGGCATGTGGGTGAAGGTGTTGAACTGTCCGCCGGCGGCCAGGGCCTCCCCCCCGTCGAACGTGACGACCTCTCCGTTCATGAAGGATGACAGGTCACTGAGCAGAAAACTGGCCAGGGTGGCCAGCTCCTCAGGCTCGCCGAAACGACGCACCGGGATGCGCTCCCGCATTTTCTGCTCCAGCTCGTCGTCGGGCACGAGGCGGTCCCACGCGCCCTCCGTCGGGAAGGGCCCGGGCGCAATGGCATTCAGGCGAATGCCCTCGCGTCCCCACTCCGCCGCCAGCGAGCGTGTCATGGCCACGATGCCGGCCTTCGACATGGCGCTGGGCACCACGTAGGCGCTCCCGGTCTCGGCGTAGGTGGTGGCGATGGAAAGCACAGCCCCCTCTGTGCCGCGCTCCAGCCACCGCTGCCCGCAGGCCTGTGTGCAGTAGAAGGACCCGTACAGGTTCGTCTTCACGATGGCATCGAACCCGTTCGGGGAGATGTCCTCGGTCGGTGCCAAAAAGTTGGCCGCGGCGTTGTTGACAAGCCGCGTGACGGGCCCTCGACGGTCCTCCGCCTCTTCGAGAAAGGCCTGCACGGCCTCATGGTCACGAACGTTGCACTGGATGCCTTCGGCCATGCCGCCCGCCTCTTCAATGTCAGAAACCGTCTCGGCGAGCGGCTCCGGGCGGCGTCCGTTGATCGTCACCGCCGCACCGAGGGCGGCAAAGCGCAGGGCCATTGCGCGACCCAGACCGGTGCCTCCGCCGGTAACAACGATGTGGTGGTCGGCGAGGAGGTCGGGAGCAAAATCAGTAGCCATGGATGAAATAGGGGTACAGGGTGGATAACGCAAGCAGGAGGATGGCTTGAACGCAACGATCGAGTGCTGATCCGCGCCCCTCACGCTTCACTCGCCACGTCTCACTCTTCGTGGGTCGCCTCGCAGGCAACGACGACATCTGGGCACACGCAGCCGAACGACACCCGCACCCGCTGATCGAATGTCATCGCGTAGCAGTCACGGGTCACCAGCCGGTGTCCCAGCCCACGAGAGGCGTTGTCTTTGATCTGGTGGTGCTCGGGCTCGCCGCCGGCCTGGGGAATCAAAGCGCCGTTCTGGAACTCATACCGCTCATCCTCGACCCCCGCGTCTCGCCCAAGGAATCCTCCGCGGTGTAGGAGCGCGTTGCGGTGGCAGACATGGCAGCGGGAGGGGGAGACTCAATTTAAAAATGGACGTTTCGCGAACCGGACCGCCGTCGTCAAAGATCCAGGGAGGCTCCGTCCGCCGGGGCAATGGAGTTCTCAGCCCCGGCGGCGGGTCCTGGACCCAGAATTCTACGCCGCTCCGTGCGGTTCGGGCTCGTCGGCGTCCGCCTCGCCACCACCGACCCGATCGGGAGCCCCGTCGCCGCGTGGAACTGAGGCTTCGTCGTCCAGGTCCTCGGGGGTGACCTCCTCGTCGATCACATCGCGCTCCAGGGCCTCCACGATCGAGGAATCGAGCGCCCCACGGTCGGTGGACTGTCCGGGGAGCAACCCGCTCTGCCGATACTCGTCAAGGCCAAACTCGTCGACCTGGATGTACTGCTCCCGGGCTTCGTCGGCCCGGTGGACCAGGTCGCGCTCGTCTTCTGTGATGACGTTCTGCTCCACCGCCGCGTCCAGGAGTTGGTGCAGCCGCTTCTTGGGCAGCGTGCCGTCGCGAATCGCATCCTTCATCTTCTGCCCCACATGGTAGGCCTCGCGGCTGAGCCGGAACGCATGCTCCAGCTCGCCCAGCGGCTGGTCGGTGTCCTGCGGCACGTACAGGTCCTCGGTCAACCACTCGCGGGCACCGTCCTTCTCCTGAATGGCCTGCGCGAGGGTGCCGCCGAGGGCATCGCCGGGCCTCTCCCCAATCGTGTTGAGACGCGACCACGGCGCGATCACACCACGCAGCAGCCACGTCAGGCCCGGCACCTGCAGGTTCTCGAAGAGTCCCTCAAACGCCTCCTGTATCTGCGCGAAGGTGTACTGGAGGCTCCAGTGCAGGAACGGCTCCTGCTCTGCCGGACGACCTTCCTTTTCAAACCGTGTAAGGACAGCGGTGCCGAGGTACATCCAGGACAGGATGTCGGCGAAGCGGCCGGTGATCTTCTCCTTCCGCTTCAGCATGCCCCCAAGGCTGCCCATTGCCAGGTCGGCAAAGAAGGCAAAGCTGGCCGACGCCCACGCCATCTTGCGGTAATACGGGGCGGCAGGGCCGCTCACCGGACTGCTCGCCAACCGGCCGCGGGTGAGACTCAGCCCGAACGCCCGAACGCCGTTCCGAACCACATGCCCGATGTGGCTCCAGAACGCGTCGTCAAACGTCTTCGTGTCTCCGTCCATCAAGGCCTCGATTTCTTTCAGGGCGTACGGATGGCACCGGATCGCCCCCTGTCCGAAGATCATCATCGTCCGCGTGAGGATGTTGGCCCCCTCCACGGTAATGCTGATCGGGAGCGCCTGGTAGGCAAGCCCCAACAGGTTGTTGGGGCCGCGCGAGATGCCATTGCCCGCCAACACGTCCATCCCGTCGTTCACGAGGTCCCGCTGCATCTCGGTGGTGTTGTACTTCATAATGGCCGAGACCACACCCGGCTTCTCCCCGCGATCCACTGCGCCGTTTGTGTAGTTGCGGGCCGCGTCCATGATGTAGGTGTACCCGGCAATGCGAGCGAGCGGCTCCTCGATGCCCTCAAACTTGCCAATCGAAAGGCCGAACTGCTCACGGATGGCGGCGTGTCCCCCGGCCACGCGCGTCACATGCTTGCCGCCCCCCACCGCCTGCGCCGGCAGCATGATGCCGCGCCCGGCCGAGAGCGCATCCATGAGCATCGCCCATCCCTCTCCGGCCCCCTCCTTCCCGCCGATGATGGCGTCGATCGGGAGCACCACGTCTTCCCCCTCCGTCGGGCAGTTGTAGAAGGCCACCCCAAGCGGGTCGTGGCGCCGGCCCAGCTTCACCCCCGGCGTATCCGTGGGGACGAGCGCGCAGGTGATGCCCAGATCTTCTCCTTTGCCCAGATGATTCTCGGGGTCGTGCAGCTTAAAGGCCAGGCCGAGCACACCCGAGATGGCCGCCAGTGAGATGTACCGCTTCCCCCAGTTGAGCCGCAGCTTCAGTTCGCCATCGTCGTCCTCGAAGACCGTGCCGGTCGACTCCATCGCGCCGGCGTCGGAGCCCGCGTTCGGCTCGGTGAGGGCAAACGACGGCAGCATCTCGCCGCTCGCCAACCGCGGGAGGTAGTGTTCTTGTTGCGCATCGGTGCCGTAGTGGAGGAGGAGCTCGCCCGGTCCCAGCGAGTTGGGCACCATCACGGTGATCGCGAGGGGCACGGAATGGCCACCCAGCTTCTGCACCACTGCACTGCGGGCGGCGACGGAGAATCCTTTTCCGCCGTACGCCTCCGGAATGATGAGGCCGAAGAAGCCGTTCTCTTTCAAGTAGTCCCACGTCTCAGATGAGAGGTCGCCGCGCTGGTGCACCTGCCAATCGTCCACCATCGCGCAGACGTCCTCGCAGGGCCCGTCCAGAAACGCCTGCTCCTCGTCCGTCAGCTCCGGGTAAAGTTGGTCGAGCGTCTTGTCGAAGTCCGGCTTGCCAGAAAAGAGCTCGCCCTCCATCCACACCGTCCCGGCATCGATGGCCGTCTGCTCCGTCTCGGAGATGGTCGGCAAGAACTGAAGCGCTTCCATCAGTCGCATTATTCCAGCGGACACTTGGCGGCGGATCGGGCCGATGTTGAAGACGGCGACGAGCACGCCGTACGGAATCCAGACCCAGAGCGGTGCCCCTCCGCCGTAGAGGCCCACCGCGCCGGCGAGGGCCCACGTCCAGAGCGGCGCCCCGGTGTAGCCAAGCACGAAGAACGCGAGGAGCACACCGGCCACGACGCCGACTGTCGGCATGCTGGCAAAAACGTCAAACAGTGGAAGATTCATGGTGAACCCTACAGGATTTGGAACGAGAGTGCGAAGGCCGATGGACCTCCAGTCGGCGTGATTAGTCCTCCATGTGGAAGAGGTTAACGCTGTTAACTTGTAAGCTTACGGTACTTAACGGTGTTATCCTTTGCAAGTTCTCTACACGTGCGGGGGGATGGACGTGCGGAGGTCTAGATGGGGGCGGGAGCGTCTTTGCGTCCACACGTCCAGCCCTCCAGAGATGCGGGCCAAACGCTCAGAGTCGCAGGTTCTCGAGCACACCCGCGGCGCCCATCCCGCCCCCCACACACATCGTGCAGAGGCCGTAGCGCACCTCGCGGCGGATCATCTCGTGGAGCAGCGTGGCGGTGAGCTTCGCCCCCGTGCACCCGAGCGGGTGCCCCAGGGCGATGGCGCCCCCGTTGACGTTCACGATCTCCTCGTCGAGGCCCACCTCGCGGATCACGGCAAGCGACTGGGCTGCAAACGCCTCGTTGAGCTCCACGAGCCCGATGTCGTCGACGCCCAGACCGGTCTGCTCCATCACTTTCGGGATTGCCTCCGCTGGCCCAATTCCCATCAGCTCCGGGTCGACGCCCGCCACGGCGAAGCCGCGGAGCGCCCCGAGCGGGTCCACACCGAGGTCCTCCACCCGGTCGCCGCTCATCACAACCGTCGCGGCGCCGCCGTCGGAGCGCTGCGACGAGTTGCCAGGCGTCACACTGCCCCCCTGCTTGAACGCCGCGGGCAGTTGCGAGAGCACCTCCAGGTTCGTGTCGCGGCGTGGCCCTTCGTCCACTGTCAGTTCAGTTTTGGCCTCCACCTGCTCTCCCACGTGGCCATTCACGGACTCGTAGTGCGTCTCCTCCACCGTCAGCGGGACAAGCTCGTCGTCGAAGCGGCCACTGCCAATGGCGTCGACGGCCCGTTCGTGGGAGCGCAGGGCGAAGCGGTCCTGATCCTCCCGGCTCACGTCGTATTCCTCGGCCACATTCTCAGCGGTGATCCCCATCGACACGTAGGTCCCGATCTTGTCCTCCGTCAGTCCCGGATCGGGCTGAAAGAAGTAGCCGCTCATCGGCACCTGGCTCATCGACTCAGCCCCGCCGGCGACAATCACGTCGGCCGTGCCGGTGGCGATGCGCTGGGAGGCTTGGGCGATCGTCTGCAGGCCCGAGGAGCAAAAGCGATTGACCGTGGCGCCGGGCACGTGATCCGGCAGGCCGGCCTTCTGCGCGATGAGGCGCCCCACGTTCATGCCCTGGGGCCCCTCCGGAAAGGCACAGCCCATGAGCACGTCGTCGATCTGCTCGGGCGCAAGCCCCTCCACGCGGCTCAGGGCCCCCTTCACGGCCTCGGCGCCGAGGTCTTCCGGGCGATAGTTGGCGAGCGTCCCCTTTTCGGCCTTGCCGACGGGCGTGCGCACGCTGCTGACGATGTACGCCTCATTCTGTACTTGCATAGCAGGATACGATCGATTGGAAGTGGACAGTCGGATGCTCTTCGCGGATCGCGTGGCCCGCTCAGTTCCGCAGGGGCTCGTTGTGCTCCAGCATGTGCTGAATGCGTTCCTGCGTCTTTTCCTCGCCCAGCAGGCTGAGAAAGACCTCCCGCTCCAGCTCGATCAGGTAGTCCTCGTGCACCTCTTGCGGGCTGCTGAGCGTTCCGCCGCACATGACCGTGCCGAGCTTCGTGGCCAGGTGCTCGTCGTACTCGCTGATGTAGTTGCCCTCGCGGTACTGCATGAGCGCAACCTTGAAGGTGGAAAGCGTCTTTTCCCCCAGCACCTTGATCTTATTCATCACGGGCGGCGGGGCGTACCCCTGCTCGCTGAGGCGCAGCACCTCCTGCTTCGCGGCGTAAAGGCGCCGGTCCTCATGCATCACAATGCGCGTGTTCGGGGGCAGGAAGCCCATGTCGATGCCCTGTGCGGCGCTCTCGGCCACCTCGGCCATCGCGACCGTCTCGAAGTAGGGGCGCAGGTGATCCTGAATCGCGTTGTGATTCTCGTTCGGCGCCTCCCGTGCGGCCTTCGCCGCGAGGCGCATCGTGCCCGTGCCCGCCGGGATGAGACCGACCCCCAGCTCCACGAGGCCGATGTACGTCTCGGCGGAGGCGACGGGATGCGGGCAGGCCATCGCCATCTCGCAGCCGCCGCCGAGGACACGCTGGTGCGGCGCCACCACGACCGGCTTGGAGGCGTAGCGCACCTGCTGGATCGTCCGCTGAAACTCGTCGATGTACTGGTCGATCACGTCAAAGGCGCCCTGAGAGGCGGCCATCGCCATCTCGCCCAGGTTGGCCCCGACCGAGAAGTTCTTCCCCTCATTCCCTACAATCATCCCCCGTAGGGCCGCATCCTGCTCCACCCGTCCAATGCACTCGCGGAGGCCCATCATGACGTCCCGCCCCAGCGTGTTCGCCTTCGACCGAAACTCGAAGAGTGCCACGCCGTCGCCGACGTCCAAGAGCGCCGCGTCGTCGTTGCTCCAGAGTTCGTTTGTAGCGTCCTGTTTGAGGGGAGCAAGGCGCAACTCGTCGCCCGGACGCGGGTCGGGCTCGTGCCGGTCGACGCGGGGCATGAAGACCGCTCGCTCCCCGTCGCGGGTGTCGTAGAAGGTGTCGTTCCGGTCGTGCATTGCCTCTACCCAGTCCGGCACGTCGAGGCCGTGCTCGGCCATGCCGTTGAGGACCGTCTCCATCCCGAGCGCGTCCCACATCTCAAAGGGGCCCACCTCCCAGCCGAACCCCCAGCGGATGGCCCGGTCCACGTCGGCCGGGTTGTCGGACACCTCCCCCAGGCGATTCGCACTGTAGGCCAGTAGCTCTAGCGTCGTCTCGCGGAAGAACTGCCCCGCCCGCCCATCGTCGGCGTAGAGCGCAGTGAGGCGCCCCGACAGCCCGCCCGCACCCCAGATCGCGTCCAGATCGCCCAGCTCTTCGTCCACCGCACTGGAATACTCGAAGGTGTCGGGGTCGATCGACTTGATTTCGCCGTCCTCTTTCTTGTAAAATCCGGCCTTCGTTTTCTCTCCCAGACGCCCCTCGTCCACGAGCCGCTGCATCACATCGGGGACGGCGAAGGCGGCACGTTGGGCCTCGTCGTCCACCAGCTCGCGCAGATTGGTCGCCACGTCCAGGAGAACGTCAAGCCCCACGAGGTCGGCCGTCCGGAAGGTGGCAGACTTCGGCCGGCCCGAGATCTTGCCCGTGAGCGTGTCGATCTCCTCGATGGTGTAGTCGCCGTCGGTAAAGTGGCGGATCGCCTGCAGCTGGGCGAAGACACCGATGCGGTTGCCGATGAAGTAGGGCACGTCGTTGGCCACCACGATGCCCTTCCCCAGCCGAAGCCGCCCGAACTGCGCCACCCGCTCGGTCACGTCCGGGTCGGTGGCGTCGGTGGGCACCAGCTCCAGGAGCTTCAGGTAACGGGGCGGGTTGTAGAAGTGGGTCCCCAGGACGCGGCGCTTGAAGTCGTCGGACCGCCCCTCCGTCATTTCGTGGATGGGAAGCCCGCTCGTGTTCGTGGAGATGACGGCATCGTCCGCCGCATGCTTCTCAATGCGGGCGTGCACGTCGCGCTTGACGTCCATCCGTTCAACGACGGCCTCCACGACCCAGTCAACCTCGCCGACTCGCTCGAAGTCGTCCTCGAAGTTGCCGAGGGAGATGCGGTCGGCCACGTCGTCGGTGAAGAACGGATCGGGGCTCGCCTTGCGGGCCTGCTCGAAGCCCTCGCGCACCACGGCGTCGGGGTCGTCCCGATCGTCCGGCGCGATGTCGAGCAGGTACACCTCCAGCCCGGCGTTGGCAAGGTGGGCGGCAATTTGTGCCCCCATCGTGCCCGCCCCCAGCACGGCGGCGGTGCGAAACGGGGGGTGCGTGGCCGGGGCCTCCAGGTCGAGGGCGCGTGTGTCGAGGGCCGTGGCTTCCATGGTCACAGGAGACGTGAATGAAAAAGAGCTGTCTAAATTAACGGCGTTAACTTAGCGGACAGTTTTTATCGTGAGCCGGTGAAGCTCCGATTTCTCTTCCAACGCCGAAATCAGAGTCCTTCTGAGGGAGCCTGCGACCGAAGAATCTCTTCGAAATAGCGAAAAATAGAGAAGGGCATCCGTGCTTCCCGGGACTGTTTCCGCTTTATTCGGGGAGATTCCCAGGGGATGACCCTTTGGGCCCCTTCGACTCCGCTTCGCTCCGCTCAGAATGACCGGTATTATTGGAGAGCTTCACCGGCGAGCAGCGACCTGCCATTCAAAAGTGTCCGGTCGCTAGGGCGTCAACCACAAAGAAAGGGAAGACGGAACCGCTTCCGAGCCCACCGTGCCCTGTGCGAGCGGTCGCGGAGGCCCCGTGCACGTTACACCTCTACGAAGACCGCCCTCGATTCCGTCTGCGAGCCCATCGGCTCGTCGTGGTACAGGGCTTCGATCTCGTCGGTGTAGGCCGTGCGCACTTCGGGCCGCCGGATCTTCAAGGTTGGCGTCAGTAGGTCCGACTCGACGGTGAGTTCGTCGGGAATGAGCGCAAACCGTTTCACGGTCGACCAGGGCTCCATCCCTTCGTTTGCCTCCTGCACGACCGTGCGGTAAGCATCTACAATGTCTGGATCAGCGAGGAGATCTTCAAAGTCTTGGGGGGCATTCAGCCCCCACTCGTTTGCCTGGGCCCGGACCTGGTCTTCCGCCGGAAACAGGAGCGCCGCGCAGAACTTGCGATCATTGCCCACAACGACGGCGTTGTCCACCAGCGGATCGCTTCCCATCTGATTTTCAATGGGCTGGGGCATCACGTATTTGCCGGTCGAGAGCTTGAAGAGGGCCTTCTTCCGGTCGGTAATTTTGAGATATCCCTCCTCATCGAACTCGCCGATGTCTCCGGTTCGAAACCATCCCTCCTCCAGCACCGCGTCCGTCTCGTCGGGGGCCTTGTAGTAGCCCTGCATCACGTGCGGACCACGGGTCAGAATCTCTCCGTCTTCCGCAATCTTGACCTCAACACCGGGAAGCGGTTCGCCCACCGTGCCCGGCTTGTTGCGCTGAGGCCGCGTGTAGGAGATCACCGGACTCGTCTCCGTCAGGCCATACCCCTGGAGGGTGGTCACCCCCGCGGCCGCAAGAATGTTGGCGAGGTCGGGCTGCAGGGCCGCCCCGCCCACCACGACGTACTTGACTCGCCCCCCGAGGGCGGCCCGCCACTTCTGAAAGACAAGCCGATCCGCGGCTGCGTGCTTGAGGGCGTAAAAGGGAGGGTTGGGCTGCGTCATGTCGTACTTCTGGGCGATCTCAAGCCCCCACTCTCCGATGCGCTTCTGAATCCCCTGCATGCCCATCACCTTCTTTCTGATGCCGGCATACACCTTTTCGAGAACGCGAGGCACCGACGCAAAGACCGTGGGGCGCACTTTGGGAAGGGCATCGACGAGGTCGTCGGGGTGGACGAAGTAGATGCTCACCCCACGCCGCAGATACGCGTACTGAAGCATGCGGGCAAACACATGCGTGAGGGGCAGAAACGAAATGATCACCTCCCCCTCCGGCCCCGTTTCAAAATCGCCGATCTCCGCGATCGAAGTGATGGCGTTCGACGAGATGTTCTCGTGGGAGAGCATGACTCCCTTGGGCCGCCCCGTGGTGCCACTCGTGTAGATGATGGTTGCCAGGTCGTCGGGGTCGATCTGCGCTCGGAGGCCGTCAATGGCTGCAGACCGGTCCTCAACGTCGGCTCGGCCCAGCTGTTGGACGGCCTCAAGTGTCTTCAGCGTCACCCGATCCGGCAGATCCGGCCCGTCGGCCCGGCCCTCAGGATCACAGAGAATAACCGTCTCAACGCGGGGCAGGTCAGGGAGCAGGTCCGCAGCTTGTTCAAGACGCTTCGGGTTGGTGACCACGAGGACTTCCGCCTCGGCGTGGTCCACGACATACCGCATCTGTTCCGGCGCGCTCGACAGGTAAAGGGGCACGTCGATGAACCCCCCGATGAGACACCCCATGTCCACGACACAGTAGTGCACGTCGCTCTCCAGAAGCAGCGCCACCCTCGCCCCCCGGTCCAAACCCAGGGCCCGCAGCCCCAGGGCCGTCTCCTCCGCCCGTTGTCGGAAGCGGTCGAGCGACATCGGGACCCACCCTTCCTCCGTCGGTTGATTCAGGGCCCGCGGATTCTGGTACGCGTCCGCGGCCTCGTAGAGCAGGTCCGGAATGGTGCACCCTCGCACGCAAGGGCCGGCATCCGGAGGGGCCGTGTGAACGGAACCAGACATGGGCCGCGATGGGAGTTGGTGAAAGAAAGCCAGGCCGCCATTTCAAAAGGGCTTCCGGGCGGGCGTCAGGGCACAGAGGGAGCAGAGGCGCGAAAGCCACGGAGGGCCTGGCGAATGGCGGTATCGATGAAGGTCTCCGGATCGATGCGTACATCCACGCGATCGGCCAGCAGCAAGGACACGGTTCCGTGCAAGGAGGCCCATACGGTGCTCGCGGACACTCGGCTGTCGTCCACCTCAAAGATGCCCCGCTCCACGCCCCGCTCAAGGGCCTGAGCGAAGAAGTCAAGGTTTTTGCGGGCCGCTCGGTACTTCTCGGCCGGGTAGCGCTCCATTCGCTCGGGCCGAAGCTGAAACATGATCTCGTAGTACTCCGGATTCTCGAGCCCAAACTCGACAAAGCATTCGCAGAGCGCCCGAAGTCGCTCGACCGGGGCCTCGGAGTGCTCCACCGCCGTGTCTCGGAGGCGATCTCGCAGTTCCATCATGCCCTCGTGGATGAGGGCGTGGAGCAGAGCATCCTTGCTGTCGAAGTGGAGATAGATGCTGGTGGCGCTGTAGCCGATGGCATCGGCAATCCTGCGCATCGACAGGGCCTGATATCCGTCCTGAACGAGCAGGTGGCGTGCCGTATCCAGAATGCGGCGGCGAAGCCCAGCGTCTTCGGACCCCTCGGGAATCGAAGTCATGCGGGGACGCCTTCGTACCTAAAGGATGAAACGTACGGCGAGACCGACGGCACGCGACGACCTCTCCTCTGCAGAAACAACGTAGCACACGGCCGGCAGTGATCCAACCCCTTCAGGCCGTGGGTCCGAGGAAGAGGCCCCATCGCAATCGCCGACATGCTCGCCCCTCCTCTAGTCCCAAGGGAGAACGGCCCACGCCTTTCGGCCACGCCCTACTGGAAATTAAACAGGAGGGAGAACCGGAGGGTGTTGGCCAGCGGGCTGTTGTTGTCCGACGTGTACAGGTAGGAGACGTCCACCCCCACGATGTTGTACCGAAGCCCCGCCCCGAAGGTCACAAACTGACGGTCCCCGTTGTCCGGGTGCTCGTAGTAATACCCGGTCCGGAGCGCAAACAGGTCGTCGTACCAGTACTCCACGCCCGTCCCGACGGTAAACTGCTGAGCGAGAGAGAGGCTGCTGGCCTCCCCATCTGGGCCGACCTGCCCGCGGGCCGACCCCCAGGAGTCGAAGAGGGCCTCAAAACCATTACTGCCAACAACTCGCAGCTCTTTTTCCCCATTCCGCATGACGCTATCTCGCTCTACACTAACCAACGACTTATTGAAGTCCGTGGCAATGGTCAGCGAGTTGAACTCGTCGAAGTCAAGGGTAAGGGCTGGCCCAACCCGGAAGTTCGCAGGGATTGGGTCCTTATCTGGACTGTTCTCATTAAATTCCAGGGTTCCGCCAAGATTCGCAATGTTGAGACCCGCAGAGAACGTCGCGTCCGCGCCCCCCAGCGTGAAGGGCGCCGACCGGTAGAGGGCCGAAATGTCGGTGGCAAGGGTGGCTGCATTTCCCTCCCCAGTTCCTTCTCGTATGCCCGAAGTGAGCTTCGAATAGATGTATCGTAGGGATGTCCCCACCCCCAGCCGCTCGGACACCTTCACGCCGTAGGACGTGGAAACGGCGAGCTGATAGGAGTTCGTCACACCGAGCCGGTTCCCTGACGGGTCGCGGATTTCGGTCTCGCCGAGGTTGAGGTACTGGACGTTTCCCCCAAATGTGCCTACGCCATCGACGTGGTACGATCCAACAAGGTACTCGTAGAACAGGTTGGCATTAAACTCCGGCAGCCAGTTGGCGTGGGTGAGCCCGACCTGCGTTTCCTGCTGGAAGGCAAGGCCGGAGGGATTCCAAAACATCGCGTTCGCGTTGTCCGCGATGGCCACCCCTGCATTCCCCATGCCCGCGGCGCGGCTATCGGGCTCAATGCGCAGGAAGAGGGCCGAGGACTGGGCCACTTGGCCGTGGGCCGACATCATTGCTCCTCCCAGCAGGAGCAGTCCGCAGACAGCAGTAAAGCATCGGAATGGGCGAGAAAAAACCAGGGTAGGCATAAGGAAAGAAGAATGGGTCACAGACAGAACAAACGTCAACGCCGGACGCCGTTCGACTTCTTCGTACACGACCAATCCATGTGTTGACAGGAATGGGGGAACACGTTCCAATTGTGTCCACCCGTGCCGGTCCCCAGGGGCGGGTAGCACGACACGAGGAGGGCCCGTCCGACTCAGTTCGTACGGCGTCGTCTGTAGCGCTCTTGCGTCAAGGGGACGTGGGGAGTCTGTGGAGAAAGCCAACCGGAACCCCCGTACTGTCGGGGAAGACGTTGGTAATCACCAATGTAAAGATCGTTCTGCACACATTCCAAAGAAAAAAAGCCTGAGCATGGCCAACCATTTCGGATCGACATCCCGACCCACCATTCTATGCTCTGGCAGTGGAGATCTCTTCTCCAATCCCAAAACGGGACGGTTCGTCAGTTCCGCCTTGACGTGCGTTCTTCGAGGCTGAACGGAGTGGGCCGCAATCTTCCACAAGGCTCTCGTGTCTCGGGCAGAGGACAGGACGTCTTCCCCGGAAGCGATCTCTTTTCGGGAATGCACAGCCCCCCGCACCATGGGGTCTTGCAAGACACATCTTCCTCGCAGGGTTCCGGCCCTGACCTTCCTATCCCTGCTCTCGGTCTTCGAGAGCATCTTTAAGACGCGTCAGCCGCTGCAGGGATTCGGCCATACGCCGACTGGCCTCCTGGATGTCTTGGGCCGACGAGGCAAACTGCTCGTCGAGCTCCTCTTCCCGACTCAGTTCGAGGAGAAACTGCGCATTCCCCGAGATGATCGAAAGGGGATTGTTGAGGTCGTGATAGACCGTGGACAGTGCCTCGTGGAGCTCGTCCGTCGTTTCGGGCTCTTCGAAATCACTCATTGTACCGGATCGAAGCTGGCGGAATGGAGAAAAGTAACGTGAGGTGGGGTCCGTCTTTACAATGCTTTACAAGGCATCGAGGGACCGTTCGTTGACGACCTGAATGCCGCGGTCGGTGCGCTCCACATCGGCAGTCGCAACCTCAGGGTCGTGCTCGAAGAACAATTTCCATTCCGCATCCGCTGCCTGCTCCAAAAACTCTTTTTTCTCATCCATAGTCTGCAGCGGGCGGACGTCGTAGGCCATCGTCCAGGCGGGGGGGAGATGGTGCGTGGTGGGCAGAAGGTCTGCCACGTACACGAGGGTCGTGTTGCTATCTCGGACCGTTACGATCTGTTGGGCCTCGGTGTGGCCGTGCACGAGGGACACCTCCACGTGAGGCAGAAGCGTGGTCTCCCCCTCCACGAGCCGCAACTGCCCTGCCGCCTCGATGGGGGCAAACGAAGCGGCCTGAAAGGACTGTGCCTCCTTCGGGTTCGGGTCGCGGGCCCAGTCCCAGTGCCGTCGCTGGACGTGGTAGGTGGCGTGGGGAAAGGCAACCACGGGTTCGTCGTCGGTTCGACGCGTGCTTCCCCCTGCATGGTCGAAGTGGAGGTGCGTCAGGATCACGTCCGTCACGTCCCCGGGGCCCACCCCACGGGCCGCAAGCGAGTCCATCAGGGACGCCTCACTGTGGTCGACCGCAAAGAGGTCCTGGTACTTTGTGCCCGCAAACGTGTCCCCAATGCCGGTATCGACAAGAATCACGCGGCCGTCTCCCACGAGCAGCAGACAGCGCATGGCCAGCGGGATCCGATTTTGCGCGTCCGGCTCAATGCGCTCCGACCAGAGCGGCTTCGGCACGATTCCAAACATGGCCCCGCCGTCGAGCCCGAACCGGCCCGTCTCGATGGCATGGAGGGTGTACGGACCAATTGCAGGCATCAAAGAACTGGCGCGTTTGGGAAAAGAGAGGCAGGCTTTCAACCTCCCAAACGCCAGCCCCAATGTCTACGGCCTTCAGACCTGCTCAGGCGGAAAGTCTTTGAAGTGTCCGTTGGAGCGAATCCGGCGCCGGACTCCTTCCTGCTCTTCGATCTGAGGGATGATGGCCTCAAAGTGGCGGATGAGATAGCGGATGCGCTCGCTCTCGCTTCTACGCTCAAGCACCTCCTGCTTCTGATCTCCCTCCAGGGCCCCATTCTGGGCGAGGACGAACGACAGGCGGTCTACATCCTCGTATAGATCGGGGCGAACGGTCCGGCCGGCCAGCTCAAGCAGCTTCATGTGCTGTGTAATGGCGCGTTCTTTCAGGTCGAGGTCGACAGACGCCTCTTCGTCCTCAACCAGCGTGACGTCGGCGGTGTGGTAGCTCGCCTGATTGTCATGGACGGCCTCAATCTGAAACCGCTCCTCTCCGTGCACCACAATGTCGGAGCGCCCGTCGTCGTACTGCTTTACGACCTGCTCGATGCGGGCCGTCGTCCCCACGTCCGCCCGGGACTCCCCGTCGGTCCGAACGATGCCGAACGGGACCTCATGCTCCAGGCAGTACGCTGTCAGGGCCTTGTATCGCTCCTCGAAGATGTGGAGGGAGAGTTGCTCGCCCGGATACAGGACAAGGCTCAGCGGGAACAGTGGGAGAGAATCAATCGAATCCATGGAAATACAACGCCTAATGTCGCAAAAATGACATCTGGAAATGGACAGCCGACCCGGCTTTGTTTCGGAAACGGGGGCGTCCCACGCAGTCTTTTCGGAACGGTCCTAAACCTACAGGAACCGCCCCAACCGCGGGTGAAGCTGCGGGCGGGGACGTGCGCTGTCTCCGGTGCATGCTCTACAGTGCGGCCCAACGCGCCCCCGGATTCGGAGTTCGACGCTCGCCGCTAAAGGATCATTTTCGTTTCATCCCGGGGTTAGGCATCGGCATTCTCCGGGCCCGGAGGCTCCGCCCCCGGCGCCATCTCGTCGGCCGAGGCCAGCGGGTGCAGCCCGCCGTGTTCAAGGCGGAGCACGCGGCCGGCCACCTCCGCGAGGGACGGGTCGTGCGAGGCCAGCACGAAGGTATGGGCCATCTCTCGGCTGAGCCGCTCAATCTCGCGGTGCAGGGGCTCGGCCGTGCGGGCGTCGAGGTTGCCGGTCGGCTCATCCATGAGGACCAGCGCCGGCTCATTCATGAGCGCCCGCGCAATGGCCACCCGTTGCTTCTCTCCACCCGAGAGGGTGCGGGGCCGCTGATCGGCCCGGTCGGCCAGGCCCAGTAGGTCGAGCAGTTCGCGGGCCCGCGGGGCGGCCTCTGCCAGGGTGCGATGCTGAATGAGGGCCGGCATGGCCACGTTTTCGAGCGCCGTAAATTCCGGCAGCAGATGGTGAAACTGAAAGACAAACCCAATCGACCGGTTTCGAAACGCGGCCAGTTCCTCGTCGCTCTTGGCGAAGAGGTCCTCCCCGAAAAACCGGACGGTTCCGCCGGTCGGCCGATCCAGCGCCCCCAGCAAATGAAGCAGGGTGGATTTCCCAGTTCCACTCTCTCCCACGATCGCAAGGATTTCGCCCTCCTGCACGGTCAGGTCGAGGTCTCGGAGCACTGTGAGGGACTCCCCGCCCCCCGTATCGTATTGCTTGAGGAGCGCGTCGACCTGAAGCAGCGGTGTGTCCACGGCGGAAGGGGACATACGACGACAAACAGATGGAAAACACGACCGGGCCTCTTTTCGCCGCGGCGCCCGCAGTGTGAGGGGGGCGAGGCGATGGGACCTGCCACTAGTCTCCCCGCTCGAGCCCGTACTTGTTGAGCTTGTTGTAGAGGTGAGAGCGCTGAATGCCGATCGTTTCGGCCGTCTGGCTCACGTTCCAGTCGTGCTCGTGCAGCTTGTGCTGAATAAAGTGCTTCTCGAACTGGTCGCGAGCGTCGCTGAAGTCGTCGTAGGCCTCAATGAGCTCTTGTGCCGCCCCGTCGCCCGTGGCCCCCGACTGCAAAAACTGGTCGACGTCGTCCTCGTCAATTGTGTCGCCCTCAGCAAGAATGAGGAGCCGCTCAATGACGTTGTGCAGTTCCCGCACGTTTCCCCGCCAGTCGTATCGCTGAAGCCGCTGGATCGCCTCGTCTGCAAAATCCTTCGGGGGCAGGCCATTGCGCTGCGCCACCCGCTCGGCAATGTGGCGAGTCAGCAGCGGAATGTCCCCCCGGCGCTCTCGGAGGGGGGGTACGTCCATGAGGATGACACCGATGCGGTGGTATAGGTCCTCGCGGAACTCTCCCGCTTCGATCTCTTCCATCAAGTCTTTGTTGGTCGCCGCCACCACCCGCACATCGACCGGAATGGTGTGCTCACCCCCCACGCGCTCTATTTCATCCTCCTCCAGTACGCGCAGCACTTTTGCTTGGGCCGAGAGGCTCATGTCTCCAATCTCGTCGAGAAACAGCGTCCCCTCGTGGGCCTGCTCGAACTTGCCAATGCGCTGGTCCGTGGCCCCAGTAAACGCCCCCTTCTCGTGCCCGAACAGTTCGCTCTCGATGAGCTCACTCGGGATGGCCGCGCAGTTCACCTCCACCATCGGCTCCTCGGCCCGGGCCGACTTCTGGTGAATCCACTTGGCGACGAGCTCTTTGCCGGTGCCGTTCTCACCAGAGATCAGCACCCGGGCCTCCGTGGGCGCCACTCGTCCAATCGTCTCTTTGATTTCCTGAATCGCGTCGCTCTCACCGATGATTGGGGGCAGGTCCCCCGTGCTCTGCTCGGTGATGGTCTGTCGCATGCGCCGGTTTTCGACCTCCAGCTGCCCGTGGTCGAGGGCGTTTCGGACGGTCACCAGCAGGCGGTTGAGGTCCGGGGGCTTCTCGATGAAGTCGAACGCCCCGAGCTTGGTCGACTCCACCGCGGTCTCGATGGTGCCGTGGCCGCTGATCATCAGGACCGGGACCTCGTAGCCCTCTTCCGCAATCGTTTCCAGGACCTCCATGCCGTCCCTCTTCGGCATCTTGACGTCGAGGATCACCAGGTCGTAGGCATTCTCACGGAGGGCCGTCAGGGCTTCTTCCCCGTCGACCGCCTCCTCAACGTCGAAGTCCTCGTACTCCAGAATTTCGCGGAGCGTCCGCCGGATGCTCGCTTCGTCGTCAACGACCAGAATCGTGGGCATGCCGCAAAAAAAGCTCGTCCACAGAACGCGGGGGGCGGCGGGGGGCGGCCCGACGCAACAGAGAGGCCTCGTGCCTGGACACCAGCCCGTCGCTCTTCATTCCGATTGGGGGAGCGCCGTTTACGACGAAGACGCCGGTTCCTGACGTACCTTGGCCCGCGCCAGGTACTGCTCCGCGCTACTGGCCTGGTCAGAATCCGGGTACTCCTCCTGTATCTGTCGGTACACCTCAACAGCCGATCCGTACTGGTTGGCCTCTTCGTAGGCCTGCCCCGCATTGAGCAAATACTGGGGCGCGGTCCGTTCATTCTGGTACTGCGAGGCGGCCTGTTCGTAGAGCCCAGCCGCCCGTTCAAAGGCGCCCTGATTTTCCTGGATCGCCGCTTGCGCCGCGTAGGCACTGGCACCAATGAAGTCCTGGCCCTTTTCAAACTGCTGGAGGTGCGTGAGGGCCCGGTCGTACTCCCCAAGCTGATACAGGGCATTGGCGGCGTAGAAGGTGGCGAGGTTGCCCGCACTGGTGTTGCTGTACTCCTCCGCAATCGAAAGCAGTCCTGCCCGATCCCCCCGCCCGTCAAGGGCCTGCTGATAGTTGCCCTGTTCGTACACCGGAAGAATTTGTCCGAGCTGCTGGTTGGCCGCCGCTTGTTGCTGTTGGTGGTAGTAGATGTACCCCGGAATCGCCAGGATCAGCACGAGGAGCGCCACCCCGAGTCCCTGCGCGAGTTGCTTGTACTCGTCGTAGAACAACAAAGTCCGCGCATAGAGGTCGACAAAAATGTTTTGCCGCAGCTCTTTGCGACGGGACGTCTTTTCGGGCGTCTTGAGGGCAGCCATGTCCAGCGAAGGGGGATTCAGGATCAAACAAGCGCGACATCAGGGACTCAAGGCGGAAGACCTTGCACGGTCTCGACCCGCGTTGAGCAGTGAAGTTCGTTTAACGTGCCGGCGTTCGTTCGTTTCCGGCACGGGCAGCCCGACCCAGGATGGGTCCGGTTTTGCATGTGATCTTTACCAAGGAGACTTCCGGCTCTTTTATACCTTGAAACGTGATTCATGCAGAACCCTCCCCCCCTGAGTCGGGGTCTGTTGCAAACGTTTTGTACCCTGTATGGCCGCGCGTCACCGTCATGGCGTGCCCTCGCCTGATTGTCGAACTGAGATGATTGCTGACTGCTTATGTCCATCAAACTTGGAATTAACGGATTTGGCCGCATCGGTCGATTGTGCTTTCGTGCCCTCCTTGAGCGTGAAGAGGACGCGGTAGAGGTCGTAGGGATCAACGACCTGACGGACGCCGAGACCTTGGCCACCCTGCTCAAGTACGACTCGGTCCATGGGCAATTCCCCGGCGACGTGCGCTTGGAGGACGGCGCTCTTGTGGTCAAGGGAGAGACGTTTCCCGTCTTTAGCGAAAAAGACCCGACAAACCTTCCGTGGGGCGACCACGACACCGACGTGGTGATCGAATCCACCGGCGTCTTCCGTACCTACGACAAGGCCGCCCAGCACCTCGAGGCCGGCGCGGACAAGGTCGTCATCAGTGCCCCGGCAAAGAGTGACGTCGACGCCATGGTGGTGCTCGGTGTGAACGACGACATCCTCACCGGCGACGAGAAGGTGGTGTCCAATGCGAGCTGCACCACGAACTGCCTGGCTCCGCTCGTCAAGGTGCTCGACGATGCCTTCGGTGTAGAGAGCGGCCTCATGACCACCGTCCACGCCTACACCAACTCTCAGAACATCGTGGACGGCCCCCACGGCGACCTGCGCCGCGCACGGGCCGCGGCCGAGTCGATCATTCCCACCACCACGGGCGGCGCGAAGGCCGTCGGAAAGGTGCTGCCCCATCTCGACGGACAGCTCGACGGCATGGCGATGCGCGTGCCCACCCCGGACGGCTCGGTGACCGACCTCACGGCGGTCGTAGAGCAGGACGTGACCATTGAGGACGTGGACCAGGCCTTCCAGGAGGCCGCCAATGGCGAACTGGAGGGCATCCTTGCTTACAGCGACGACCCAATTGTCTCCCGCGACATCGTCCACGACCCGCACTCTTGCATCTACGATGCCCCGTGGTCGAACGTGGCCGGCTCGCAGGTCAAGGTGGTCGGCTGGTACGACAACGAGTGGGGCTACGCCAGCCGAACGGTCGACCTCGTGGAGCGGCTGATGGACGCGTAGTTGCCCGCTCACGCCGCTCGCGGGCTGATTAGATTATCAGGCTCGCGGGCCGACGTGCCGGATCGCTCGCCCTCTTGCCCAACCGTTCCATTCCATGGACAAGCTAACCCTCGACGATGTCGACGTCCGCGGCCAGCGGGTTCTTATCCGTGTCGACTTTAACGTTCCGCTTGGGACCTCCGAGGACGGTCGCCCCTGTGTGGGGGACGACACCCGCATCCGTGCGGCCCTTCCCACCCTCCGGCACGTCCTCGACCACGGCGGCAAGGCCATCCTCGTGAGTCACCTGGGCCGCCCCGGCGGACAGCCCGATCCGGATCTGAGCCTCGCCTGCGTGGCCGACCACCTCGGCACCCTCATCGAAGAGCGGGTGCGCTTTTCTAGCAACACGGTGGGGGAGACCGTCGAGGAAGTGATCAACGGCATGAGTGACGGCAGTGTAATTCTGCTGGAGAACACCCGCTTCGACTCCGGCGAGAAGGCCAACGACGAGACCTTCTCGAAGGCACTGGCAGACCTGGCCGACATGTATGTCAACGATGCCTTCGGCGCGGCCCACCGGGCGCACGCCTCCACCGCTGGGGTGGCCGAGTTCATGGACGTGGCCGTCCTGGGGCGCCTGATGGAGGCGGAGATCGAGGCCCTTTCGCGCGTCCGCGATGATCCGGAGCACCCCCTCGTCGCCATCCTCGGCGGCTCCAAGGTCTCCGACAAACTCGGGACGATCCGGGCCCTGTCTCAGACGGCGGACGACCTGCTTATCGGCGGAGCCATGAGCTACACGTTCCTTCAGGTGCTCGGGCACGACGTAGGGGCGTCCCGCGTGGAGGCCGACCGACTGGAAACAGCCGAAGAGTTGTACAAACAAGCCGAGGAGACTATTTCGCTTCCCACGGATCACGTCGTGGCCGAGGCCCCGGAGGCCGACGCTAAATCCTCCATCGTAGAGGGGGACATCCCTGAGGACCTCATGGGACTCGACATCGGCCCCGCCACCATTGGAGCGTACCGCGACCGCATCCTCGACGCCGCCACGGTGGTCTGGAACGGCCCGATGGGCGTGTTCGAGGTGGATCAGTTCGCAGAGGGCACGACCGCCATCGCGGAGGCGGTGGCCGACACCACGGACGACGGCGCCTTTTCGGTGGTGGGGGGCGGCGATTCGGTCTCGGCCCTCACCCAGTCCGGGTGCGCCGACCGCATTCGGCACGTGTCCACTGGCGGAGGCGCCCTGCTCACCTTCCTCGAGGGCGCCCCCCTCCCCGGCATCGAGGCCCTCACGGATGCTTAGTTC
>NZ_JAZKRW010000037.1:0-23606 GCF_036626415.1 Salinibacter sp.
GAAGAGGCCGCCGGCCGACTGGCCTGGCCGGAGCAGCAACGCCTCCTCCGCCTCGCCGACCGGATGCTGCGGGCCGGCATCCCGCCCCGCCTGGTCGTACAGGCGGATCCTGAATCTTGAATGATCGCTCCATCCCCCACGAGATTGCTTGAACGCCCATGTCCCTTCGTGTCTTCACGGGGCTGTGTGCCGTCCTCATGGCCCTCCCGCTCCCGGCGCACTCGCAGCCGCTCTCCGGCTTCGCCCCCGCCTCCGCAGAGCAGCAGCGCGCCTGCGAGGCCCGGCTGGCCGACCAGCCCACCCCCGCCGCCTTTCGGGCCCACTTGAAGGCCCTGACCGACGAGCCCCACCCCGCCGGCACGCCCGCCAACGACCGCGTGCGGGCCTACCTCGACTCCGTGATGGCGGCCGCCGGGCTTTCGACGACGCACTACCCGTACGACCTCTACATGCCGTCGCCCGAATCGGCGCACCACACGGACGTCGCGCTCGTCACGCCCACCCGCCAGCCCCTCAATCGCCAGGAGTACGTCCACGATGAGGATTCCTTCTCCGGCCACCCGGCCCTGCGTCCCGCCTGGAACGCCTACTCCGGCTCCGGCGACGTAACCCGGGAGGTGGCGTACGCCAACTACGGGCGCAGGGCGGACTTCGAAAGGCTCGACTCGCTCGGCGTAGACCTCGACGGCAAGATTGTGGTGGCCCGCTACGGTGGGAATTTTCGGGGCTTTAAGGCCAAATACGCGGAGGAATACGGCGCCGCCGGCCTCCTCCTGTACACCGATCCCGCCGACGGCGGCTACACCGAGGGGCTTCCCTACCCCGAAGGCCGATACCTGTCCGCGAGCATGATTCAGCGCGGATCGGTCCTCACGCCCCTGGGCGGCGATCCGCTCACGCCGGACGGCCCCTCGCTCCCGACCGGCGCGGACGCCGACGTGAACCGGCTCGACCCGGCGGACGCCGACCTGCCTGAACTTCCCGTCGCCCCGCTGCCCTACGGCTCGGCCCGGAAGATCCTGTCGCGCATGACGGGCGAGGCCGTTCCGGAGGGCTGGCAGGGCGGCCTCCCGTTCGCCTACCGTCTCACGGGCGGATCCGACCTCACGGTGCGCCTGAAGGTGGACCAGCCCAAGGAGCTGACCCGCGCCACGAACGTCGTGGGGACGATCGAGGGCACCGCTCACCCCGACGAGTGGGTCATTCTGGGCGCCCACTTCGACGCCTGGACCTTCGGCGCCACCGACCCGAACAGCGGCACGGCGATGCTGCTGACCCTGGCCGAGGCGCTGGGCACGCTCGCCGACGCAGGGTGCCGCCCGACCCGGTCGATCAAAATTGCCCACTGGGACGCCGAGGAGTACGGCATTCTCGGCTCCACCGAATGGGTCGAACAGCTGGAGGACGAGCTGCAGGGGGGCGCCGTCGCGTACCTCAACGCCGACGCGGCCGTCTCGGGGGGGCGCTTCGGGGCGGCCGCGGCTCCCTCCCTGAAAGGCCCGTTGCTCGACGCGGCGCGCGACGTCCTCTATCCGGGCGCCCCGGACGATACCACCACCGTCTACGACCACCTCGCCGCCCGCACCGAGGCCGGCGACCGCCTCGGCGACCTGGGCGGGGGCTCCGACCACGTGGGCTTCTACACGTACGCCGGCGTGCCGTCGGCCAGCGGCGGCTTCTCGGGCACCACGCCCGTGTACCACTCCGCCTACGACAACTTTGCGTGGTACAAACGCTTCGCCGACACGAGCTTCGTATACGGCCCCGCCCTCGCCCGGCTCGACGGCACGCTCGCCCTGCGCCTCGCCAACGCCGACGTGCTGCCCTACGACGTGGCCCGTTACGCCGAAGACCTGCGCGACCACGTGGAGACGATCGCGACGCGGGCCGCGGCAAAGGGCCTCTCCTTTTCGCCCGGGAGGCTCACCGCCCCACTCGACACGCTGGCCCGCGCCGCGGCGGCGTTTGAGGAGGCCCGCGCGGAGCGCCTGGCGGCGGGCCCGCCGCCCAACGCCGACGCGATCAACGATACGCTGCTGACACTGGAGCAGGCGTTCCTGCACCGCGACGGCCTGCCGTTCGGCGACCAGTACCGCTCGCTGTACGCCTCGCCGAACCCGTTCAACGGCTACGCGTCCTGGATGCTGCCCGGCCTGCGCCACCCCGTGGAGACGACGGCCCCGGCGGACACGCTCGACCGGTGGACCGCCGTGTACCGCGACGCGATCGGGACGCTCACCGAGCGGGTGCGGGCGGCCACCGCCCAGGTGCGCGGCCGGTAGCCGTGGGCCCGACGGTCCGGTCATCCGTCCCCGTCGGGGGCGGGCGCCTCCACGGACGGGGCGAACCACCCCTCCCGCAGCGCTAAAAAGCCGAGCAGGTTGTTGAGGGTATGGGCAAGCACCGGGGCCCACAGCGAGCCCGTGACGATGAGGAGCCCACCCAGGAGGCCGCCCATCGCGGCGGCGTAGAGGCCGTACGGGACGGCGTCGCGGCCCCACACGTGGGCCGCTCCGAAGAGCAGGCTGGCCCCCACGAGCCCCGTCTCGGCCTGCAGCCAGCCTCGAAAGAGCACCTCCTCCCCCATGCCCGACGCGAGCGCCAGCAGAAAGAGGCCCGGCGTGCCCACCCCGCGCAGGTGTGGGCGCAGTGTGCGCACCAGCGGACGGTAGATGGCCCGGTACAGCGGATTGCGCGGACCTCCGGGGCGGAGCAGCACCAGATGGAGCCCCACGAGCACGACGCCCGCCAGGCTGCCCCACAGAGCGACCTCGGGCGTCCACCGGAGCTGTGCCCCCCAGTCGATCCCCCGCCACGCGCCCAGGCCCCACCCGACCAGTCCCAGGGCCACCTCGGACAGGAGGCCCGCCCGAACGAAGGCAGACCGTCCCTCCTCCGGGGCACTCGAAACCGGGCCGGACGCGTCGTGCACACCGCCGGGGGGCTCAGTGATGGGGCTCTGTGTTGCGTCGCCGCGGGCTCGCTGGTACGTTGGTGGGGCTCACCGCCGTTCCCTGCGCGCCTCTGTCCCGTGGTTCCCGTCCGTCCGTCGATGCCGACCGTGTCCCGCCTCGCCGGGTTTTGCCTCTTCCTCGTCCTGCTGGTCGGCTGTGCCGGCACCGACTCGGCCACCTCCTCGTCCGAAGGCGCCGACTCCGGGTACGACGACGCCACGCGGGAGAACATGCGCCAGGGCACCTACAACGACGCCTTCGAGTCGAGCTACGAGCCGCTGCCCGCCACGCCCACACTCATCCAGAACGCGACGATCATGACCGCCGCCGGGAAGACGATCGAGGGCGGCGACCTGCTGATGCGCGACCGACAGATCGACACGCTGGGCACCGACCTGGCGGTGCCCGACGAGGCGCGCGTGGTCGACGGCGACGGCATGTACGTCACGCCGGGCCTCATCGACAGCCACTCCCACCTCGGCGTGTCGGCCACGCCGGAGGTGGGGCCGCACTACGACAACAACGAGGCGGGCATGGCCACGCCCCAGCTCTGGATGGAGCACGGCGTGTGGCCGCAGGGCCCCGGCTTTGCGCGGGCCCTGGCCGGCGGCACCACCACGGCGCTCCTCCTCCCCGGCAGCGGCGACCTGATCGAGGGCCGCGGCTTTACCGCCAAGCTCATCCCCGCCCGCACGCCCCAAGACATGAAATTCCCCGACGCCCCCGGCACCCTCAAGATGGCCTGTGGCGAAAACCCGAAGGGCGGCGCCGGCTTCCCCACCACCCGGATGGGCACCGCCAACGGCCTCCGGCGCACCTTCCTCGACGCGCAGGCCTACCGCAAAACATGGGACGCCTGGCTGAGCGACCCGACGGGTGAACCGCCGGAGCGCGACCTCGGCATGGAGACGCTGGCCCAGGTGCTGCGCGGCGACATGCTGGTGCAGGTGCACTGCTACCGCGCCGACGACATGACGACCGTCATGGAGATTGCCCAGGAGTTCGAGTTTGACATCCGCTCGTTCCACCACGCCGTGGAGGCCTACAAAATCCGGGACCTGCTGGCGACGGCGGACATCTCGGCCTCCATGTGGTCGAACTGGTGGGGCTTCAAGATGGAGGCGTTCGACGGCATCCCCGAAAACGTACCGCTCGTCCACGACGCCGGGGCCCGCGCCATCGTCCACTCCGACGACGACCTCGAGATCCAGCGCCTCCACCACGAGGCCGCCAAGGCGCTGCGGGCCGGGCGCGAGGCGGGGCTCACCATCTCGCGCAACGAGGCCCTCCGCTGGGTCACCGCCCACCCCGCCTGGGCCCTCGGCATTCAGGACCGCATCGGCACCCTGGAGCCCGGGAAGAACGCCGACGTGGTGCTCTGGACGGGTGACCCCTTCAGCGTGTACACCAAGGCCCAGCGCGTCTGGATGGACGGCGCCCTCGTCTACGACCGCACCGACCCCAATCGCCAGCCCCAATCCGACTTCGAGCTCGGCGGCCCGGTCCAGAACTAGCCGCGGGTGCCCTGCTCAGTCGCCGCTTCTCCCCTCCCCTTCTGCCCCGCCATGTCTCCACCCCGTCGCCTCGTGTGCCTCGTGTCGCTGCTGCTCCTCGCGGCACTCCCCGTTGCGGCCCAGCCCACGGCCCTCGTGGGCGGCACCGTCCACCCCATAAGTGGCCCCGAAATTGACGACGGCGTCGTGCTGCTTCGGGGGGACACCATCGCGGCGGTCGGCCCGCGTGGCGACGTATCGGTCCCCTCCGGCGCCCGGCGGATCGACCTCTCCGGACAGGTGGTCACGCCCGGCTTCATGGACGCGGCCACCGCCACCGGCCTCATTGAGGTCAGCGCCGTCCGGGACACCCGCGACAACGCCCTCGACACCGACGACGCGGTCCGGGCGGCCTTTCGCGTCACCGACGGCATCAATCCCAACTCCGTCGTGATCCCCGTCACGCGCCTCGGCGGCGTCACGACGGTCGCTTCCATCCCGTCCGGCGGCGCCGTGGCGGGGCAGGGCGCGGTGATCGACCTGCACGGCGAGACAATCGAGCAGATGCTGGTGCGCGACCGGGCGGCCCTCTACGCGGCCTTCACGCCGGACGCGGCCGACGCGACCGGCGAGGCACGGGGCGGGCTCGCGATGCGGCTCCGCGAGGCGCTGGCCGACGCGCAGTTCTATGCCGGGCGGGAGGACGAGTACCAGCGCGGCGCCACGCGCGACCTGTCCGTCTCGCGGCTCGACCTGGAGGCCCTGACCGCGGTCCTCGACGGCGACCGGCCGCTCGTGGTGGAGGCCGCCCGCGCCAGCGACATCGACGCGGCGCTCCGCATCGCCGAGGAGTTCGATCTCGACCTCCGCATTCAGGGCGGCGAGGAGGCCTGGATGCGGGCCGACCGCCTGGCGGAGGCCAACGTGCCCGTCATCGTAAAGGCGCTCAACAACCTGCCGACGGCGTTCGACCGCCTCGGCGCCCGCTTCGACAACGCCGCCCGCCTCCACGCGGCCGGCGTGCCGGTCGCCCTCTCAACGTTCGACACGCACAACGCCCGCACACTGCGGCTGGAGGCCGGTAACGCCGTGCGCCACGGGATGGACCGGGACGCGGCGCTCCGGGCCATCACCCTCGCCCCGGCCGAGCTGCTGGGCGTGGCCGACACGCACGGCTCGCTGGAGGTCGGCAAGACGGCCAACGTCGTCGTGTGGTCGGGCGACCCGTTCGAGCCGCTCACGAGCGTCGAGCACGTCTTCATTGGCGGCACGGAGATGCCCGACGACTCGCGCCAGAAGCGCCTCCTGCGCCGGTACGAGGACCTGGGCGACCGGCCGCCGGGCTACGACGCCGGAGCGCCGGAGTAGCGCGTTTTGCCCTGTACTGGGACACTGGGCCCTACACCATGTAGTCGTCGGTGGGCACGTCGAGGAAGTCCATGAGCCAGTCGAGCGCCCACGTCTGGTTGTCCTCCCCGCTCCACTCGTAGCCGGCCTGCACCTCGTCGGCCACCTGTGGCCAGTCGACGGTCCAGTCCTTGTAGACGTGGAAGGAGAACTGGCTCACGTCGGTCTCGAAGTAGACGCACCCCTCGTCGGGGTCGTAGATGGAGGTGGCCGTGTCGTCCTCTCGGGCCTGCTCGGCGGCCCACACCACGAGCGGCACCTTGAAGCGGTAGTCCATCTCGTGGACCCGCTTGGCCTCGCTGTTGAGGTAGTTGGCCAGGACGACGCTCCCGTCGCCGTGCTCGATGGCGGCCTCCGCGGCGTCACGGGTCGACGGGTCGGCGTCGATCTTGTCGAGGGCCGCCTCGATCAGGGGCCACACCTCCACGGACTCGGGATCATCGGCGGCGTCTTCTTCGCGGGGAATCGTGACGGTACAGGTGTCGGGGTCCACGGGGGAGTCGGATTGGTGAGGAAGACTGGAAGGGCCGATTCAGCGATGCTTCGGCTGCGGCATACGCCTCGTATGCGCCGCGCCCCCCAAAAGATCGCGGGGAACGTCAGTCGATCGCGTTCACGTTTCCGCTCCCCACGATGTTCGTCGACACCGCGGGCCGGCCCCGGTACCCCACGTCCCCGGAGCCGAAGATGGAGGCCTCCAGCTGCTCAGTCACGTGCAGGTCCGCGTCACCGGACCCGGCAATGTTTACCTCCGTGGCCTGTGTCTCCAGCTCCGCGGCCCGCAGGTCCCCCGAGCCGGCGATGTTGACGGAGAGGGTTCCGGCCCGTCCTCGCAGTGTCGTCGTCCCTGAGCCGGCCACCTGCACATCGAGTTGATCGGTATTCAGAGTCAGGGTCGTGCGGCCCGACCCCGCCACGTTGAGGGCAAAGGTCTCCGCCTCGATCTGATTCTCGCCCACGATCTCGCCCGACCCCGTCAGGGAGACGGACTCGATGGTCGGGGCCGTCACGTAGACGTCCACCTCCGCGTCGTAGGACTCCCCGTCCCCGAATAGACGGTCGAGGAAGCCCGTGTCCTGGCCGACCGGCAGCGTGAGGGTTCCGTTCTCGACGGCGGCCTCGAACTGGTCGAGAACTCGTTGGGGCGCCTCGATCTCGACGGACCGATCGTCTCCTTGTCGGAGGTGGAGGGTGCCGGGCACGTGAAACGCGACGGCCGTAAAGGCCTCCACGGAGCGGGCCTCGCGGACCCGCTCCTGGGCGGCGACGTCGTGGAGCGGCAGGGCGAGGAGGCCAAAAGCGAGCGCGGTGCACCAGACGGACAGTCGGCGGAGCATGGGGGGGCAGGGGTGTGATGGGACATGCGGATGAGCAGTGTGCATGTCCATCACGGACGGCCGCGCACCAGTGTTACACCGTTCCCCCCTACCGCGACTTTTGGACCTCGGCGGGGACGTCGCAGTCCTGCCGCCGGGTGTCCGTGAGTTGAAGAATGCGCCAGCCGTCGCCCTGCCGCACCAGTTGGACCGCGTTCACGCCACAGTGCGACCGCTCGTCGCCGAGGTAGAAGACATACGGCACCCAGGCACTCGCGAGCGGCCCGTCCACCCGAACCTCCACGTCCCAGGTGCGCTCGTCCCAGACGCGCTCACGGGGCTGCCCCACCGACTCGACGAATGCATCGACCGGGGTCCGGCTCACGCCGGCCGTGTCGCCCGGGCCCACCGCGGTGTGCAGGCGGGTGCCGTCGTGAAAGACCTCCCGCACCGCGGTGCTGTCCCCCGCCCGCATTCCGTCGAAGAGAGCATCGATTGTGGCCCGCACCGCCGCCTCCGCCGTGGGCGCTCGTTCGCCATCGGACTGGGCGGACGCAACGGGGGACAATGCCCCCGCCATCAGAAGAAGGACGAAGAGACGACGCATCATGCAGGTCGACGGATTATTCGGCGCGGCGCATCGACAGCTCCGCGAGGAGATCCGTGTTGGGGTCGATCGTGACGGACGACGGCGCGCCCGGACAGTCGACGCGCGACTGCGCCTCCCGGCCCCGCATAAAGAGCGTCGTGGTGCGGGACGGGGACTCGCCGAAGGCCACCTGCACCGGCGCCTCGAAGGGCGGCGCGTCCTGGGTCTGTCGCAGCGTCACGACACACTCGGACGCCGTGTCGTCGTAGCGCCAGGTGCCCTCAATGACCGGGTGGCCGGGGCGGCGCGTCCACTGGTCGAAAAACGTTTCTAGGTCTTGTCCCGACACATCCTCCATGACGGCCCGGAAGTCACGGGTGCTCGCGTTGCCGTTCCGGTAGCGCTCGTAGTAGGCCCGTAGGCCCGCCCAGAAGGTCTCGGTGCCCACCGCCCGGCGCAGCATGTGGAGCACCCAGCCCCCCTTCTGGTAGGGGTTCGTGTTGAGGAGCTCGTTCGGATCGCTGTAGGTCGTGTCCACGAGCGGCTCGTCCGGGTTTTGCTCGTGAAACTGGACGACCTGCCGCCGGGCACTCGTCATGTAGCGCCGGAGCGCCGCCTCGCCCCGGGCGTGCTCCAGGTAGAGGCCCGTCAGGTACGTGGCGAAGCCTTCACTGAGCCAGAGGTGCGGCCAGTCCGCCTCGGTGACGGTATTCCCGTACCACTGATGCGCAATCTCGTGCGCCAGCAGCGGCGTGTCGTCCTCGCCGTCGGCCACCGCCGTCTCGCTGTAAAAGATGGCCGCCGCGTTCTCCATGCCCCCGTACCGGGTGGTCGACTGCACGTTGGCCAGCTTCTCGTACGGGTACGGCCCCAGCTTGTCCTCGAAGAAGCGGAGGATGGGGGGGGCCTGTCCCAGGTCCTCAAAGCCCGGCCCCCGGTCTTCCGGGTAGACCCAGCTCTGCACGGGCACGCCGTCGACGGTCCCGGCCGTGTCCACCGCAAAATCGGCGGCCCCAATCACCATCACCTTCGGCGGCAGCGGCACGTCGGACCGCCAGTGCGTGTGGCGCACGTCGCCCGCCATGGAGTCGGCCACCAGCGCGCCGTTGCCGACGACCTCGTACGGCGCCGGGGCCGTCACCCGAAACGACACGGTCGCCTTGTCGGAGAGGTGGTCCACCACCGGGAGCCAGTGGCGGGCCCGGTTCGGCCAGTTGTCGCCGAAGAAGGTGCGGGCGCCGTACTGGTTGGTGCCAATGATGAGGCCGTCGGCGGGCACGCCCGCGTACTCGATGCGGAACGTGCGCGTCTCTCCCGCCGCAAGCGTGGGCGGATCGATGCGCAGAAGATCCCCGGCGTGACGATGCGGCACGGCCTCTCCGTCCTCCACCACCGACTGTACGCGCATTCCGGTGCCGCCGCCCGTCGCCCGGCCGACCAGGTCAAGCCGTACGGCCGTGAGCGTGTCGGCTTCGACCCGGAGGCGCACCGTGGCCGTCCCTTCGATTCGATCCGTCGTGTCGGAGAGGGTGAGGGCAAAGTCGTAGTTCTGCACATCGATGCCCGGCTGGGGCTGGGCCACAGGGCCCGGCGTGGGCTGCGCACAGGCCCTGTGCCCCCCAAGGAGGACACTCCCTCCAACCACGATTAGGAGGGCCCAACGCCAAAAGAAAGAGTCGAAGGACGCCATCGCGACTTCAAGGCAGGGAATTAGTTTCCGGGACGAACTCGAATCTTCCGCGTCGTGTCGTTGAAGGGGCCCGGCACGACGTTGCCATCACTTCCGATGAGCTGGAGGTTCACTTCGTAGGTGCCGGCCTCCAGCCCCGTCACGAACGCCGGAGTCCACTCGGTGAGCGTAATGGACGCCACCTCGGTTCCATCGGTGTCGCGGATGGTGTATCGGGCCTGGTAGCCATCCGGGCTCAGTTCCACGTTGTGCAGGTAAAAGTCGAGCATGATTCGCTCCGCATCGGCACGGCGATACCGCCCCTTCGGCCGGCTGTAAATAATGGCCGGCTCTCTCGACCCGAGCATGAACTCCCCGGACTCCTCTCCCACGTAAAAGTTGACCAAGTCGTAGGCCTCCGGTCCCTTCACGCTTTCGTGGTAGGAGCGGCTCGGGAAGGCAACGAGGGTGTGCGCCCCCGGCTCCAGGTCGCCGAGGTCGAAGGGCGTTCCGGTCTCGTAGTTGGCCATGTAGGGCTGGTTGTCCACGATAAGGTGAAAGTGCTGCCCATTGCCGGAATTGGCAATCTCATTGGCCCGCTCCGTGTCGGTCTGAATGCCCGCCTCAAAATTCTCGGCCTCAACCGTGGCGTCGACCCCCGCACTGTCCACCACCGCACTGTCGGCCGGGGCCGTCACGCGGGCCATGGCCCCGTCGATGGACGGCGAGCGGTCGCCCGCCTGAATCTGCACGCCGTCACCGTCCCCGCCCCCGCCACAACCGGCGAGGAGCAGGACGCCACCAAACAAGAGCGCGAGGGCAGACAAGGAAGCGCGGCGAGACTGAAGCATGGGAGAGCTGGAATGTTGATTCGTGCCAGTGTGGACCACGGGGGCGGTGGTGCACGCCCGTAGAGTGCATCGTAAGAATAGACAGTAGGGGGCCGCCTGTCAATAACCCAGGATGCTTCTGGGGACGCCCGCCCGGAGTGGGCCCTCGGACTCACGGCTGGAGGAGCCACCAGGCGACAAAGACAACTGCCCCCCCTACGAAGGCGCTCGCCACGGCGTGCAGCCGGAGTCGGTCGAGCAGATGATGGTGCGCGTCGAATTCGTTCTCAGGGTCCTCCCCCTCCGTCAGCCCGGCGGCCTCCGAGACCTCTCCCCCAATTTCACAGCGCGGGAGGAAGTCGAGCGCCACATGCAGAAAAATGCCCGTCGCGATGCCAAACACCAGCGCGTGCACAACGTCATTCCCTGGAGGAGAGATGAGCCCCACCGGCACGGCCGTTACAGCGACCGCGGCGGCCGGAATCGAGAGCCCCGACACCGACCGCCCGGTCCGTCCCAGCCGCCGGGCCGCCGCGTAGCCCGCCGGCCCTTTGTGCGAAACAATCGCAAGGCCGAGTGCTGGGCCGAGCGTGGGCATTGTGGCGTAAACGGCCCCGATGACCAGCCCGGCGGCCAGCGAATGGGCCGTGAGCTCGAGGGTCGTGCCATCGAACGGAAGGTGCAGGTGGGCCAGCTGGTGCTGCCCCGCGTGTAGCAGAAACCCCAGAAACACCCCGGCTGCAATCCCAAATCCGCCCGTGGCAGGGTCGTGCCCGATGGCACTTGGGATGAGGAACGCTCCCGTGCTCGTAATCATCGCCCCGCTGGCCACGCCGTAGCCCCAGGCCAGCCGGCGCGCCTGCCGCACACTGCCGGATCGGCCCGTCGCGTCGGACCGCGTCCCCAGCCACGCACCTCCCGTCATGGCCACGAAGGCCGTCGCCCCGATGGCCAACAACTTCCAAAGCGAGGCCGCCGCTGCGAGCCCCAGCGCGAGGGCAAGCGCGCCCACGCCCCCCCATCCAACCGGAGTAAGCAGGCGGGACGGAGAGGAAAGGGAAAAAGAGGGCATCGGGGACCAGAACAGGACGGGGGCAGCGAACGCACGCCAAGCAGTCGGGACGACCCGGCCGGACATGGGGAGGGGACCGGTCAGAACGTGTCCCTCCGGGCTGACTGGGCTGAAACGACAAAAACCCTCGATCCCGAACGGTCGGGATCGAGGGCCAAGCGGTCCGGACGGGACTCGAACCCGCGACCTCTGCCGTGACAGGGCAGCATTCTAAACCAACTGAACTACCGGACCGTCTGTGCCGAAACAGCACACGTATTTAGGTGCGAGGACCCATCGAGTTCCGGACACGGGAAATGTTCACACAGGTTCAACCCATGTCTCCACTCCCTTCTTCCCAGTTGTACCGCCCGATACTCCTTGAATTTCTCTCGGGACTGCCGCTCGTTCCGGAAACAATCGAATGGTAGAAAGTAACAGGGTCCCATATGCACACACGCGGCAAACACCCGTGTTGCAGCCCCGCTTCAGACTCTCTCAGACTGCCGACCCTCTCGACAATGCCAACCTATACATATCGCCGTGAAGACGGAAGCACCTTCGAAGTGGATCAGCCCATCACGGAGGATCCTCTCGACGCGTGTCCGGAGACGGGACAGGATGTGGAACGGATCATCACGGATAATCCCGGCGTCATCTTCAAGGGCGACGGCTTTCACGTCAACGACTACGACGAGCACGGGCCGAAGGACGAAGCCTCCACCTCCGGCGATGCAGACGGCGACGGCGAGACGGACGCCTCGTAGGCAGACCAGCGGAACGTGAGGGCGCGGTTCTCCATCGGTTCGGGCAAAGCTGCCCCCCAGGCGGTCCGCCCCGGAAACCTCATGTGTCCTCCAGCTCCTCAATCGGGAACCACTCCGCCGCCGGCTCCACCGTGACGGCCGGATCCGGCCCCGCATCGTCCCATCCCTGATCCTCGACCGTCATGAGGGGCGAGACGTTCATGTCGCGGTCTACCACGATTTGACAGGCGAGACGCATCTCCCCGAACTGTCCGATGTCGGTCAGCTTGTCGTACTCGGCCTCGGTCATGACCTGTGGCTCCCCTTCCTCAAACTCGACGCGACAGGTGGTGCAGTGCGCCTGCCCTCCGCACCGGTGCCCCACCGCGACCCCGCACTCTTCGAGGGCCCGAACGAGCCGCGTGCCCTCTTCAACTTCATAGGTTCCAGCGCCGTCGATCGTGAGATTGTGCATGAGAACAAGGCTGACAATTTACTGAAACGCGGAACGGCCCCGTTAAGAGCCGTCCTAAAGGGACGAATCTGAGCCGAGTGCGTCAAGCCCCAAGATTGAGAATCCGTCTCTCCGAAACACCCAATGCCATTGCCGGGGCCTGTGCTACGGCCCAAACTTTCTATACTCCCTCAGGATTCAGCCTCTCCCTCTCGATAAAACGCCTTCCAAACAGCACCATTGTCCCTCTGAGCTCGACGCAGAGCCCATCTGACAAGAGTCGGCCTCCGTTGGTTGGACCAGTTGCCCCCCAGCGAAGTGCTGTGACCGAAGGGCCGAGGTGCCCTTGGAATGCGAGGACTGAAGGGCATGCTCCTGCGGTGCTGAGGACACAAATCACGTCTGGAGCGACGACGAGAGTAGGTTTTGAGGCCTGCGGGAAGGAAGAGATATCGCTTGCATGTGGCGCTACGCACTTTGAAATAAACCCGTAACTAGTGGGGGCGCTGGGCAACGAGAACCGGCCTCGAGTTCATATTGTGGGTGGTTTTCGGATGCTTTCCTTGCCCACGGCTTATGTCCCACCCTGTTGTACTGGTGAACGAGGACGACCGGTCGCTCGGCACCGCCGACAAACTCCGGGCCCACGCGGAGGGGTGGCTTCACCGCGCCTTCTCCGTGTTCATCTTCGACCCCGAGGGGCGCCTTCTCCTCCAGCAGCGAACCGTCGACAAGTACCACTCCGGCGGCCTCTGGTCGAACACGTGCTGCAGCCACCCCCGACCTGGGGAGGCCCCGATCGACGGCGCCCACCGACGGCTGCCAGAGGAGCTGGGCTTCACGGCGTCCCTGACGCCCATCCTCCAGGACCGCTACGACCTTCCCGTGGGCGAGAATCTCGTCGAGCACGAGCACAACCACGTGTTCGTCGGCTCGGCGGACGCGCCCCGCATTTACCCCAGTGCCGAGGAAGTGGCCGACTGGCGGTGGGTGTCCCCTTCCGTTCTGCGCGAGGACGTGGCGGCCCACCCCCACCGATACACCGCGTGGTTTCGGCATCTCTTGCCGCCCGCCCTGGCCGCCGCCCCGTCGCCATCCGGCGACCCATCGGCCTCTCCCTCTCCCACGTAGCCCGCGCGACAGGCGCCGCTGCTCGGAACCCTAGGCGGCGAGAGGCCTCCGATACGTCCTTGGCGTTTCCTTTTTCTCACCTCCCCTTCCCCGTGCCCGACGGTCCTCCTCCGTACCGACAGTACGCAGGCCTTGCCCTCGTCGTCCTTGCGTACGTCGGGGGCATTGTCGGCTGGTCGTGCGCAGTGCTGGAGGTTGATGCCCCGTCGCCCCCCGCGGATTCCTCTCAGGCCCAGACGGTCCATTCTGCCGTCGACGCCTCCCCTGCCGACGCACAAGGGCTCCTCCTCCGGTCGTCTTTTCAAACCCGTGCCTCCCTCCGGGATGAGGGCGCTCAGGAACGTCGCCCTTCGCTCAGTCGTGCCTGTACGGGATGCAGATGTCTGTATCCCCTCGTGTCGTTCCATCAGACATCGAACACCACCAATGGCTGGGCGAATGTGGACGCTCGTGGGGCTCCTGTGCATGATTAGTGGCGGGGGGGCCCTCGCCACAGGCCCTCGCGGCGGCCCTCCTTCGACCTCGGACTCCACCCGGCACGCCGCGTTCGATCGTCTGTTGGAGCAATTCGTGGATGCTCGGGGCGACGTGGACTACGCGGCCCTGCAGCGTCAGGCCGACTCTGTGCTCGCCCCCTACCTCCAGGCACTGGCGGACACCCGCCCGTCCATGCTGGACCGCGAGGCCCGCCTTGCCTTCTGGATCAATGCGTACAACGCCTACACGCTGAAGCTGATCGTCGACCACTATCCGGTGGCGAGCATCCGGGACATCGACGGGCCGCCCGGCGGCGGCACCCCGTTTGAGCGTCCCGTCGGCCCCGTCGCCGACACCGTTCGCACGCTCGACGAGATCGAGCACGAGATCATCCGCGAGCGGTTCGACGAGCCGCGCATCCACTTCGCACTCGTCTGTGCCGCCAAGAGCTGTCCGCGCCTCCGCCGCGAGGCCTACACCGGCGCGCAGCTCGATGCGCAACTCGACGCGCAGGCCCGCCGCTTCCTCCACGCAGCTCCCAAAAACCGCATTCCCGACCGCGAGGGGGCCATCGCTCTGTCCCGCATCCTAAAATGGTACGGGGGCGACTTTGGGCCCACCCCGGCCGCCATTCAGCGGGCCCTTGCGCCGTACTTTGAAGGCTCGGTGCGCGACTCGCTGGCGCAGGGCGCGTACACGGTCCGCTACCGGCCCTACGACTGGACCCTGAACGCCTCGTCCCTGGATCGGGGCGACGGGGATCCCGAGCGTGCTGCCGGGCCTTGACCCGCCGGTCGGCCCCGAACATTTCTCCGCCCCCCGGGTTTTCGTTCCCCTACAGCTTTCGGGGCAACGTCGTCCCGCCCTCTCCTCTCTTTCTGACCCTGCCCGATACGTATGGCCTACGAGAAGTACGAGCCGGTCATCGGCCTGGAGGTGCACGTCCAGCTCCAGACCAACGCCAAAATCTTTAGCCCCGACGCCACGGCGTTTGGGGCCGCCCCCAACACGCAGGTCGACCCCATCAGCCTCGGCCACCCGGGCACGCTGCCCGTGCTCAACGAAACGGTGGTCACCTACGCCCTGCGGCTCGGCGTGGCCACGCACTGCTCCATTGCGGACCGCTCCGCCTTTGCACGCAAGCACTACTTCTACCCGGACCTGCCGAAGGGGTATCAGATCTCTCAGTACGACACGCCGATCTGCTACGACGGCTACGTGGAGATCTTCCCAGGC
This sequence comes from Salinibacter sp., assembly GCF_036626415.1. Taxonomy (GTDB): domain Bacteria; phylum Bacteroidota; class Rhodothermia; order Rhodothermales; family Salinibacteraceae; genus Salinibacter. Next base: position 15,354 of record NZ_JAZKRW010000037.1, read on the forward strand.
GAGGACGCGGACGCGCCGCCCTCCAGCCCCGACTCCCGCCGGATCGGGCTGACGCGCATCCACATGGAGGAGGACGCGGGCAAGTCCATACACGATCCGTCCGGAGGCACCACGCAGCTCGATTACAATCGGTGCGGGGTGCCCCTCTTGGAGATGGTGACCGAGCCGGACCTCCGCTCCCCGCGGGAGGCCTACCTCTTCCTGCAGCGGCTGCGGCAGTTGGTGCGCTACTTGGGGATCAGCGACGGCAACATGGAGGAGGGGTCCCTGCGCTGCGACGCGAACGTGAGCGTGCGGCCCCGCGGCCGAGAGGCATTTGGGACCCGCACCGAGCTCAAGAACATGAACTCGATGCGGCATGTGGAGCAGGCGCTCGACTATGAGATTGCCCGCCAGATTGCCGCCGAGGAGCGGGGGGCGTCCATCACCCAGCAGACCCTGCTCTGGGACGCAGACGCGGGCACGACCCGCCCGATGCGCTCGAAGGAGGAGGCCCACGACTACCGCTACCTGCCCGATCCGGACCTGGTGGAAGTGGAGGTGGAAGACGCCATGGTCGAGGAGGTCCGCGAAGGCCTTCCCGAGCTCCCCCGGGCCCGCCGACAACGATTCGTCGAGGAAGTGGGGCTGCCCGAATACGACGCCGGGGTCCTGACCGAGGAGCGCGCCGTGGCCGACTACTTCGAGGAGGCCCTTCGGCACCTCTACAAACGCACCAAGGGGGGCGACACCGACGCGCAGGCCAAGGCGGTGTCGAACTTTATCATGACCGAGGTGATGCGCGTGCTCAATGAGCGCGACCTCGCCGTCGATGAGCTGGCGGTAGGCCCCGAGCGGCTGGCCCAGCTCGTGTTTCTGCGCCTGGAGGACAAGGTGAGCTCCAACGGCGCCCAGGAGGTCTTCGAGGCCATGCTCGCCGAGCCCGACAAGAGCGCAGGCCGCATCGCCGACGAGCGGGACCTCATTCAGGTGACCGATCGCGGCGCGATTGCTCCCGTGGTGAAGGACGTGCTCGACGACAACCCGAACAAGGTGACGACCTACCTCGAAGGCAAAGACGGCCTCTTCGGGTTCTTTATCGGGCAGGTGATGCAGCGCTTCGACGGCTCCCCCGACCCGGAGCTGGTCCGGTCGCTGCTCCAAGAGGCGCTTGACGCGCGGCGGGACCCGGCGAACGTTGACGAGTAGCCGCTCCGATGATTCCCTACGTCCCTGTCCTCTCCAGCACCGTCTCCCCGGGGCAGTGCGTGTTGGGGGCCCTTCTTCTCGTCGCTCTGGGCACGGCCTGTCAGCAGCCCGCCCCCTCCATTCAAAGCCATTTGAAGGGACAGGTCCTCGTCGACTCGTCCGCCGACGGCCTGGACGCGTACCGTGACGTTCGGGTGCTCGTGGTTCGGCCGGACGGACGCCGCCTCGACACTTTGGGCCACGCCCGGCCCGGCCCCGACGGCCGCTTTCAGATGCCGATTTCCGCGCCGAAGCGCGGCGTCTACGCCCTGTCCCTCTGGGGCCGCGGGGGCCGAGAACAACTCGCCAGCACCGAGTACGTGGTCGCTCCGGGCGACACCGCCGCCCTCCGTGTCGAGCTGCCGATGCGGGGGGACGGGCTCCGTCCGGTGTCTCCCGAAAACCGGGCCTTGCAGGCGTACCGCACCGCCATGAGCATGCACCAACGCCTGCTCACGCGTCGGCTCCGCACCGGGGCTGCCGGCGCCAACGCGCAGGTCCAAAACATCCGCCTTACCAGCAGCGTTCTTTGGCGCCTCCAAGACCGGTACCCCGGCACCTACGCGGCGGAGTTTGCTGCCGTCGAGTCGCTCTCGCTGCTCGAAGGCTGGAACGATTCGTTGGTCGTGGCCCGCGCCCGGCAGATCCCCTCCAGCAGCCCGCGCTATGTCGACGCCGCCCACATTGCCCGACGGGCGGAGGCCCGCCGCCATGGCCACCGCGCGGCCCTCACCCTCCTCGACACCCTGGAGGCCCGTGCCGACAATTCGTGGCAACGGGCCGGGGTGCAGGCCGCCCGCATCCAGGCATTTCTGGACAGCGCACAGGTGGAGCCGGCCCTGTCGGCGTCCCAACAGCTCCGGGCCCGGTTCCCGAACACCCCCTGGGCGCGGTGGGCCCGGCGCACGGAGTACGAGGCAACCCGCCTGCAGCCGGGCATGCCGGCGCCAAGCCTCACACTCCGGACCCTTCGGGGCGACACCCTCTCCCTCCGCTCCCTGCGGGGCCGGCCCGTCGTCCTTGAGTACTACCGGCCCGGCCTCGACCTGTACACGCTGCAGCGCCCCCTCCGCAACGCCCTCCACGACGCCACTCGGGCCGACTCCGTCGCGTTCGTCTCTGTGTCCATCGAGCCCGACACGGTCGTGAACCGTGCCTTCCTGCAACACCGGCGACTTCCGGGCCATCGAGCCATCGCCGCCGACGGGGCCCGAGACTCGCTCGTCACCCGGTACAACGCCGTCCGCGTTCCCAGCTGGGTTCTCATCGACAGTGCGGGGACGATCGTGGACCGCTACCAGGCGAGCGGCCTCCCCGCCCTCCGCCAAAGCCTCACCCAGCTCCTCCAACCCGAGCAATCGGCCCCCACCCCGCTGTCCCTGCCATAGCTTTTTCCGAAGATCCTTCATGGAGTCGGAACGTGAAGGCCTTGAAACACGACCCGCTGTCCGCGTACTTGGCTCGTGCTCCTCCCTCGCCCGTCTTCCGCGACAGCTCCGATCATGCCGTGCCGTCTGTTCTCTCTGGGGCCCTCACCTATATTAAAAATTTCCTCCGAGACCAGGATGTTGCGGCGATCGCCCCGTCCTCCTCCTTCCTGGTCCGACGTGTCTGCAAGTGGATCGATTTTGAGGAGGACCAGATTATCGTCGAGTACGGCCCGGGGAATGGGGTCTTCAGCGAGTTTATTCTTGACCGTCTGACGCCGAACTCCACCCTCCTTCTCATCGAAAGCAATGCCGACTTCGCGGAAATGCTTGAGGCGCGAACCGCTGACGACCCCCGAGCCGTCGTGGTGAAGGACCGGGCCGAGCGCATTGTTGAGATTCTCGACACGCGCGGCGTGGAGGCGGTCGACTACATTGTGTCGGGCATCCCCTTCTCGTTCCTCGACGAGGACGAGAAACAGACGCTTCTCGCCCAGACGCGGAACGTGCTCTCAGACGACGGAAAGTTTCTCGTCTATCAGAACTATAACCACCTGGAGGCCCCGCTCCGCGACCACTTTTCGGAGGTTAGGAAGGAGTACGAGCCCCGCAACATCCCCCCGACCATGTTTGCCTATGAGGCGCGAAAGTAGCGCCGCCCTGTTCTTCTCGATTCCCTTCACAACTGCTCCTCGTTCATGCTGGTCGCTGGCAACTGGAAGATGAATACCGACGTCCCGGACGGCCGGGCGCTCGCCGCCTCTATCGCGGAGGGCCTCTCGTCCGCCTCCTCCGACCTCGGGACGGTCGAGTTCCTCGTCTGTCCCCCCTACGTCCACCTGCCGGCCGTCACCGACGCGCTGGCGGATGCGCCTGTCACGGTGGGCGCCCAGGACATGCACGCCGAGGACGAGGGGGCCTACACGGGCGACGTGTCTGCTCCCATGCTCACCTCCATCGGGTGTGACGCCGTCATTCTTGGCCACTCCGAGCGGCGCAAGTACTACGACGAGACCGATGCCGACGTGAACGCCAAGGCCCAGCAGGCGCAGGCCCACGGCCTCGTGCCCATCGTGTGCGTCGGCGAGACGCTGGAGCAGCGGAAGGCGGGAGAGGCCGATACGGTCGTCCAGGGGCAGGTGGACGGGGCCCTGTCGGGCGTCCCGATCGACAGTGCGGACGAGCTCGTCGTGGCCTACGAGCCGATCTGGGCCATCGGCACCGGCGAGTCCGCGGAGCCCGAACAAGCCCAGGAGATGCACGCGGTGATCCGCGACGACCTGACGGAGCGGTACGGCACAGCAGTGGCGGACGACGTGCCCCTCCTCTACGGTGGCAGCATGAAGCCACACAACGCGTACGGGCTCCTCTCTCAGCCCGACATCGACGGCGGACTCATCGGCAGTGCCAGCTTGGCGGCCGAGAGTTTCCTCGGCATCGCCGAAAAGGCCGGGAAGGTATTGGAGGAGGCCAGGGACTGACCGCGCATTCGTCGGCGTTTGGGCCTTGCCTCGGCCGGACGAAGCGCCTCTGTTGCCCTACAAGCGTACGGTTGGATCCTCGTTCGCCAAATTCCCATACTTTCCACCAGAGGGGTTGCCCGCCTTGCCTCCTTGACGTGGACGAAGACGGTCTCGCTTCTTACCTTATGGAGCAGGCCTTCCACGTCTACGCCCGACCGAGGCCCTTGCCTCCTCATTCTGTCCCACAACCCTCCCCAACCGACCCATGGCCCAAGCAACCCGCACCCCCATTGCCAAGCACCTCGGCGACGAAGCCGAGGACCTGCTGGATCACGAGTGCGAGACCATCCCAAAAGACCAGCTCCACCTTCCCGGCCCGGACTTCGTCGACCGCGTCTGGAAGGGCTCAGACCGCAGCCCCCAGGTCCTCCGGTCGATGCAGCAGATTTTCGACCACGGCCGTCTCGGCGGGTCTGGCTACCTCTCCATTCTGCCCGTTGACCAGGGCATCGAGCACTCCGCCGGGGTCTCCTTTGCGCCGAACCCGATCTACTTCGACCCCGAAAACATCGTCAAGCTCGCCATTGAGGGCGGCTGCAACGCCGTGGCCACCACCTATGGCGTGCTCGGCTCTGTGGCGCGGGACTACGCCCACAAGATTCCGTTCGTCCTCAAGATCAACCACAGCGAGCTGCTCTCGTACCCGAACCGGTACGACCAGGTGCCCTACGCTCGCGTGGAAGACGCCTACGAACAGGGCTGCGTCGGCGTCGGGGCTACCATCTACTGGGGCTCCGAAGAGTCGAACCGCCAGCTGCAGGAGATCTCGAAGATCTTCTCGAAGGCGCACGACCTGGGCATGACCACCATCTTGTGGTGCTACGTGCGCAACAAGGAGTTCGTCCTGAACGGCTCCAACTACGAGGGCTCGGCCGACCTGACGGGCCAGGCCAACCACATCGGCGCCACCATCGAGGCGGACATCATCAAGCAGAAGCAGCCGACCCTGACGGGCGGATACGCCGCGATGCGTGAGCACAAGGACAGCGGCTACGCCAAGGACCCGTCGCTCGTCGACGAGAAGCTGCTGACGGACCACCCGATCGACATGACCCGCTACCAGGTCGCCAACAACTACATGGGGCGCTGCGGCCTCATCAACTCCGGCGGGGCCAGCGGCGAGAACGACCTGCAGCAGGTGGTTCGCACGGCCGTCATCAACAAGCGTGCCGGCGGCATCGGCCTCATCACGGGCCGCAAGTCGTTCCAGAAGCCGATGGAGGAGGGCGTCGAGATCCTAAATGCCATTCAGGACGTGTACCTCGACGACGACATCACGATTGCCTAACCGCGCGTCGTCGTAGGGCAGGCCCTTTTCGGTTCACAACCGCATCGGGTGCGCCCTGGACATTTCGTGCTGAGCATTACGGCGTGCCTCCACCGCCCGGTGGGGGCACGCGTGTTTGTCCCTCAGGGGCCGGGTGCGTCGGCGTCCCTCCACGTCACGCGCCAGGCCGTCTCCGGCGTCGCCTCATCACTTCCGCAGCTGTGAGGAAACGGCGTCCCCCGCTGTTCCTGCCACACATGCGCCGTTCGCCGTTTGCTCTCGGCCTGCGTCCGCACCGTCCAGTGCGCATCCGTCGCCTTCACCCCCACGCCCTGCACGGCCGCGAGGGCGGTCGTCCCCAGGTGTCGCCGGAGGGACAGGCACGCCGCCTGCACGGGCCGCGGCTGGTGGACCGCTCCGCGCACCCGTTCGAGATCATACAGGTGTCCGTGGCGGTGCGCCTCCACCAGATCGGCCATGTCGTCGGGGCGGAGCCAGCCGTAGTGCGTGCCGTCGGGCAGCACCAGGGCGGTCGGGGCGAAGCGGTGGCCCCCGAGGTGGGACGTCTGCCACGCAGCGTCGGGGGCGGCGTCGGCCGCGGCCTGGGCGACGGGACGCCCCCACTTGGCACAGCAGGCATCCCGGCGGCCGTTCACACAGGTGAGCACGAGCGGCCCTGAATCGGTTTCAGAAGCGGAGGCCCGAAGCGCCTTTGGCACCTGCAGAGCAGGAATGTCCTCGTAGGCCCCGAGCCACCACTTGCGCACGACCGGCCGCGGACCGGCCCGCACGGCGATGCAGCGAATGCGGCCGGGGGCGTCCCACCGTTCGAGGCCTCGACGAATCAGCTGCACGCGCAGGTCGGGCATTGTTTTCGTCCACTCCGCAATGGCATCGTGCACACTGCGGCCCCAGCCGGCCTCCTCGACGGCGTCCGTGCTCCACGGCGAGGGGTCTTCGATCAGCAGCCAGCGTGCGGCCTCGGTGGCGGTGCCCATCGGCGATACACCATGGGAGCGGGCCAGCCGTGAACAAAAGGCGGGGGCCATATAATCCTCGTCGAAGGAACAGGTGGGGAATCTTCGTCTCATTCGTATGGGCGGAGGCGGCGCCGGATTCCGTTTTCGTCCCCCCCAAACAAGATCGAGCCATTCCGATCGGCCCCTTCCGGTCGGCTGTGCACTGGGGGCCGGCACGAAGCCTAACCGAGAGGCTCCATCTTCCTCCGCAGCGGACGCGTCTGCTTGCGCGGTTGAATCCCGTGCCCGCCCCTCTCGTTCGCCCCATCCCGTCGGTTTCCTTTCAAGTTCTTCGTGTCCATGCCCGAGCCCGAACCGTCCGAGCCCGACGCGGCTTCTGCCGTAGACGATGCTCCCGAGACCGCCCCCGACACACCGCCGCTCGAGCCGTACACCGCTCATTACCCGCCGTGGGCCCGCGAGCTGGCACGAAAGTACTTCACGAAGACGGTCTCGACCTTTATCCTGCACGGAGACATCCGGGACGTGGTGCCCGCCGAGGACCGCGACGGGGCCCGCATCTACCCGCCGCTCCGTCGCTTCCTGACCGACGACCTGTTCGCCGCCCGCGACGTGGTCGTCTTCTACGACCGCAGCGCCGGGATCCACTTCGCGGACGCAGCGTCCCGAGAAGACTTCAGCCGCGCCCTGGCCGGGCAGGCGAGCCTCGCCGGCACCGAATACGAAAACAACCTGCCGAAGGCCCCCGACAAGGTTTTCGAGCTGCTCGAGAGCTACTTCCGCCTCCGCCTCTCGAACGGCACCCGGGTGGCCTGTGTCATCGACTACGCCGAGACGGTGGCCCCCATGGCCGAGGCGTCGATGTATTCGGCCCAGGACCGACAGTCGCTCGTGTACCTGCAGAAATGGTCCCGCGACTCGCTCTTTCTGGAGAGCGACTTCACGCTCACGCTGCTCACCGAGAACCTGACGGACCTGAACCAGCAACTGGTCCAGAGCCCCCACACCGCCGAGCTCTACGTTCCCATCCCCGAGGAGGACGACCGACGGGCGTACATCGACTGGGCGCTGGCAGAGCGGGACGACCTCTTCCGGGCCCATTCGGAGGTCTCCCCGGACGCGCTTGCCCAAAACACCGCGGGCCTCAACTACACGCAGCTCCGGACCATCCTGGCCGACGTCCTGGAGAACCAGAACCGCCTGAGCGCCGAGACACTTTCCGACCTCAAGAAGGAGTTTATCGAGGCGGAGGCGTACGGCATGCTCGAGTTCATCGAGACGAACAATTCGCTCGACCTCATCGCCGGCCACTCGGCGGCAAAGGACCACTTGCGCCAGGCCGCCCAGGCGGTGCAGACGGGCCGGCACGACGTGCTCCCGATGGGCTATCTCGTGAGCGGGCCCGTGGGCTGCGGCAAGACCTTTCTCATCAACTGCTTCGCCGGGGAGATCGGGATTCCGATGGTGAAGCTCAAGAACTTTCGGTCCCAGTGGCAGGGCGTCACGGAGGGCAACCTGGAAAAAATCCTGAACCTTTTGGAGGCGATGACGCCGGTGGCCGTCATGATCGACGAGGCCGACGCGGCGCTCGGGAACCGCGACATGCAAGGCGACAGCGGCGTGAGCCAGCGCGTCTTCTCCCAGATCGTCTCGTTCATGAGCGACCCGGCGCACCGCGGAAAGGTGATCTTCTTCCTCGTCACCGCCCGCCCCGACCTCATGCCCGTCGACCTGAAACGGCAGGGCCGCGCCGAGGAGCACTTGTCCCTGTTTTACCCCCACACCCGCGCGGACCGGGAGGAGCTCCTCCGGGTGATGATGCGCCGAAC
>NZ_JAZKRW010000038.1:0-23157 GCF_036626415.1 Salinibacter sp.
ACGCTGCCGTCTGTCGAGGCTGAACTTCCCCTTGCTGAGATCTATCTTGATGTGTTCGAGAAGGAAGAGACGTCCGAGAGCAAGTAACCCCCAACGCTGAACGCGCACCCCTCAACCGCCTAACGCTGAACGCCGACATGCCAATCGTCACCGTCGACGGAACGACTTACGAGTATGATGGGGAGCAGAAGCTTCTGCAGTTCTGTCTGAACCAGGGCATCGAGCTGCCCCACTTCTGCTACCACCCCGCCATGTCCATCCCGGCCAACTGCCGGCAGTGCCTCGTGAAGGTGGGCATGCCGAAGACGGACCGCGAGACCGGCGAGGCGGTCCTCAACGACGACGGGGAGCCGGAGGTGCAGTACATGCCGGGCCTGCAGGCCAGCTGCACGATCGACCTGCGGGACGGGATGGTCGTCCAGACCCACCGCTCCAGCGAGGAGGTGCGCGACGCCCAGACCGACAACCTGGAGTTTCTGCTGGCCAACCACCCGCTCGACTGCCCGATCTGCGACCAGGCCGGCCACTGCCCCCTCCAGATCCAGGCCTACAAGTACGGGCCCGAGGGCTCCCGCTTCGAGTTCCGCAAGGTGCACAAGCCGAAGCGCGTGAAGCTGGGCCCCCGCGTGACGCTCGACGCCGAGCGCTGCATCAACTGCACGCGCTGCACCCGCTTTACCGACGAGGTGTCCGGCAGCGGCCAGCTCACGATCACGAACCGGGGCGTCGAGAACTACCCGATGACCGCGCCGGGCGAGGACTTCGACGACCCCTACTCGATGAACACGATCGACATCTGCCCGGTCGGCGCGCTGACGGCCACGGACTTCCGCTTCAAGGCGCGCATCTGGGAGATGAGCTCGACGCCCTCGATCACGACGACCAACGCGACGGGCTCGAACTGCCACTACTGGGTGCGCGACAACCAGGTGCTCCGCATCACGCCACGGCAGAACATGGCGGTCAACGAGCACTGGCTCCCCGACGAGGACCGGCTTGTCTACAACCGGTTCAACGACAACCGCCCCGACGGCCCCCACATCCGCTCGGAGGGGACCCTCAGGGGCGGGCGCTGGGAGCAGGCCTACGCACAGGCCGCCTCCCTCCTCGGCGGCACCGACCCGGAGCGCATCCTCTTCCTCGGCTCCGCCCACGCGACCGTCGAGGACAACTACCTGCTCACGCAGCTCGCCGACGCGGTGGGGGCCGACGCCCCGCGCTACCTCCCGCACCTCGAGCCGGGCGCGGGCGACGACTGGCTCATCACCGACGACAAGACGCCCAACGCCGAGGGCTGCGAGCGCCTCGGCATCGCCCCGATCGACGAGGAGCTGGTCGGCTCCCGCATCGAGTCCGGCGAGTACGACCTGATCTACGTGCTGGAGGACGACCCGGTGGGGTCGGGGCTCTGCGGCGCCGAGGCCCTCGACGACGTGGACGTGGTGCTGCACTACTACAACACCACCAACGAGACGCTGCCGCGCGCCACCGCCGCCCTCCCCGCCGCGATGGTGGTGGAGACGGTGGGCACCTACGTCAACCAGGACGGCCGCGCCCAGCGCGTGCGCCCCGCCAAGGAGATCCAGGGCGTCAACCGCACGCTCATGATGGAGATGGGCACCAACCGCGAGGACGAGCACGGCACGCCGTTCGACCGCTGGCACAACGACGAGAACCGCATCAACTGCAAGCCCAGTTGGGAAATGCTGCCCGAGATTGCCCAGCGCTACGGCGCCAAGATGGACTACGCGAAGGGGCCGGAGCAGATCATGGACGAGGTGCAGTCCACGATGGCGGCCTTCGAGGGCGCGACGTACGACGCGATGGGGCTGAAGGGCACGCAACTGGAGGACGTGGAGGCGGGAGAGGCAGTGTAGTATAACGTCCCCGGTCCCACGTCGACACGTTTACAATCACGAGATTGGGGGGAGCCCCGGGGCCGATTGTCGACTGGGCATGGATCATAGCAGAGGGCGACGTCCCGCTCATGATCGTGTGCTCGGCGGTGGCCCTGTACGGGCTGCTCATCGGCCTCCAGTTCGTGGTGGGGAATCTGCGCAAGCGCATCCCCGGCGTCACGGCCCTCGTCGGCAACGCGCCGCTTCTCCTTATGGATGGTCCCGAGGTCCTGGACGACAACCTTCGCCGCGCCAACGTGACCGAGCCGACCTGCGGGCCAAGCTCCGCGAGGCGAACGTGACGCGGCTGGAGCAGGTGCGGGCCGTCGTGATGGAGTCGACGGGCGACGTGTCCGTGCTTCACGCCCCGCCGGACGCCCCGGCCATTGACGAGTCGCTGCTTGCAGACGTGCAGGAAGAAACGAGATCGTGATGGGCCCGGGGGCCGGAACGCACCGTCAGCACCAGGCGTGTGTATTCTTCTGTAGACTCTTCTGGCACACCGCCGCTTGCGCCCATGAACATTGCTTTGGCCCAGATCAACCCCACCATTGGGGACCTGGAGGGGAACCGTGCGAAAATCCTCGACTACGCCCGGCGGGCGGACGATCGGGGGGCCGACCTCGTCGTCTTTCCCGAGCTCTGTGTGACGGGGTATCCTCCCGAAGACCTGCTCGAAAATCCGTTTTTTAAGGACGCCGTCCAGCGCACGGTCAATCACCTGGCCCGTGCCCTGCCCCCGCACCTGGGCGTCATCATCGGGGCGCCGGTGCCCAGCGGCGACCGGTTCGGCAAGCCCCTCCACAATGCCGCATTGCTTTTGGAGAACGGGGCCGTACAAGACCGCGTCTACAAAACCCTCCTGCCGACCTACGACATCTTCAACGAAGACCGCCACTTTGAGCCCGCCGAGGAGCGGCGGCTCCTCGAATGGCGCGGGGTGCGCATCGGGCTCCACGTCTGCGAGGACATGTGGAACGTGCACCAGCCCGAGGGGGTCGACCAGAGCGAGCGGTACGAGTGCGATCCGGTGTCCGAGCTGGCGGCCCTCGACCCGGACCTCTTTGTCAACATCAGCGCCTCGCCCTTCTCGATCGGGAAGCACGAGGTGCGCACCAAGCTCGTCGAGCACATCTGCCGCCGCCACGGGCGCCCGTTCCTGCTGTGCAATCAGGTGGGCGCCAACACCGAAATCGTATACGACGGCGACAGCCGCGTCCATACGGCCGATGGCACCCAGGTGAAGTGCGCGGCCTCCTTCGAAGAGGACCTGCTCTTCTGGGACACAGAGACGTCTCCGACGGCCTGCACGCCCGACCGTGACAAGGTTGCGGACCTGCACGACGCCCTCGTCCTCGGCATTCGCGACTACTACGAGAAGACCGGCATCTTCGACAAGGCCCTCCTGGGCCTGTCGGGCGGGATCGACTCGGCAGTCACCTGTGCCCTGGCGACCGAAGCGCTCGGCCCCGAGCGCGTAGTGGGCGTCACCATGCCCTCGCACGTCTCGTCGGAAGGATCCGTGACGGACTCGGAGGTGCTCGCCAAGAACCTAGGCATCGCGTTCAAAGAGATCTCCATCGAACCGGCGATCGACGCCTTCGACGAGATGCTGGCCGACGAATTTGCGGGCACCAAGCCCGGGGTGGCCGAGGAGAACCTCCAGTCGCGGGCCCGGGGCGTGACGCTCATGGCCCTCTCCAACAAATTCGGCCATCTGCTGCTGTCGACGGGCAACAAGAGCGAGGTGGCCATCGGCTACGTCACGCTCTACGGCGACACGAACGGGGGCGTGGCCGTCCTCAGCGATGTGCTCAAGACGCGCGTCTACGAGCTGGCCCACCACATCAACGAGCGGGCCGGGACGGACGTGATCCCGCAGAACACGATCGAGAAGCCGCCCTCCGCGGAGCTAAAGGAGGACCAGAAGGACACCGACACGCTGCCCCCCTACGAGACGCTCGACGCCATCCTCAAGCGGTACGTGGAGGAGAAGAAAGAGCTCAGCACCATCGTTGGGGAGACCGGCCTCGACGAAGGGCTCGTGCGCGACGTGCTGCGGCAGGTGGACCAGAACGAATACAAGCGCCGCCAGGCCCCGCCCGGCCTCCGGGTCACCGAGAAGGCCTTCGGCATTGGCCGCCGCATGCCCATCGTGATGGAGTGGGACCGGGAGGCCATGGAGGCGCTTACCGCCGAAGAGTCGGCCGCAACCCCCTAGCGTCAGAGCGCCGCGAAGGGCCGTCTGTCTTTTCCTTTTCCCGTGTGACCACAACGATGCGCGTCTTCTGGATTGCTGGGGTCGTCGTGCTTCTCGACCAAGCCGCCAAGGCGACGGTGCTCCAGCTCATGTACCGAGAGCAGTCCATTCCGCTCCTCGGCGACTGGTTGCGGCTGACCTTCACCGAAAACCCGGGCATGGCGTTTGGCATTACGATCGGGCCCACCGGGACCGTGACGATTCTCTCGCTCGTGGCGACGGTGCTCGTGGCGGCGTACATCTATCAGGTCCGCAACGACTACGGCCCCTACCGCTGGAGCCTCGCCTTCATCCTGGGCGGGGCCCTGGGCAACATCATCGACCGTGTCTTCTACGGCGTGCTGCTCGACTACGGCCCGTACTTTGCCGGGCGTGTCGTCGACTTCATCCACGTGAGCCTCTGGCAGGGCTTCATCCCTCGGGGCATCCCGTTCTTCGGGGGGGCATACCTGGAGCTGTTTCCCATCTGGAACGTGGCCGACATGTCGATTGTCCTCGGCGTCGTTGGGGTGATGATCTTTCACCAGTCCTTCCACGAGCGCCGGATTGCGAAGCGCCGGGCGGCCAAGATGAGCGAGCGGGGCCCGACGCCTCGGGCGCGTCCGCGTCCCGCGGCGGTTTTCTCAGACCTTGGACGAGACGTGGGCACGCCCCCGGCGGTCCCCCCGGCTCTGTCCGAGGCCGTGCCGTATCGGCGGCGCGACGGCCGGGAGGCGCGCGACGGGGAAGCGTCGGCAAATGGACAGTTCTGGACTGTGGAGGGGGAGTTCATGTAGGGCCGGCCAACCGGAGCGGAATCGCGGCCCGGCCCGTTCCGGCCGGCGCCGTGCAACGTGAAGACGGATGGGCCGTTACATGCCCCGCACACTGAGGACCCGGCTCGGGGGGCGCCCGAGCGGGTCGGTCGCCCCGCGGCCCTTCGCTGGACATCCATTCGATGGCCTTTGCGCCTCATGCCTGACCTTTCGACGATCCGCAACTTCTGCATCATCGCGCACATCGACCACGGGAAAAGCACCCTGGCCGATCGGCTCCTGGAACGCACCGGGACCATCACCGAGCGCGAGATGAAGGAGCAGACGCTCGACGACATGGACCTGGAGCGCGAGCGGGGGATCACCATCAAGAGCCACGCCGTGCGGATGGCGCACGCGGCCCCGGACGGGCAGGAGTACACGCTCAACCTTATTGACACGCCCGGGCACGTCGACTTCACCTACGAGGTGAGCCGGGCGCTCAAGGCCTGCGAGGGGGCGATCCTGCTGGTCGACGCGGCGCAGGGCATCGAGGCGCAGACCATCTCCAACCTGTGGTTGGCCCTGGAGCAGGACCTGGAGATCATTCCCGTGATCAACAAGATTGACCTGCCGGTGGCCCGGCCCGACGAGGTGGCGCAGGCGCTGGAGGACCTGATCGGGGAGCCCGCCGAGGACATCCTGCAGATCAGCGCCAAGACGGGCGAGGGGGTCGATGAGATGCTCGACCTGATGATCGACCGGGTGCCGCCGCCCTCCGGCGACCCCGACGGGCCGCTGCGCGCCCTCATCTTCGACTCCATCTACGACTCGTACCGCGGCTCCGTCGTCTACGCCCGCGTCTTCGACGGCACGCTGGAGGAGGGCGACACGATGGAGTTTATGTCCAACAAGAAGCAGTACGACGCCGAAGAGCTGGGCATCCTGCGGATGGGGCGGCAGAAGGTCGACGCGTTCACGGCCGGCGATGTGGGCTACATCATCGGGTCGATCAAGGACATCCAGGACGCGCGCGTCGGCGACACCATTACGAAGGCTCAGGACCCCGCCGACGAGCCCATTCCGGGCTTCGAGGAGGTGAAGCCCATGGTCTTCAGCGGCATCTATCCCACCGAGACCGACGACTTCGAGGAGCTGCGGGGCGCGCTCGAGAAGCTGCAGCTGAACGACGCGTCGCTCACGTATCAGGCCGAGAGCTCCTCGGCCCTCGGGTACGGCTTTCGGGTGGGCTTCCTGGGCCTGCTCCACATGGAAATTATCCAGGAGCGGCTGGAGCGCGAGTTCGACCTCGACATCATCACCACCGTGCCCAACGTGGAGTACCGTGTGGAGGTCGAGGAGAAGGGGGAACCCAAGACCGTGACGGTCGACAAGCCCGAAGACATGCCGCACTACGGCGACATTGAGGCGGTCTACGAGCCCTACGTGAAGGCCGACATCATCACCCCGAGCGACTATATCGGCAACGTCATCGAGCTTTGTGAGAAGCGGCGGGGGGAGTACGGGAGCCAGCGCTGGCTCGACGGGCAGACGGTGAAGCTGGAGTACGAGCTGCCCCTCGCCGAGATCGTCTTCGACTTCTACGACAACCTCAAGAGCGCGAGCCGCGGCTATGCCTCGTTCGACTACGAGCTGCTGGAGTACCGCGAGAGCGACCTCGTGAAGCTCACGATCCTGATCGACGAGAAGCCGGCCGAGCCCCTCTCCACCATCGTCCACCGCGATTCGGCCCACGAGGTGGGGCGCAAGCTCGCCAAGAAGCTCAAGGACGTCATCCCCCGGCAACTCTACGAGGTGCCCATTCAAGCGTCGATTGGGCGCCGCATCGTGGCCCGCGAGACGATCAAGGCGCAGCGCAAGGACGTGACGGCCAAGTGCTACGGCGGGGACGTCAGCCGCAAGAAAAAGCTGCTGGAGGAGCAGAAGGAGGGGAAGAAGCGCATGAAACAGATGGGCGAGATCGACGTCCCGCAGGAAGCGTTCCTCGCCATTCTCTCGGTAGACGAAGACTGAACGCGCTCTCTGGAGCGGGGGGCGGCCGACCGATGCCCCGAGACATTCTGGGGAAGCGGAGCGCCCCTCTTCTTTTCGCCCCGGCACGACGATCCGAGCATGAGACACCCGCCTGGACGGCACCTGCAAAATGGCCTGCTCTCCGGCGCCGCGTGCGCCGTCTGGCTGGCGTGTTGGGGGCTTCTGATGGGCGGGGGGGCGAGGCCGGCCTTCGCCCAGACGACCGGGGCGGAGGGGCGTCTCGTCGAGCGCTACCAGGAGGAGCGGTACCGCGCCCTGGCGCGCCGGCACTTGCGGCAGCAGGGGCGATGGCCTGCGCACCCGCCCACTCGGATCCCGACCCCTACCGATTCGCTTCGCCTCATCCATCCCGCGTTCTCGTCTCCTGCGGCCGAGGCCCCGACCTTTCCCCTCCACGACGTGCGCCCCGTCAGGCACCTGGAGCGAGACTGGTTCCGGGAG
Source organism: Salinibacter sp. (assembly GCF_036626415.1). Classification (GTDB taxonomy): domain Bacteria; phylum Bacteroidota; class Rhodothermia; order Rhodothermales; family Salinibacteraceae; genus Salinibacter. Next base: position 7,389 of record NZ_JAZKRW010000038.1, read on the forward strand.
CGGTTTGCGGACACCGAGTGGGCCTTCCTCGGCGAGACCGCCGACCACACCTTCCTCGACACGACCCGAACCCCGACCCTGCGGGCCCGCCTCCAGGCCCGGTTTGGGGACCCCACCCAGACACTCGCCGACGCTCCGCTGAACGACCCCCCGACCGGGCGGGCCCAGTTCGAGTACTGGTTTGTCGTCAACGACTCCATCCCGGTACAGGTCACCGACGGGCGGGGGCCCAAAGGGCGCGGGGTCATCGTGGCGGCGGAGCGGGCGTACCGTGAGCAGCTGCGGGCCCTGCGTGACACCCTGCTTGCGCCCCTCCGCCGCGAGAGATCGGCGCCGCACGTGGACTACTACTACGACGAGCGCCGCGAGCGGTGGTACCGCACCGGATTTGACGGCCGGTCGTTTTTCCTTGCCCCAACCTCCCGGGGCGACATCGTGCCGGGGCGCCGCCCCCGCCTCGACACGGCCCGCACCTCTGAGGCGTCCGCCTCGCCCGCCTCCTCAATGCCATAACGCAGCGGCGGGCGGTCCCTATTCTTCACCCTAGCCCATCCAGACACCAGCATGTCGACCGACGACCCGAGCCGGGACGCCGAACCGCGCAAGAGTGAGCTTCGACAATGGGGCGAGTCCCTCGTCGTGGCCGTCATCATCGTCCTCATTGTGCGGTCGCTCCTGTTCGACCTCTTCCGCATCCCCACGCCCTCGATGGAGGAGAACCTGCTCGTGGGAGACTATCTCGTCGTGTCGAAGTTGCACTACGGCCCCCGAACGCCCGTCTCGCTCGGCATTCCGCTCACGTCCATCCACCTTCCGGGCGTCACGTTTCCGTACCACCGCCTGCCCGGGTTCTCCGAGGTAGAGCGGGGGGATCCCATCGTGTTCAACTATCCGCCCGACGAGGGGCCGATCGACCGCAAGGTGCACTATGTAAAGCGCGTCATCGGCATGCCCGGCGACACCCTGTCGGTGCAGGACAAGCTCGTGCACGTCGACGAGGAGCCCCTGCCCCTGGGGCGCGGCATGCAGCAGTACTGGACCGTCACCAAGAGCGACGCGCGCTACCAGATTCCCCGGGCCCGCATGGAAGAGATGGGCATCAGTGAGGTGCGACGGACCGACCGGGCCGAGACGGTGCGCGTGCTGGCGACGCCCGCAGGGGCCCGGCAGATCAGCCAGCGGTCGTGGGTGCGCTCCATCACGCCTTACATCCTAACCGACGACGAGTACAGCGAGATTATGTATCCCTCCGGACAGGGATACACGCCGGACAACTACGGGCCCGTCCACATTCCGGCGAAGGGAGAAACTGTGGCGCTAACGGCCCAGAACTGGGACCTCTACCGGCCTGTCATTACGCGATACGAGGGCCGCGCCGCCCGGCAGATGACGGACTCCACCTTTGCCATCGACGGGGCGCGCACGACCACGTACACGTTCCAGCAAGACTACTTCTTTGCGATGGGAGACAACCGGGACAACTCGCAGGACAGTCGGTTCTGGGGCTTCGTGCCCAAGGATCACGTCGTGGGCAAGGCCGTCCTTACGTACTTCTCGTGGGACCATGAGGCCTGGCTTCCCCGCTTCGGGCGCATCATGCGGCCCATCGCGGACGACGGAATCTTTCGGGAGCAGTCGGCCCTGGACCCGCTGCCGAAGGGCCAGACGGCAGATCGCCCCCGCGCCGACTCGTCGTTCCGGTCCCGGCCATCGGCCGCGGCAGAATTGCCGTCACGCGCGGCGGCGCTTCGAAGCCGGCCCTAGTGCACGTTCAAGGGGTTCCTCTTGGGTCACGGAAGGGCCCGTCATTCTGAGGGAGCTGCCAAGCGACCGAAGCGCCCTGAACATCAGTGAAGAAGTGCTTTCAGAGTGAATCTCTTCGAATCTGACATTTACGTTGCACTCGGAGGGATCTTTCGACTCCGGTGGGCTCCGCTCAAGACGACTGCATTGCAAAAAGGATTGCTTGAGGCTGCACTGGGTCCCCGCCTCGCTCCCACCCGCACCTTCCGAGGCGAGGCCTGTCTCAGCGAGAGGCACGCCGTTCCCGGAGCCGGTCCCACATTTCTTGCTGATTGGTGCCGGGCGACACGTCGTAGGGCCGCGTCGGGAGCGCCACACGCTTCAACACCGGGTAGCGGGCCTTGTAGTCGAACGGCTGCGGCGTTCCTTCGGGGTCGTCCCCCACCACGAGCACCATGGTGCCGGGCTCCAAGAGCTTCCCCCGCCCGGACGAGGGGCCCATGTGTCCCTGGGTCGTTTGCCAGGGCTCGGCCCAGTCGTAGATCCACTTGGCGTCGGCGTCGACGAGGCGCACGCAGCCGTGGCTCGTGGGGCCGCCCGTGGGCATCGAGTACTGATGGATGTGAATGCCACGGGCCGCGTGAAAATTGAAGACCCAGCGCATGGTCCATTCCTCCCCGGGCGGGCTCATTGTCGAGACGCGCTCCTTCTCCTTCCAGTTGAAGTTGAACCGGCCCGTCGGGGTGGCCGTGGAGTCGGGGTTGCCGGTGTTGACGATGCCCCAGCGCGCGAGCCGGCCGTACTCGTACGCGGCGAAGGCCTGCACCGTCTTGTGGATGACGAACAGCTTCTCGAAGCGGTGGGCCTCCGGGTAGTAGCGGGGAAAGGGTGAGTAGGCCCGGAAGTCGAGGCCAAACTCGGTGGGCACGACGAGCGTGTCGCCAAGAGGCGTGTTCTCGATCGTTTGTCGGTTGAGCAGCTCGACGAGCTGGGCCTGTTTGCGGCCTGTCTCGGTGTCCCCGTTCCCAATGCGCTGGTAGAATCGGTTGCGGGCCACCACGCTATTGCCGCTCGGGTCGTCGAGCACGGCGTATTCGTAGTACACCTCGGGCAGGTCGTCGAGGTTGTCGGCCTGCCGGGCCAGGATGTCCTCGATGGCGTACTGGTCGAAGTACCCCTGCGCCGCGGCGGGCGAAGACACACCCGTCGCGAGCAGAAGCGCGCCGAGAGCGGCCCAGAGAAACGTCCTGTGCGTGCGCATCGTCGGTGGAGGGCTGTTCGAGAGGGAAGATCATGTACCCGTGCCGGGTCGGTCCGTTTCTCGAAGCCCGGACCGGCGGCTACGGGAGGCACACGCGTTTGCGGAGGGCATCGATGACGTCGGTCTCCCCCAGCACGATCAGGATGTCCCCGGCGTCGATCCGCTCGGTGGGCGAAGGGTTGAACGTCATTGCATCGGTGTCCGCGTCGATGATGCCGATGACGATCGCCTCAAACTCTTGCCGGAAGTTGCTCTCGGCCAGGGTCTTGCCGGCGAGGGGGGCGTTTTGGTGCACCTGCACCTCGTCGATCTGGCGGCTCAGCGCGCTGGTGTGGAGGACGCGCTCCAGGAAGTGGTCGGTGTGGGGGCGCAGCACAACCTGGGCCATCCGGTCGGCGCCCACCTCGCTCGGGGCAATCACCTTGTCGGCCCCGGCGTTGCGCAGCTTGCTCCGGTTGTCGTGGTCGATGGTGCGAGCCAGGACGAAGAGGTTTGGGTTCATCTCCCGGGCCGTGAGGGCCACGAAGACGTTGCTGCTGTCGTCGGGAAGGGCGAGGATCAGTCCCCGCGCCCGCTCGATGCCCGCGGCGCGGAGGGTCTCCTCGTCCTCCGCGTCGCCCTGCACGTGCAGGCGTTCATTCTTCGACAGCGACGCGCTAATCTCTTCATCGATGTCCACGACCACCACCGACTTCCCCTCCTCGATGAGATCCTCGGTGAGCCGCTCCCCCACGCGCCCGTATCCGCAGACGATGTAGTGGTCCGAAAGCTCGTCGATTCGTTTCATGATGCGGCGTTCACGGAGGCGATCGCTAACGAGAAGAAGTTGGGCGGAGCGAACGGCAACGAAGCTGAGAATCCCGATGCCGGTGACCCCCAGGCCGAAGGTGAAAAACCGTCCTGCGTCCGACAGGGGGTTGACCTCCTGGAATCCGATTGTCGAGAGGGTGATGAACGTCATGTACAACCCGTCGGCCGCCGACCATCCTTCGATCCCGACGTAGCCCGTCGTGCCGACGGCAAACAATGACAGGAGGGCGAAGACCGCCAAGAAGACCTCGCGGCGGGAGGGCTCCATGCGCGCCAGCCAAGAGATCAGGGCCTCCCAGGGCGTCCGGAAAAGGGCCATGAGGCGGTGGGGGGATCGGAAAAACGAACGAACGGAAGGGCATGCGGCAGCGACCGCGGAGCGGGCGTTGCCTGCCGGCGGTGCGGAGGCGTAATTCCGGAGCCCCAGTCCCGAGGGACCTTACCCCTTGGCCGGCGTGCTCAGCAGCTGAGCGTGCCACGACTCGCGGGCGGGCCGCTCGAACGCCCCCTCGCGGAGGGCGCCCAGGGTCGTGAGGCTTGGATCGAACACAGGCGTGTCGGCCGTCACGATGCCGTCTGTGGCGCGCTCCTGAAAGGCGCGTCGAGAGGTCGCCACCACGCGTCCGTCGCCGTCGCGGTAGAGGACGTGAAGGGACGGCACCCAGGCAACCTCGAGGGCAGACGCCGCGTCGTCAATCGCATGGGCCAGGTCGTCAATGCCGCAGCCGGAGAGGTCCCCGCTACCCACCGGTGTGGCAGCGACGACGAGGAATCGATCGTGGAGAATGGTCGCGGCCCCCTCCACGGAGCGCTCATGGGCGCGCCACCCCTCCATGAATGTCGAGAGCCGATCGAGCAGGGCCGCCTGGCGGTCGTCGCCGAGCGGCGAGGCCGCCGCGTGGATCCAGAGCCGGGCGTCATCAGGAAGGGCAGCCAAAGCGGGCAGGTCAGCCATGGGACGTGAGGCAGCGGGGGAAGAAGTACTAGATGCCTTCTTTGTAAGCCGGACGCGGTCATTTGTTTGTCAGTGGACGGCCACCGCAGCAGAAGAGGAACGCGGGCGACTGGACGCCGTCCCATATCATGTGAAGAAAAAAGAAATTGAAACGGCTGCGGGTGTTGAGCTACAAATGCTCCCTGAGCCAAGCGTCGCTGTCGCTTCCGCACAGAACGCCCTACGCCTCCCATGTCTCGCTATCGCGATCTCGTCGACTGGATCAACGAGCACCGGACGGTCGCCCTCGACCTGGTGCGCATCTACCTTGGCGGCGGGCTGTTCGTCCGCGGCATGCTGTTTGCCTACGAAAGCCAGGGCGTGGAGGCGCTCGTGGACCTGTCCGAGTTTTCGGTGGCCTCGGCGGCGCTCACCCACTACGTCACGTTCGCGCACCTGGTGGGCGGGCTCCTGTTGGCGGCAGGCCTCCTCACCCGGCTCGCGGCGCTCGTCCAGATCCCCATTCTTGCCGGGGCTGTCTTCCTGGTGCACCTGGAGCAGGGCCTCCTGACGGCCGACCAGTCCCTCGAGTTTTCGGCCCTCGTCTTCGTCCTCCTTGTGATCGTTTTTGTGTTCGGGCCGGGCGAGTGGGCGGCCGACCGGTACGTCTTTGAACGAGAGCCGGAGCTGCAGGACGAGCCTCCGGAGCTGTGGTGGCGCGACGACGACTTTGAGCAGACGCCTGCCCCTGAGCCCGCGGGAGACGGAGGCGGGGTGGCCGTGGCGTCGGCATCGGTCACCAGTGCGAAAGAGGCCCTTGCCGAACGGGTGGACAGTGAGCCCTGCGCGTGCGGATATGACCTTTCGCATCCGCGGGTGACGGCAGAGCCGCAATACGGATGGAGCGCCGGGTTTTTCTTCATGCTTGGGGTGTCGGCACCCGTAAAAGAAGTGGTCTTCTACTGTGAGGAGTGCGGGACCGTCATGAAGCGCACACGAGACCCCGAGATCCTCCGAAAGTACCGCTGGCACACATCTTGACCGCTTGACCTTTACAGGCGGCGGACGGGGAGGACGCGGTGTCGCGGGCCTCGCGGCCGACGCCTTGGTGCCCCAAAGCACACCCCCCAAACGCCCCTCCCTCAATGAGCGGAACGTCGTCCAACGGCACAGCGGACTCGGAGGCCAGCGGCTCAGCGGACGCCCCTGCGGCCCTCGTGCTGGGCGGCGGCGGGGCCCGCGCGGCCTACCAGACCGGGGTGCTGTGCTACGTCGGGGAGGCCTTTCCCTCGGCCTCAGTCCCGTTCATGACGGGGGTGTCGGCGGGCTCTATCAATGCAGCCCACCTCGCGGCCGATCCCGGCCCGTGGAAGGACCGCACGGCGCGGCTTACGAGCTACTGGGAAGACCTGACGGCGGAGGATGTGTTCGCGCCGCGCTCCCTTTGGACGATTGCGCGGTCGATCTTGTGGACGGCGCCAAGCGAGAAGCAGACGCTCCTAGACACGGCCCCCCTCCGTGCCTACCTCGACCGGCGGCTTCCCACGGACGCCAAGGGCCGGCTCACGGGGGTGGCCGAAAACCTGGAGGCGGACCGCCTGCAGGGGCTCGCCATTACCACCTCCAACTACGCCACGCTCCAGACCGTGACGTGGGTGCAAGGGTGCTCGATGCAGAACTGGGACCGTCCCAATCGGGTCGGGCGCCGGGCGATCCTCAGCCTCGACCACGTGATGGCTTCCACGGCCCTGCCGATGGTGTTTCCGGCCGTCCGCCTCGACGATGCCTGGTACGGGGACGGCGGCCTCCGCATGCTCGACCCGCTCGCGCCCGCCATCCACATGGGGGCCGATCGTCTCTTCGTCGTCTCGACGCGCTACGAGCGGTCCCAGGCCGAGGCGAACCGGGCGGCCCGCGCGCCCGCCTACCCGTCGCCCTTCCAAATGATGGGCATCCTCTCCAACGTGCTCCTGCTCGACGTGCTGGAGCACGACGCCGCCGTGCTGCGTCGCATCAACCGGCTTGTCCGCCAGCTGCGCCCGGAGCAGCGCGAGCCGCTCCAGCCCATCGACCTGCTCGTCCTGCGGCCGTCCGTGGACCTCGGGGCCCTGGCGGGCGACTACTGGATGGACCTCGGCGGGGTCATGGGCAGCCTTCTGTCGACGGTGCAGTGGCGCACCGACCCGCCGCCCGACTGGTGGAGCATGCTGCTCTTTCATCCCGACTACCTGGACCGCCTTCTCGAGATCGGCTACAACGACGCGAAGCGGCAGCACGACCGCATCGAGGCCTTTTTTGCGCGGGAGCCGGTCGATCAGTCCGCGTCCGTCCGCTCGTAGGTGACAAACCGAAAGCCGTCCCGCGCGTCGACGGCGGTTTCTTCAAATACGTCCCCGATGAGGGGCTCGAAGGGGGGAAAGTAGGTGTCGCCCTCGTACTCTCCCTCGACCAGGGTCAGTTCCATCCGGTCGGCATGCGGGAGAAACTGTTCGTAGACGGACTCGCCCCCGCCGACGAAGACGGTGTCGTCGTCGGGCAGGGCGTCTAGGGCCGCGTCGATGGAGCCGTAGGTTTCGACCTCGGGGTACTCTTCGTAGCCGTCCTGCGTGGTGAGGACCATCATTTTCCGATCGGGCAGTGGGCCGCCAAACTGGTGCACGATGGACTCGAACGTGCGTCGGCCCATCAAGAGGGGGTGCCCGGTGGTGAGTCGCTTAAAGCGCTGAAGGTCCTCCGGGATGTGCCAGGGGAGGTCTTTGTCTTTGCCGATGACGCGGTTCTCCTCGGCGACGGCGGCGATGATGACGAGTTCGGGCATGAGATCGGTGGCGAGAGTAGAGAGTGGGGGGCGAAGAGGGAACCGTTCATGCATCGTCTTCGGAACCGGACGTCTCGGCGAAGGAGGCAGGCTCCGGGTCATGGTCCAGCGCCGCTTCCAGGCGCCGTCCTGCCGCAAGTAGATTGGCGTCCGTTCCCCGCCGGGCGTGCACCTGAAGGCCGATGGGGCGTCCGTCCGACGATCGGCCGGCGGGCAGCGTGAGGATGGGGTGGCCCGGCGCGGCCGTCGGGCAGTTGTAGGGTGCGATGGGGAGGGCGTAGGGGACCGAGACGCCCTCAATCTCGAGGGCGGCCCCGGTGCGGCGGTGGGTGAAGGCGGGGAGGGCCGCGACGGGCGTGACCCACAGGTCCCAGTCGTCGAAGAAGGCGTCGACAGTGTCGGCGAGGGTCGCTTTCCGATCGAGGACATTGAAGTACGCCCGTGGGCTGAGCCCGGCCCCTTTCGCCATGCGCCCGGCGAGGCTGCCGTACTGCGACCGCACGTAGCCGTGCCATACCAGCTGTCGGAAGGGCGTGTGCCGCAGGGGAGCGGGAAGGCCGGCCGTCAGCTCGAAGCCTTGAATGCGGGCCCAGGTGTCGAACGCGTCCTCCACGTCGAACGGGGCGGGGCGACGTGCCACGCTGCACCCCGCATCGCGCCACGCGCCGATGGCGTCGCGGAGCACCCGCTGGGTGTTGGTGTCGACCGGTACGCCGCCCAGCTCGGGCGTGACGGCGATGCGTAGGGTGTCGGCGGCGGGCGCAGGCACCTCAGCCGTGTCCGCCGAGCCCGACAGGGCGGCCCACTCCAGCTGCAGGTCTCGGACCGTGCGGGCCATGGGGCCGGCCACGGCGATGTGGCGCACCGTGGCGGGGCGGGCGGGCGGGCGGATGCCGCGGAGGGGACCGTCTTCCGTGGGACGCAGGCTGGCGACCCCGCAAAAGTGGGCGGGCACGCGGAGGGAGCCGCCCACGTCGGCCCCCAGCTCCAGCGGCGTGAAGCCCGCCGCCAGGGCCGCCGCGGAGCCCCCGGAGCTGCCCCCCGGCGTGGCATCCAGGGCCCACGGGTTGTTCGCACGCCCGAACGTCGGGTTTTGGCACTGCCAGTCGTAGGCCGCAAATGGGAGGTTCGTCTTGCCCAGCAGGATGCCCCCGGCCGCCTTCAGGCGGGTCACCTGCGGGGCGTCCGCGTCGGGCACGAAGTCGGCGTAGTGGGGCAGGGCGTACGTGGTGCGCAGCCCCGCCGTCGAGAACTGATCCTTGACGGTGAAGGGGACGCCGTGCAGCGGCCCCCACACCTCGTCGCGGGCCAGGGCCGCGTCGGCGGCCTCCGCCCGGGCCCGGGCCGGCTCTGTATTGAGGGTGACCGTAGCGTTGACGACCGGATTCCACCGCTCAATGCGCTCCAGATGAGCCGTGAGCACCTCGACGGCGGACACTTCGCGGGCGCGGATGCGGCGGGCCAGCGTCGAGGCGGAGCAGGATGTGAGGTCGGACACGAACCAAGGTGTGGGCGGGGACAAACAACGAACGCCTGCTCGTACGACCAGGGCCGGGCGTGGGATTCGGGGCCCATGAACGCGACGGCCCCCCGGTTGCCCGGAGAGGCCCGAACCTGACGGCCCGTTCGGTGTGTGTATACTGTTCCTCAGTCGGACCGATGATGCCCGCCCGCCGATGTCTCGGACGTACGCCTACTGGATTTGTCAGCTCGGGGGATGGACCGGCTACGCGGTGCTGCGGCTTACCCTGTCCTCGTTCTTCCAGGCGGTGTCCTGGGAGCGGGTCGCGTCCTACGTCGTCTTCGTCGTGGCCGGCGTGCTGTACACCCACCTGTATCGTCACGTTGCTCGGCGGGGAGACTGGACGCAGATGTCGCTGCAGCAGTTGGCGCCGCGCGTCGTGGGGGCGACCCTGGTGATCGCGCTGATCCTGCACGGCACCATGGACGTCGTGGGGCGCTACGTCCTGGAGCTAGACCTCTACAAAGAGATCGACTCGGAGACCGGGGTGCTGCTGGCCTCCGTCGTGAACGGGTGGTTCCTGCTGATGCTGTGGTCGCTCATCTACTTCGGCGTCCACTACTTCTGGAGCTACCGGCAGGCGGAGGTGGACAAGTGGAAGTTGGAGGCGCAGGCCGAGACGGCCCGCCTGAAGGCGCTCAAGCTGCAGCTCAACCCCCACTTCTTCTTCAACAGTCTCAACAGCGTGCGGGCCCTGATCGCCGAAGACCCCGACCGCGCCCAGCGCATGGTGACGCGCCTGGCCCGCCTGTTGCGGAGCACGCTCCAGGCCGACGACATGAAAACCGTGTCGCTGGAAAACGAACTGTCGACCGTGCGTACGTACCTGGAGCTCGAAAAGGTGCGCTTCGAAGATCGGCTGCGGCATCGAATTGAGGTGGACGAGGAGGCACGCTCGTATCCGGTCCCGTTCATGCTGGTGCAGACGCTCGTGGAGAATGGGATCAAACACGGGGTGGCGTGCTGCCGAGAGGGGGGCGTCATCACGATCCGGGCCGAGGTGGTAGACGAAGCCCTCCGCATCCGTGTGACCAATCCCGGAACTCTCGATACGGAGGAGGGCGGAACGGGGCTGGACAACGCCCGCGAGCGGCTGCGGCTGCTCTTTGGGGCGGAGGCGTCGCTAACCGTAGACAATGCGGACGCCGACACCGTTGCGGCCACCGCGGTCCTTCCGGTCCAGACGTCCCCCGAACCGCCCGCGGTTCAGGAAGGGACTGCCCTCGCGGCCCGCGGTTGATTGGGGCCCGGAAATCGACCCTTCGCGCCGCGCCCTGCTTGCCCCCACGCCCAGACGCATCCCCGCGATGGCACACCGCGTCGCCCTCTGCATCCTTCTGCTCCTCAGCGTCCCGATGCTGTCCGCGCAGGCGCAGAGCTTCAGCACGGTAACCGGCCGCAACCACCCCGAGATCGACTGGCGGACGGCCACGACCGAGCACTTCGAGATTGTCCACCCGGCCCGCCTCGACGACATCGCCGCCGCGGCCGCGCCGATTGCGGAGACGACATACGACACGCTCTCGGCCACCCTGGACGTGACGTTCGACGAGCGGATCCGCGTCTACCTGAGCGACCAGGACGCCATCGTCAACGGCTTCGCGGTGCCCTTCGGCACCGGGTATACCGACATCTGGGTGAAGACGAACGACTGGGCGCGCGCCTTCACCGGTCCCTCCTCGTGGCTGCGCCTCGTGCTGGCCCACGAGCTGACGCACCTCTTTCACTACGAGGCCGTCCGAACGGACCTGGGACTCTGGGCCCTCGCCCTCGGCGGTTCGTTTCCCCGGGTCTGGACCGAAGGGCTTGCGCAGTACCAGGCCGAGACGTGGAACGCTCAGCGGGGTGAGCGCTGGCTCCGCGCCGCCGTCCTCGACGATGCCCTGTCGTACGAGGACGGCCGGTCGCTCTGGAACGGGACGCTCCTGTACGCCTCCGGCCACAGCCAGGTGCGCTACTTCGCCCAGCAGCACGGCGACTCGACGCTCACGGACCTCCTCCACCACAAAACAGACGTGCTGTTCGGGCTCGCGGAGGTGCACGACTTTGAGGCGGCATTTCGGGAAACTGTCGGGTCGTCCTACGAGACGTTCTACGAGCAGTGGCGGCGCGACATGAACGTGTACTACAACACCCTCGCCGGCCAGCTCGAAACGCTCGACTCCCTGCGTACCGACACGCTCGCGGTGCCGGGGCAGTACGTGGAGGCCCTCGCGTACAGCCCCGACACGTCGCGCATCGCCGCCCTGACCCAGTTGTCGCCGGAGCGCCCGGTGCGTCGGCTGCACGTGATCGACCGCTCGTCGGGCAAGGTTACGGTGGTGGCGGAGGGGGCCATCGAGCCGTCCGTCGCCTGGAGCCCCGACGGAACGCGAATCGCCTTCAGCCGGCAGACGCGGGCCGCCCACGGGTCGCTCGTGGACGACCTGTTCGTGGTTGGTGCGGACGGAGACAACGAGCGGCGCCTCACCCACGGCCGCCGCACGTCGGCGCCCACCTACGGGCCGGACGGCGAGCGCCTCGCGTTCGTGGCGACGGCGGACGGCACGGCCAACGTGCACTTGATGACAATGGAAACGGGCGAGACGATGCGGGTGACGGACTACGAAGGGGACCTGCAGATCACGGGCCTCCAGTGGCATCCGTCGCAGGACACCCTGGCGCTCGCCCGCGTCGACGCCAAGGGCGGCCGGCAGCTCGTGCTCTATGATCTGGGCACGGAGACCTCGACGCTTCTCACTGATCCCGACTCCGATGATCGGCGGCCCGTGTGGCGCCCCGACGGCTCGCAGCTGGCCTACACCTCGCTCCGGGACGGCGTCCCCAATGCCTTCGTCTACGACCTGTCGACCCACACGCACCGCCGCGCCACCCGTCTCGTCCGGGGCGCCACCGTCCACGACTGGGTGCCGGCCGACTCGTCTTTCGAAACGGATGCCACCGATTCCACGCCGGGCGAGGCCCTTGTCACCTCCACGGCCCTCACGAAGGCGCGCGACGGCGCCTTTCGCATCCCTGCAGACCGCACGGCCCGGGCCGTTGAGCCCTCCGTGCCAGGGCCATACGCGGCCTGGACCACGACCGAGCCGCCCCGCACCATCCCGCGGCGAATCGCGCCGGACCCCTCGCTCATCGAGACCCGGGGCGACTACGACGCCCTCGACAACGTCACGCATCGGGCCTCGCTGGCGCTGCCCTACTACGCGCCGTCGGCCGACGACTACGGTCTCGCTGGCGTGACCTCCTGGACCGAGCCGCTGGGCACGCACACGCTCAACGCGGGGGGGCGCCTCTCCTTCACCGAGCCCGGGACGAAAAGCGAGGTGGTGGCGTCGTACCTAAATCGGCAGTTGGATCCCACAATCGAACTCGCAGTGTTCAGTGCGTCGTCGTCGGCGCGCATCTATGGGCGTGACCTGCTCGTGGAGGACCGGACGGGCGGCGACCTTGCAGCGCGCTGGCCCCTCGACTGGCGGGTGCGCCCGTACGTGTCCACGACCGTCTCGGCCCGGCTGCGCTACGCCGACCTCGATCCGCTCGACCGCGGCGACTTCACGTCGCTCGGCCCTCTCTCACCGCCCCAGGCCGGCCAGCAGGCGAGCCTCCGCCTCCAGTTCACGCGGCGCAAGCGCCCCCCATACCGACACGCGCTCGTGCATCCGGTGGACGGATGGGGCCTCCGGCTCCGAGCCACCGGCGCGGCCGAGGTGCTGGGCGGCGACACCTCGTTCCTGCGTGGCGACGTGGCGGGCTACCACCTTCTTCCCAGTGTGGGCACCCATCAGCTCTACCTCTACGGACGGCTGCAGGCCCAGACCGGGTCCTCGTTTCCGCAAGACTACGTCGGCCTCTCGCGCTACGACGCGATCGACCTGCCGCTGCCGGGCGCCGTGCCCCTTTCGCTGGGGGACGCCGAGCGGGTGCGCGGCCACCGGCAGTACGTCCTCGGCAACCGCGTGGCCTTCGGGCGCGTCGAGTACCGGATGCCCCTCGCCTCCAGCCTGCGGACCGAAGTGCTCGGGCTTATTGGCCTTGGGCACACGACGCTTTCGGCGTTTGTGGATGGGGGAATGGTGTGGAGCGGTCGCGACGTGGGCGGGGGCGTCCGGCAGATGGGGACTGGGCTCGAACTCAAAAATGCCCTCCGGCTGGGCGGCTTCAAGGTCGGACACGCCCTCGGCCTTGCCCAGCCCACGACCGCCCTGGGGACGCGCGAGGATGTGCGTGTCTACTACCGCGTGCAGACGGCGCTCCCGTTCTGATGACGAGGGGCCTCCCCAAGGAGCGGGCGCGGGGGCGAGGTCTTGAGAGCCGGATGACATTTTCAGGCCTGGGCAATACATTCAGTTAACAGTTTCGTAATCTTGCCGTCGATGCCCAAGGGCCCGGTTCTCCGTTCCCCATGATCGCCGTCCGAGCACGTCTGTTCGTCTTTACACTCGCCATGGTGGGGCTTGCAGGAAGCGGCACTGTTGGGATGGCGCAGACGAGCACTGAGGCGGATGCAGAGGCGCAGGCCGGGGCGGAGGGGTTTCGGGTTGTGTCCGGCGACGGGGCGTTTGTGCTCCGCCTGCGGGGCGATCTCTACGCCGACGCGCGCTTCTTCCCGGGCACGACGGGACCGGCGGGGGCTGAGCGCTTCTTCCTCCGCCGCGTCCGGCCGCGGCTTCAGGGGCGGGTGTACGAGCGGTTCGCGTTCAGTATCCGGAGCGACTTTGGGATTGGGGGACCCGAGATCGACGATGCCTTCGTGGAGGCGCGGTTCGCACCGGCCCTCCAGCTGCGCATGGGGCGCTTCAAGGTGCCGGTCGGGCTAGAGACCCTGTCGTCCACGACCGGCCTCATGCACGTGGAGCGGGGCTTCCCGGCGGGCCTGGTGCCGGGCCGCGACGTGGGCGTGATGCTGTCGGGGACCGCGGGGGCGGAGCGGCTGCGGTACGCCGTCGGGCTCTTCAACGGGACCCCGGGCGCGTCGGAGCCGGGCGCCGACGTCGACGACGCGAAGGAGGGGGCCGGGCGGCTGTTTGCGACGCCATTTGCGGGGACGGGCGGGGTGCTTGACGGGCTCGGCGTTGGGGTGGCCGGGACGGTGGGGGCAGTCACCGGCACGGCGACGACGCCGGCCCTCACGGGGGTGAGCACCACGGGGCGGCAGTCGTTCTTCCGGTACGCGGACGGGGTCCGGGCCGACGGGCAGCGGTGGCGGGTGGCGCCGCAGGCCCGTATGTATTCCGGTCCGGTGGAGCTGCTGGCGGAGTACACGGTGGTCTCCGAAACGGTACGACGCGGACCGGCAACGGAGACGCTCACGCACCGCGCCTGGCAGGCCAGCGCCGCCGCGGTATTGACGGGCGAGGACGCCCGCGAGGGCGCCGTGGCGCCGCGCGATCCGTTCGGGGCCGAGCGCGCGGCAGGGGCGATTGAGTTGGGGGCGCGGGTCCACGGAGCGACCCTCGACGACGAGGCATTTTCCAGATTCGCGGCTCCTACGGCGGCGTCGCAGGCCACCGCCTGGGGGCTCACCCTGAGCTGGTATCCCAATGCCCTGGTGCGCTTCATGCTTGGAGTCGAGCGGACGACGTTCGAAGGAACGGAGACCTCCCCCGATCCCGAGGCGGAAACGCTGCTCCTCACGCGAATGCAGATCGCCTTTTGACGTGTCGCACACGCCTCATACCGCGATCGGGGCCTGGAGGGCCGGGTGGTGTTCGTAGTCTTCAACTGAGACGTCGTCTGCGGTGTAGTCGAAGATCGAGTCGCGCTCGTGGAGGTGAAGCGTCGGGCGGTCGTACGGCTCACGGGAGAGCTGCTCCTCCACCTGCTCCATGTGGTTGAGGTAGATGTGACAGTCGCCCCCGTTGAAGATCAGTTCGTGCGGCGTGAGGTCGGCCTGCTGGGCCAGCAGGCAGGTGAGCAGGGCATAACTGGCGATGTTGAAGGGGAGGCCGAGAAAGCTGTCGACGGAGCGCTGTTGCCACATCAGCGACAGCTGCCCGTCGCCCGGCTCCCCGTCCACGAAGCACTGGAAGGCGTAATGACAGGGCGGGAGCGCGGCGTCCTCGATTTGGGCGGGGTGCCAAGCGCTCACGAGATGACGGCGCGAGTGGGGCTGCTCGCGGAGCCCCTCCACCAGCCGCTCGATCTGATCCACGCGGCGTTCCGGCCCTTCAAAGTCGCGCCACTGCCTGCCGTAGACCGGCCCGAGGTCCCCCCATCGCTCGGCAAATGCGTCGTCCGTGGCAATCTTTTCTTCGAAGGCCTCCTGGCTGATGTCGGTGCCGGTCTCCTCGCGGTACCGCTGAAGGGGCCAGTCCGTCCAGATCGACACGCCGGCCCGCACGAGCGACTGGATGTTGGTCTCCCCCCGCAGGAACCAGAGCAACTCCTCCGTCACGCCCCGCATCCACACGCGCTTCGTGGTGATCAGCGGAAAGCCCTCGGACAGGTCCACCCGCAACTGCCGCCCGAACACGCGGATCGTGCCCGTGCCGGTGCGGTCCGCGTGCCGGGTGCCATGGTCGAGGATGTCCTGGAGGTAGTCGAGGTATTGGTGCATTTGGGAGCGGGAGCGTGGAGGGAGAGTCGTGGAGGGCCGTGAGGGAGCGCTCCAGAAACTCAACGCGCCGACGGGGTACAGGTTGTGGCGCGGAGAGCGTCGCGTTCTTTTTCAGAGGCGCGGGT
>NZ_JAZKRW010000039.1:0-22706 GCF_036626415.1 Salinibacter sp.
AACTGGGCCTGGGCCGGAATGCTCGTGGCCCCGAGGAGGAGCAGGACCAGAAGACTAGAGTACGCAAGCTGCTTGGTAGACGTGTGCATAGGAGAATTGAGGTGTTTGGCGAGAATGTGCGAGTGCGGCAGCCCCCGGATCCGCCCGCTCATGGGTTGAGCTTCGGCAGACATCCTGTACGAGGAAAGGCGCAGCACAGAGCAGGAAAGTAACGGGGCCGCTGCAAAGTTCCCACCCCAGGTCGAGTCTCTTTCACCAGTCTCTCACATCCCAAACCCCCGGCCTTTTCAGGTCGGCACACCGAGGGGGCACA
Organism: Salinibacter sp.; assembly: GCF_036626415.1. Classification (GTDB taxonomy): domain Bacteria; phylum Bacteroidota; class Rhodothermia; order Rhodothermales; family Salinibacteraceae; genus Salinibacter. Next base: position 314 of record NZ_JAZKRW010000039.1, read on the forward strand.
CCCAGGCACAAACGCTCCGGGACGTTATAACTTCGTACTTAGAGCCGTGCTTCCCAGCCGTCTCCTGCAACCTCCACCCGGCAGGCAAGTAGACCCAAAGAGGTCATCAGGCCCCCGGCTCTCCTCCCACCCTTTTGCAACGCAAGTCCTCCATTGTCCCCTCCCATGAAAATTGGCATTACCTGTTATCCCACCTACGGCGGCAGTGGGGTCGTTGCCACCGAGCTCGGAAAAGCCCTCTCCGAGCGCGACCACGAGATCCACTTTATCGCGTCGGATCTCCCCTTTCGGCTCTCCCACGTGGCCGGCAACATCTTCTTCCACGAGGTCAATGTTCAGAGCTACCCGCTCTTTGACTATCCGCCGTACACGCTTTCGCTCACCAGCAAAATGGTGGACATCGCCAAGCACGTGGGGCTCGACCTTCTGCACGTGCACTACGCGCTCCCCCACGCGTCGAGCGCCGTGATGGCCCAGCAGATCTTAAACTCCGAAGACCTCGACCTGCCCGTCGTCACCACCCTCCACGGCACCGACATCACCCTCATTGGGCAAGACCCGTCGTTTGCCCCCGTCGTCACCTGGTCGATCAACGAGTCTGACGGCGTGACGGCCGTCTCCAGCTACCTCCGCCAGGAGACCTACGATCACTTCGAGATCACCCAGGACATTGAGGTCATTCCGAATTTCATCGACACCGACCGCTTCGTGCGGCAGGACAAGGAGCACTTCAAGCAGGCGCTCTGTCCGAACGGGGAGAAAGTAATTGTTCACGTCTCCAATTTCCGCCCCGTGAAGAACACCAATCAGGTCGTGGAGGTCTTCCATCGCTTGCAGAACGGGACCTCCAACGTGAAGCTGCTGCTGGTGGGCGACGGCCCCGATCGGGTGCCAACGGAGCGCAAGGCCCGAGAGCTTGGGGTGTACGAGGACGTGCGCTTCCTCGGCAAGCAGGACCCCATCGAGGAAATCCTGTCAATCGCCGATGTCTTCCTCATGCCGAGCGGCTCGGAGACCTTCGGGCTGGCGGCCCTGGAGGCCATGGCCTGCGAGGTGCCGGTCGTGGCCAGCGACGTGGGGGGGCTGCCGGAACTGATCGTGGACGGCGAGACCGGCTTCCTCTGCCCGCTCGACGACATCGACGAGCTCACCGAGTGCACCCAAACCCTCCTGACCGACGAAGCCCTCCACGACGAGATGGCCGCAGCGGCTCGCACCCGTGCGGTCGAGACGTTCGACATCGACCGGGTCGTGCCTCAGTACGAGAGCTACTACGAGCGCGTCCGAGCGGCGGCCCTTCCGTCCAGCGCCTAGCGCTCCCAACTACGCCCGGAGCGCCTCCTGCACGAACGGATTCTGCGCACGCTCCTGCCCGATGGTGGTCGGCGGGCCGTGGCCGGGATAGATCGCAACGTCGTCGCCAAGGGGGAGTAATGTCTCGGTGATCGAGTTGAGCAGCTGTGCACGGGAGGTTTCCGGAAGGCCCTGCGTGCGCCCGATCGAGTTCTGAAACAGGACGTCCCCCGTGAGGGCCTGTCGGCTCGGGCGGTGCACGAAGGAGATGGAGTCGGGCGAGTGGCCCGGCGTGTACAGGACCTCGAGCGTCACGTCGCCGAACGAAATGGCATCTCCCGCCGCAAGGTGGGTCGTAGGCACGGAGGGCGGATCGACCTCCACCCCGAACGCCGTGGCCTGCTCCTCCGCCCGTTCGATGAAGGGCACCGCGGCCTCGTGGGCCTGAAATCGCTGGCCGAACTGCTTCTCGAAAAACCGGCACCCGAAGATGTGGTCGACGTGCGCGTGGGTCAGAAGCAGGTGGCGCACCTCGAGGTCGTGCTCTTCGACGGTGTTCATCACCTGCTCGCACTCGGCCTCGGTCTCGCAGCTGGCGTCGACGAGCACGGCCTCCCCCTGGTCGTGGCAGAGGTAGCAGTTCGTCATGAAGGAACTGAAGGTAAACGGCTCGACCTGCATCCGGATCGTGGGGCCCTGATGGAAAAAACACGGAGGTGGCCTTCCCAATTCGTCTCCGTCCCCGAAGATCCAACGAGGCGCCTCGGCGTTTCTCCACCTCCCCGTCCCCCGAACACGCGATTCGTCCCCGGCGTTTATACGGCGCTTTGGGCGGGCTCTTCGCGAGGACCCTTTCTCTTCATGCTGCGGCGGCTTCACTGGATCGTCCTGCGTCGGCTGCCCGGCCCCTTCTTCGGGTGGCTCGGCACGCTCATGTTTCTGCTGCTGATGCAGTTTCTGATCCGGTGGCTGCCCGAGATTGCGGGCAAGGGCATCCCCCTCCCCGTGATCGTCGAGCTGATCGCCTACAACCTGGCGTACATGGTGGTGCTGGCGGTGCCGATGTCGGTGCTGCTGGCTGCCCTGATGGCGTTCGGCGAACTGGCCGAGTCGCAGTACTACACCGTCATCAAGAGCACCGGCATCTCCTTCGGCCAAATCGTGTGGCCGACACTCGTGGTGGCGGCCCTCCTCATGGGGGGCATGCTCTACTTCAACAACGTGATGCTGCCGGAGGCCAACCACCGGGCCCGCCAGCTCTGGAGCGACATCCGGGGCAAGCGGCCCGGCTTTGAACTCCAACCAGGGGTCTTCTACGAGGGCCTGGAGGACTACAGCATCCTCGTCGGGGACCGGCCCGCAGGCACCAACGAGCTAATCGACGTGACGATCTACGACTACACCCAGGGCCGAGACCGGCAGGCGGTCATCAAGGCCGAGCGGGGCGTGATCGAGTCGCGCGGCGAGGGCGCCCGCCTCACCCTGACGCTGCGGAACGGAGAGATGCACCGCCCCCTGCCCGCCGACGCCAACAACCGGGCGGAGCGGTACGAGCGCCTCGCCTTCGACCGCCACCGCATCCAATTTACCCTCTCGAACGCGGTCTTCCGCCGCTCGGAGTCGGACGAGACATCTCGTTCCACCCGGACCATGCGCACCCCGCAGTTGCTGGAGACCCTGGACTCCCTAAAGGCCCAACGGGCCTCCAAATACCAGACCCTGTACGAACGGGTCCAGGCCCGGATCTCACCGTCTCCCCCCGACTCGGCCGCCGCAGACACTTCGGCACCGCCCCCGGTTGCAACGACGCATTCGTCCCCCTACCTCGCCCTCGCCGATGTCGCCGACGACACACGCCGTTCGGTGGTGGCCCCGGCCATCCAGAACGCCCGGTCGGCCCAGTCTGCCCTTCAGAACACCCGGCGGGACACAGAGTGGCAGGGCCAGCGCATTCGGAGTTACCAGGTCGAGCTCTACAAAAAGTTTTCGATCGCCCTCGCCTGCTTCATCTTCATGTTCGTCGGGGCACCGCTGGGCCTTGCGCTCCGGCGGGGCGGACTCGCCACGACTGGGGCCGTCGCACTCGGCATCTTTATGTTTTACTGGATCACGCTCGTGCAGGGCGAAAAGCTGGCGGAGCGGGGCTTTTTTCCGCCGTGGCTGGGAATGTGGATCGCCAACCTCCTCATGTCCGGCGCGGGCCTCTGGTTGATCCTGTACGTCGTCCTGGACCTGGGCGCAACCCCTCCTCTCCGCCGGCGCCTCTGGGACTGGCTGCGATCCCTCCGGTCGTGAGCCGTCTTGCGGCGCTTCGCCCACCCCGTCTCTGCTTCCCCTTCCTCCCCGCCGATGCTCTACCTGGTGCCCACCCCGATTGGCAATCTGGACGACATCACGTTGCGTGCCCTGCGGGTGCTGCGAGAGGTGGACCTGATCGCCTGCGAGGACACCCGGACCTCCGGCCACCTTCTGGACCACCACGACGTAGACACCCCCACCACGAGCTACCACGAGCACAACGAGCGCGAGAAGACGCCCGAGCTGATCGCCCGCATGCGGGTGGGGCACGACGTCGCCCTCATCAGCGACGCCGGCTCGCCGGGCATCTCAGACCCCGGCTTCTACATCGCTCGTGCCTGCTGGAGGGAGGACATTGAGGTGCAGGCCTTGCCCGGCCCCACCGCCCTCATTCCGGCCCTCACCGCCAGCGCCCTGCCCAGCGACCGCTTCGTCTTCGAAGGCTTCCTGCCCAAGAAGCAGGGACGCCAGACCCGCCTCACAACGTTGGCGGATGAGCCACGCACCATCGTGATCTACGAGTCGCCGCACCGGCTGCTTCGCACCCTGGAGGACCTCATCGAACACTTTGGGGCCGACCGCAGGGCCGCCGTGGCCCGGGAGCTCACGAAAAAATACGAAGAAGTCGAACGGGGAACGCTCAAAGAGGTGCGGTCGTATTTCGCGGGGTATACGAAAGTACGTGGCGAATGCGTTGTCATGGTTGATGGGACGTCCTGAGCCCTCGAAGCATCCGTCCCGAACATCTCCTGGAGGTCCCCCCACTCTCGAAGCCCTTCACGTACCGGTTTCGATCATTCTGTGAGATCGTCCGTCCTCGTTCTTCTGAGTCTCGCCCTCATGGCGGTCGCCCCCGCCCACGCCCAGGAAGGGTCGGACGAATGTACGGTGGGCCAGCTGGAAATGGCCGACGCGTCGTCGTCCACGGCGTCCCCGACCGGGGGCCCCGACTCGTCCGCCACGCTGGCCAAGCGGTCAGCCGTTACCGACCCCCGTCCCGCCGTGTCGGTGTCCCCCACGACGGAGGCGGAAGCCTTCGTGCAGGACCGCGTCGAAGAGGACGGGCTCCACGTGGTCCACTTCTGGGCCCCCTGGTGCTCCAATTCTCGAAACGAGCTGGACAACGGCTGGGGCGGCCTCGTCGCAGACAACCCGGACGTCACGTTCACATTCGTTACCGTGTGGAACGACAACGAGAAAGGGACGGCGACGCTGAATGATTATAACCTTCCAGACCGGGTCGCCGAGGTCACACAGCCCGACCTCGGCTCCAGCGACAACGAGGAAAACCGACGCTATTCCTTTTTGGGGCTCCCGGTCACCTGGATTCCCTCCACCTGGATTTTCCACAGCAACGGGGAGCTCGCCTTCGCCATGAACTACGGCGAGATGGAGATGGACACCATTCAGCAGCTCCTCGACGCGACGAGCGCCGACTGGTAGTCCCCGTTCTCTGATCGATCACAGCGCTCCCTCTGTGTATTTTCATACTCTCGCGCTTCTCGACACTAGTGTTTTCTCCCTAGGATGAACCGGAAGAGGATCGACCGTCTTACCGCCGGGCTTGTCTTTCTCTGGGCGCTCGGCCTGTATCTGGCGACTGTTGCGCCAACCGTTTCGTTTTGGGACCCTGGGGAGCGCATCGCAAGTGTTTACACGCTGCAGGTGATGCACCCGCCGGGGGCCCCGTTCTACCTTCTCCTGGGCCGGCTCTTCTCCATGCTGGCGCCGTCGCAAGAAACGGTGGCCCTGGCCGTCAACCTGCTCTCGGTCTTGGCCAGCGCCGGAACCGTCCTGCTCGCCCATCTCATCATCGTCCGCCTCGTGCGGCGCTGGCAGGGCGATCGGAGTGAGCTGGACACGGCCCCCTACGCCATCTCCCTCGCCAGCGGGGTCGTCGGCGCCGTGGCCTTTTCGGTGAGCGACTCCTTCTGGTTCAACGCGGGCATCGCCGAGGTCTATGCCCTCTCCACGTTCTTTACGGCGCTGGTCGTGTGGCTCGTGCTGCGGTGGAGCAGCGCGGCGCGCGCCGAGGAGGCCCGGCAGGGGGGCAGCCCGCAGCCGTTCCAGCTCAATGCCAACCGCTACCTCGTCGTCATCGCCTTTCTTTTTGGCATGGCCACCGGGGTCCACCTCTTGAGCCTGCTGGCGTTCTTCTTCGTCGCCTTCATCGTCTTCTTCACCGAGTTTGACCGCGAGCACTGGACCTCCCGCCAGCGCTGGCTCCGCATCGTAGGCGCCGGGGCCGTCGCCTCCGCCCTCTTCTTCGCCATCTATCCCGGCATCATCGTGGGGATGCCGAGCCTCTTTGCCTCCGTCGGGGCTCCGTTTTTGACCGCAACCGTGCTCGCCCTCATCCTGGCCTACGGAATCTACGCCACCCACCGGCGCCGCATGCCGGTGGCCAACCTGGCGTTCATGTGCGTCACCGTCATCTTCATCGGCTACGCGTCGTACGCGCTCGTCTTCGTCCGGAGCGCGACCGACCCGCCGATCGACATGAACGACCCGGACACCATCGAGAACTTCATCTCGTACCTGGAGCGGGAGCAGTACGGGGACACGCCGCTCCTGCAGGGCGTCACGTTCAACGACGAGACCGGTCAGGTCAGCCGCCGCGATGGCGAGTCGACGCTGTTTCCCCGGCGCCACTCCGTAGACCCTCAGCACTGGAACGTCTACGAACGCTACGACTCCGACCTGGAGTTCTTTCTCGACTACCAGGTGGGCTACATGTACGTCCGCTACTTCCTCTGGAACTTCTCCGGGCGGGCGAGCGACGTGCAGGGCGCCCCCTGGATCACCGGCATCCCCGGGCTCGACCAGCACGCCAACACGCAATCGCTGGAGACCCCGAGCGAGAAGGAGTCGCGGAACGTGTACTTTGCACTTCCGCTTCTGCTGGGCCTGTTCGGCGCCTTCTACCACTTCGGCCGCGACTGGCGACGGGCGTTTAGCGTCTTCGTGCTGTTCTTCATCACGGGCATCGGCATCATCATCTACCTGAACCAGACGCCGATGCAGCCGCGCGAGCGGCACTATTCGTACGTCGGGAGCTTCTTTGCCTTTAGCCTCTGGATCGGCATCGGGGCCGGGGGGCTGATGCAGATGGCCTACGAGTCCGTCCGAGACTCCCTCTCCGGCGCTGCTCGACTGGTGCCGGCCCTCGGGGCGGGACTGCTCGTCTTCATGGCCGTCCCCGGATGGATGGCGCTGGAGAACTACGGCGACCACGACCGCTCCGAGAACTACGTGCCGCGCGACTACGCGCACAACATGCTTACGAGCGTCGAGGAGAACGGCATCCTGTTCACCAACGGCGACAACGACACCTATCCGCTCTGGTACCTACAGACCGTCGAGGGGGTGCGGAAGGACGTGCGGGTGGTCAACCTGTCACTGCTGAACACGAAGTGGTACGTGCGCCAGCTCAAAAATGAGACCGCGTACGAGTCCGAGCCCCTGCCCATTTCCCTATCGGAGGAGGAGATCGACCAGCTGGGCTACCGGCGTTGGAAGCCCAAACAAATGAAGCTGCCGGTGAACACCGACGCGCTTCAGTCCGAGCTCTCCGCCTACCTGCCCGACTCGGCCGGCGCCTCGCGCCTCGAGAGCCCCATGACCTGGGAGTTGAAGGGACGCCCGTTTCAGCAAGACACGCGCATCCTGCAGACTGCCGACGTGGTCACCTACGACATGCTGCGGACCAACGCGGGAAACGGGTGGCGCCGCCCGCTCTACTTTGCCGTGACGGTGGCCCGCTCCGGGCAGCTCAACCTCAACAACTACTTTCAGCTGGAGGGCCAGGCCTACCGCGTGCTTCCCATCAAGCACGATAACCCGCTCGGCCGAGTGATTCCGGGACTGACCGACCAACGCCTGGCGGACTTTCAGTTTACGAACCTCAACGACTCGACCGTCTACTACAACGAGAACGCACGGCGAATGGTGGACGGGTATCGCCTCCACTACTCCCATACGGCCGAGCAGTTGGGGCAGAAGGGCCATCCAGACACCGCCGAACGGCTCCTGTCCGACTTCACGGAGGCCGTTCCGTTTACCACCATTCCGGCCGACATGCAGACCCTCTTCTTCACGGCCCAGGCCTACCAGAGCCTGGGCAGGACCGACAAGGTGGCCGCCCTGTTGACCGACGCCGAGCCGATGGTCCTCGCCCAGCTTCGGTCGTCAAGCTCTCGGCGTCGGTTCAGTCGCGCCCTTCAGTATGCGGGCCGGATACGGTCTTCGTACCTGAAGGCCAATCAGACGAACGCCGTACAGGCCTTCGACCAAAAAATCGAGCAGGTCCTGGCCGAAGTGCCGTTCCAGGTCCCTGCCCGGCTCCGCCAGGCGTACGGCCTTGCCAGCGACTCGGTACGCGAGCCGTCTCAGATGCCTGCGATGCCGGGCGCTCCCCCCGACGCCCCATCTCAGCCCTCCGGCCAGCCCTCTCCACCTCCCAATGAGTAAAAAATAGGAGCGTGCCTCCGTCTCGTACCCGTCGTGACCCTTGCCGTGGGACAACGCCACGCCATCGTTTCGGATAGCGTGGGCCGGGTGCCTTGTTTTCTGTAGCCGTATTCCCCCGTTCCGGAAATCCCCCTTTTCCTTGACAGAGGGACCAACCCAAATTATATTTAGCGCAGATTATATTTAGCGGCAGTCTCACATTGTAGCGCACTTCGTCAACCGTGCGAGGCCTTATAGATGTGGAGTCACGGATGACCGCTTTTTAATCACGTCGGCGCCCGCCTTGCATTTCACGAAGTGCCCGTCAAGGGTTTGACGAAGGCCATTGTTGTTCCGCGCGACTTCTTTCCCAAGCACGACTTCTCCCCCAAGACCGTCACATCTCTTGGGACGACCCAGTCACTGTGATTGAATCGATGCTATGAAGACAAGTACGGTCAAGTGGTTTGACGCCAAGAAAGGGTATGGGTTTATCCACCACCCCGGCGACGGCGAGGACGTCTTCGTTCACTACTCGAACATTCAGTCGGACGAGGACTACAAAACACTGAAGAGCGATCAGCACGTCCGATTTGAGATGAACGACGGGCCCAAGGGCTTACACGCCCTCGAGGTGATGCCCTTGGACGAGGAGGACGCTTCTTCTCCGAACACTGAGGAAGAGGCGGGGCTCGCGCCCGCGGACGTGGATCCCACGGCTACGGTCGACCCCTCCCCGTCCGGCAATGAGTCCTCTTCGGACTCTTCGTGGTAGCCTCCCCCCGACGCTTCTTCTCCACGCCCCGTCCGGCCCTGTGCCCGCCGAATACCCAGAGGCTCTTTCGATTGAACAGGATCATCCCTCCCGTCGACTCGACGCGGAGACCCTTCGGCGACTCATCCACCACGTGGTGGCCGCGGAAGAAACCACGCTGGTTCACTTGAGTCTGGTGCTTACCGACCACGACACGGTTCGTCGCCTGAATCAGTCATATCTCGACCACGACTACGACACGGACGTCCTGTCCTTCTCGCTCCAAGAGGGGCCAGCCCCCACCGCCTCTCCAGACGAAGACGGAATCGAAGGAGAGGTGTACGTAGACTTGGACACGGCGGCCGAGCGCCACGACGAGTTCGACACGTCGTTCGAACGGGAGGCCTGCCGGTACGTCGTTCATGGCCTCCTGCACCTCGTTGGGTACGACGACGCAAAGCCGGCAGGGCAGGCCGCGATGCGGGCGAACGAAGATCGGTACCTTGATGCGGTCTTGTCGGCGCCGTCCTCGTGACACGGGCGCCTACCACGCCCCTGCGGCCGCAGCAATCCGGAGCGCGGTCCGGAATCCATCGCCGACCGCGCTCGTGGAACTATTCCCTGCGTCCCGAAATGTGACGTATCGCTTTGGGCATCGCGGGGAGCGGTGGGGGCTCGTCTCGTCTACCCATTCACAACACAGGGATCGCCTTATGGCCTTCCAGACCCAGATCACGACGCGCCACGTTGACGTGAGCGATCGCGTCCGCGAACATGCCCGCGACCGAACCGCCAAGCTGGAACAGTTCTACGACGGGATCACCGGCGCACACGTCATCCTCGGGAAGGACAATTCTCCCGCCGAAAACAAGACAGCCTCAATCAACATCGACGTGTATCAGAAGCGCCTCTCGGCCGAAGACTCGGCAAGCAGTCACGAACAGGCGGTCAACTTGTGCGTCGATCACCTGCGCCGACAGCTCGAAAAGTACAAGGCCAAGCTCCGGAGCAAAGACAAGGACGCCCACCGATAGCGCCCGCTTCATTCCAGCATCCCAACGGGCCCGGCACCGGCCTTCCCGGCGCTGGGCCCGTTTTCATTGTGGCTCTTTGTGGAGGCGCTCGTCTACGCCACCTCTTCGTGCATGGGCTCGACGACCTTCTTGACCGTGTCCGCGCTCGACATAATGTAGAAGTGGATGCACGGCACGCCCGCCTCCATTAGTTCTTGGGCCTGCCGGATCGCCCATTCGACCCCAATCTGTTCTACGTCGTCGGGATCGGCCGCGTCCACCTCCGCGGCGAGTTCTTCGGGGATCTCCGTGTGGAAATACTTCGGCAGAAGACGGAGGTGGCGCTTGCGTTTCAGAATCTTGAGTCCGGGCACAATGGGCACCTCAATGCCGACCTCCCGGCACTTGTCGACGAAGTTGAAGAAATACTCGTTGTCGAAGAACATCTGCGTCACGATGTAGTCGGCCCCGGCGTCCACCTTCTCTTTGAGACGCATGATGTCCCAGGCCAAGTTTGGGGCTTCGAAGTGCGTTTCCGGATACCCCCCCACGCCCACGCAGAAGTCCGTCGGCTCGGCGTTCATCATGTCCTCCAGGTACGTCCCCTCGTTCATGTCCTGGATCTGTCGCACAAGGTCGGCGGCGTACTCGTTGCGCGACCGGTTGCCCGAGATCGATTTCTCGTAGCCATTGTCGTCCCCCCGGATGCCCAGCACATTCTCAACCCCGAGGTAATTGAGTTCGATGAGGGCATCCTCCGTCTCCTCGCGCGTGAAGCCCTTGCAGAGGAGGTGCGGGACCGTATCGATGTCAAACCGCGCCTCGATGGCGGCGCAGAGCCCAATCGTTCCGGGCCGCTTCCGCTTCACGCACCGGGACCAGGTCCCATCGTCCTGTTGTTTGTACTCCACCTCCGCCGAGTGGCTGGTCACGTCGATGAACGGGGGATCGTACGGCATAAGCTCCTCGACCACCCCCAAAATTTGGTCGGCGGACCCGCCCCGCTTGGGGGGAATGATCTCGTAGGAAATCAGCGGCTCCGATGCGCGATCAAAATGCTCGGTAACCTTCATGCAGTCCGTGATATTCGTTTGCAGAGTTGCTTGATTGTGTGCAGGCGTCTCTCAACGCCACCCGTCATACTTTCCAAAATCCGGGGTGTTCGATGCTTGGAGTTATCTTTTCTACACCTAGTGAAGCAGCCCCCTTCGTTGAGAAACATGTCGGAGACCGGCTCGGGACGCTGAAAGAGGGCGCGCACCTAGAGACCGAGGCGGTCGTCGCCACCGTGGTCGGCCCTGGCAAGATCAAGGCCGCCCTCGGGACCGAGCGCCTTCTCCACGAGCACGATATCGACACGCTTGTGCATGCAGGCGGAGCCACCGCGCTCGCCGACGACCTTGAGGTCGGGACTGTGGTGGGCGCAGCATTCGTTTTGGAAGGCGACCGCGTGGAACTTGAGGCGCCCGACTATCCCCGCATGCCGCTCGACCTTCCCTTCGACCTCACCACCGAAGGGACACTCGTCTCTCAAGACCACGTGCGCGAGGACGCGGACGAGCCGGGCTACTGGGAGCGCATCGCAGACATGCGGGACGCCACCGGCTACGCCGTGGCTTACGTAGCGGCCCAGCACGGCACCGCCTGCCACATCGCAAAGGGGATCACTGGGCGAGCGGGAGCCGAGACCGGCTCGGACACAGAGCGGCACGGCGCCCATGAGGCCGTCGCTGCGTTTCTCGAACGACACGTGGCCCCAGGCGCGTCCGGTTCGTAGCGCTTCCAACCGGCCCCGTTCAGTTGCGACGGGTCCGCAGGTCCTCGCGCCAGGCCTCCGGGATGCCATCGGATCGTCCCCACACGTACTCGCGGTGATCGCCCTCGCCCCGATGGGCCCGCCGCCGGTCGGCCCGGATTTCGCGCACCCCGACCGATACCCGGTTCCCTTCCGCCGTGGCTCGCTCCCGCTGTACAACCGGATGCTCGCGGAAGGGACGCGGATGTTCGGGATTGTACAATCGGTACACCATCGTGCCCGCCCACACCAGCAGCGCAAAGAACGTAACCCCAACAAGTCCGGCGAACAAGACAATCATGGGCGGTAGAAACCCCGTATGATCGAAACGAAACCGAAGCGTCAACGGGTCATCGCCTTCCTTGAAATTGTGTGACCATCATACCCCAAAGGTCCGGAAAAGTTCGTGCCCGTCGTGTCACATATCTCCGCGTCCGGGTGGGGGCCCCGTCGTCCCTACGAGCCACCGTCGGACTCCATGCTCGCCCCTCGATTCTGATCCGGATAGTCCGATGGGGCAATGCGCAATGAGTCTGCCGGAATCGCGTCCTGGCGCTGCTGAGCACGCTCTTCTTCGGCCTGAATTTCCTGCACCGTCTGCGCATTCACGTTTCCCAGGTCGCCCCGGAACGCCGTGTCGAGCAGCGTGATGGTGACGAACACGAGGACGAAGATCGTCCCGATCGTGAAGGTGAGAGCGTTGACCGGATTGTCGTATTTCAAGTGCATGAAGAAGAGGACCACGAGGGTGGCCTTCATGCCCGCAATTCCGAGGGCCACAGGCACGGTCAGGGGCCCGAGAGGGACGTAGGCAACCCCAACCGTCAGGCCGGTCAGGACGATGAGCGCCCCGAACACTTTTAACAGGACAGATTTCGGAACGATGTGTGGGCCGTCGTGAGCCATAAACGCGGAGCGGGCTTCAAAAACTCGATGGGGCGGTGCAGCGACCGCAGGCAGGGGTGGGGCCCTCTCAAGGCCCTACCGTCCCTAGATGAGGTACAGCAGCGGAAAGAGAAAAATCCAGACGATGTCGACGAGGTGCCAGTAGAGCCCCGTCAGCTCCACGGGCGTGTACCATTCGCTACTAAACGATCCGCGCCACGCCATGATCGCAAGCGCGCCGATGACGATCATGCCGATCACGACGTGCACCCCGTGGATGCCCGTCATCACGAAATAGATGCTGAAAAACTGCGGGGCCATCGCCATGTCCGCCAGGTGCTCATAGTGAGCGCCGTGGGGGTCGAATGCCCCACCGGGAAAGACCCCGTGCTCAAACTTGGCCGTGTACTCAAAATACTTGACCACCATGAAGCCGCCCGCCAGCCCGAGGGTCCCCAAAAGGTAGTAGATGCACTGCTTCACCTTGTCCTGCTTGATGGCGTGGATGGAGAAGGCCACCGTCAGGGACGAGGTGAGGAGCACGACGGTGTTGAGCGCTCCCATCGTTTGGTTGAGCGTTCCACTGGCCGCCGCAAACACGTCGGGGTTCCACTGCCGAAAGACGGCGTAGGCGACGAACATGCCGCTGAACAGGAGCACCTCGGTGATGAGAAACACCCACATCCCGAGCTTCGCCGAGTCAAACTGCTGCTCCGACGAGACGAAGTGGTGCTCTAGGTGCTCTGGGCGAGGGTCGTGCTCGGCCTCCGTCTCGGTGGGGGCCGGGGCTGTTTCCGTTGCCATGGGTCAGGGGGTCTCGTGAGACAAGACGTGGGACCGCGACCTACGCACGGGTCGATTCCGCGGTCTCCTTCTCGGACGGAGCAGAGGGGGCCGGCTCCGGAATTTGGGGCACATCGTCGCGGAGGGCCTCTCCGTCCCCGCCGCCGAACACTTCGTCGGCGAGGTGGAAGTCGTACGGGCCCCGCGTTACAAGGGGCGTCCGCTCAAAGTTGTGGTGGATCGGAACGGCCGTGGTGTTGGTCCACTCGAGCGTGGCCGCACCCCACGGATTGGCCGGGGCCTTTTCTCCGTACGCGAGGGACCAGAGGGCGTATCCCAGGATCAGGAAGAGGCCCAGCCCCAGAATCTGGGACCCGACGGTCGAAAGCTCGTGCAGGCCTGTGAAGCGCTCCGCGTAGTTCGCGTAGCGCCGGGGCATCCCACGCGACCCGAGCACCAGCTGCGGGAAGAAGGTCAGGTTGAACCCAACGAAGACGAGGCCGGCCGCAATTTTGGCAAGCGTCTCGTTGTACATGCGCCCCGTAATCTTCGGCCACCAGTAGTGCATGCCGCCCAGGAGCGCCACCACGGACCCGCCCATCATGACGTAGTGGAAGTGCCCCACGACATAGTAGGTGTCGTGCAGGTGCACGTCCACCGAGAGCACACCTACCATAATGCCCGTGAAGCCGCCGATCGTAAACATGAACAGGAAGCCCAGCGCGTACAGCATCGGGGTCTGCAACCAGATGGACCCCTTGTACAAGGTCGCCACCCAGTTAAAGACCTTGATGCCGGACGGGATGCCGATGAGGTACGTGATGAGCGAAAAGACGATGGACGAAATGGCGGACTGGCCACTCACGAACATGTGGTGCCCCCAGACCAGAAAGCCGAGCATGGCGATCGCGACCGACGAGAGGGCGATGGCCCGGTACCCGAAGATCCGCGAGCGGGAGAAGGTCGCAATCAGCTCCGACAGGATGCCGAAGGCCGGCAGAATCATGATGTAGACCGCCGGGTGGCTGTAGAACCAGAAGAAGTGCTGAAACAGCACGGGGTCGCCCCCGAGGGCCGGGTCGAAGATCCCGATCTGGAGCGTCTGCTCCAGAATGAGGAGCACCATGGTGATGCCGATAACCGGGGTCGCCAGCACCTGCACGATGCTCGTGGCGTACATGCCCCACACGAAGAGGGGCAGGCGATTCCAGGTCATGCCCGGCGCCCGCATCTTGTGGATCGTGACGATGAAGTTCAGCCCCGTAAAGATGTTGGCGAAGCCGGCGACGAAGATGGCCGACGTCATCCAGAGCACCCCGCCGCCGGTGGACGAAGAGTACGGGGTGTAGAACGTCCACCCCGTGTCCACCCCGCCCGTCAGAAGGGCCGTAACCGTCAGGACGGCTCCGGCCAGGTAGACGTACCACGAGGCGAGGTTGAGCCGCGGAAACGCCACGTCCTTCGCCCCGATTTGGAGGGGCAATACGAAGTTGCCCAGGATGGCCGGAATGGACGGCACCAGGAAGAGAAAGACCATCAGGATGCCGTGCATCGTGAACACCTGATTGTAGGTGTCATTGGCCATCAGGGTCTCATCGGGGGCCGACAGTTCAGCCCGCATGAGCAGCGCCAGCACCCCCGCCACGAGGAAGACCGTGGCCAGAGAGATACAGTAGAGAACCCCAATGCGCTTGTGGTCTTTCGTCGTCAGCCACGACCAGATGCTCGTCTCGTGGTTGAGGTAGTTGGTTTCCTCCTCATGAGGCCCTGCCTGTTCGACCGGGGCATTTTGCGTGGTCGTACTCATAGCGTCTCAGTCTGGTGTGTGACAAACGTACACGGCAGAAAGGAGCGCCGGGGCCTCGGCGTCCCCTAACGGACTCTCGCCATTACTCTTCGGGCAGTTCCTTGTCGCTCTTCTCCTTCATGAACTCAATGAGGCCGGACACCTCACGCTCCGAAAGATTGGAGTACGACGGCATCACATTCTGGTAGCCTTCCACCACCTTCGCCCCCGATTGCAGAATGGATTCTCGAAGGTAGTTCGCATCCGCCGTAACCGTCGATCCGTCGGCCATTTGGTGGTTGGTTTTGCCGTAGAGGCCCTTCCAGGTGGGCCCCACCATGTCGGAGCCGTCCAGGCTGTGACAGCCCTGACAGCCCTGCTGTGTGTAGAGCTTCTCCCCCAACTCTGGCAGCGGGATGTCGTCCGGCGTGCCGGCGCTCTCTAGCCAGTCGTCAAACCGGGCACGCGACACGACCTTTACGTCCGCGTCCATCTCGGAGTGGTTTCGGCCACAATACTCGGTGCAGAACAGGTCATACGTCCCCTCTTTGGTGGCCTCAAACCACACCGACGTATAGCGATTCGGGAGCACGTCCTGCTTGACCCGAAATGCCGGAACGTAAAAGCTGTGGATGACGTCCTGGCTGCTCATGGTCGTCTTCACCGGCTCATCGGCCGGCACGTACAGGGTGTCCGTCGTAACCCCGTTGGGGTACTCGAACGACCACCCCCACGACCGTGCCTGAACCTGAATCTCGTACGCGTTTTCCGGGATCGTCTTCTGCGCCACAAACGACTTGAACCCCCAGTTAAAGACGAGCAGGACCAGAATCGTGGGGATCACAATCCAGGAGATCTCCAGCAGCTGGCTCTCCTTGACGGGAGTGGGCCGCTCGGCGGGGTCCTGACGGCGATACCGGTACATAAACCAGAGCATCGCCGCGACCACGCCAACAAGGAGAACCGCGCTGACGACGTTTACGAAGGTAAAGAGGCTGTCAATCTCCGACGCCATCTTGGACGCCGCTTCGGGAAGCCAAAAATCACCCATGTCGTGATTGGTCGTTGGTGGAGACGAATCGCTGCCTTGTTTCAGTGGAACGGCCGGTGGGCCTCTGCCCCCTCTCAGGAATGGCCCTTGGGGCTCGTGTCCATCGTCCAGCCCCCTATTCTGATGGTTGCTCTGATGATTGCCGCTGCCGGTACTCTTCCGTCGCGATGAGGTCCATGGCGCGATCAATCGGAATCCGATAGGTGCCCGCCTCCTCATCCACGACGCCGTACTGCTGCAACTGTTGCGCGGCCTCCGTCTCGGCCTGCTGAATGTCGCGGTACTGCGTCCGCTCGGCGGCCGTGCGCTCTTGGCTCTGGCTCACCTGCCCGAACCAGCCGAACAGAATGGCGACGGCAACCAGAACGACGGTGATAATCGAGGCCGAGATGCCCATAATCTGGCTCGCCGCAACCCCCTCGTACGCCACACCGCGCTCCTTCTCCTTCTCAACCTGGTCTTCGAAGTCGAAGGGCTCGACGGTGGCCTCCTGTCGGGCGGCGCGCGCGAGCTCCGTCACCGGCTCTTCATCGGACGCATCGGAGTGGCCTTGCTCGGCGTTTGCCTCCGTGGTCGCGACAAAACTCTCCACGGGACTGGGCCCGCCCCACTCGCCCTCAATCTCAGGGAGCACACGCCAGAAGAACGTCTGCCCGTCCGTGGGAAACTGGTTGCCCACCGTCACCGCTGTCTTGTCGCCCACCTCGGCATCCAGGACAAGCGCGTCGAAGCGCGCCGTCTCGGCCACCTGCAGGCGGTATGCCTCGCCTCCCTCAACAGCGGACCAGACGAACACCGCCTCGTCCCCGTTAACCGAAACGGCGTCTACAGGCGTAATCAGTGACGGTGATGGGGCGTCGTCGGAAGCCATGTGTCGTGGGCGGTAATTGCACTACTGCATCGGTATGAACGCAGGGGGATCGGAAGAGGGTCACCACACCGGGTGAAATCACCGGGAAAGCCCATTCGTTCCGCTCCCGGCTTCGGGCAGACAAGCCTGCGTCTCGCGCACTACATGTTCTCAAACTGGAGCGAGTCGCTCAGGGACGGATGCCCCTGCGGCACCAGGGGGTGCCGACTGAGCCGGTACATCATCCCCCCAGCGAAGATGCCCGTCAGCCCCAGCCAGCACGTAAAGTCGAGCCAGTGAAAGCCGCCGCTTTCTCGAAGCACCGGAAGCACCACCCAGTGCAGGTCAAACCAGTGCATGCCGAGCAGCCACACAGACAACACGGCCATCACCGGGGCGGCTCGCTTCGTCGCCTGGGGCAGCAGAATTACGAACGGGAGCAGAAAGTGGAAAACCACGAGGGCGGCACTGTGCCAGGCCCATCCTCCCTGGAGCCGGTGCTGGAACCACACCGTCTCTTCCGGGATGCCGCCGTACCAGTACAGCATGTACTGGCTGAACGCAATGTACGCCCAGAAGATGACGAAGCCGAAGAGGTACTTGCCCAGGTCGTGGTAGTGCTCCGGCGTGATGACGCCCTGAAGCAGCCCCCCGGTTCGCTGCAGCAGGAGTGCAACGAGCGTGATCGCAGCGACGGCCCCGAGGGCCCCTCCCGCAAAGAAGTAGATGCCGAAAATGGTCGAGAACCAGTGCGGGTCGGTGGACATCAAGATGTCGTAGCTCGCGAAGGCCGTGGTCACCGCCAGGACCGGGAGCCCCCAGGCACTGGTGCTCCGCAGGGCCGCCGGGATCTCGGGGTCCGGGGTCACGTCCTGCCGCAGCGAGAGGGTGTAGAAGCGGTACGAGACGAACGTCCACACCGCAAAGTACACCACCATCCGGGCCGACCAGAACGGGACGTTGAGGTACGCCCGCTTCCCCGCCAGAATTTCGTCGTACTGAGGGCTGTTCGGGTCGTACAGCTCGGCATGCGTCCAGTGATACAGGTCGTGCATGCCGAACAGCAACGGCAGCCCCAGCAGGAAGAGCAACGGAAACGCCCACACCAGGGCCTCATTGATCCGGTTCACGACCACGCTCCAGTGCGCCCGCGTGAGGTGGTTGAACACAAGAAAGAAGAGCCCCCCCAGGGCCGTGGTCAGCAGGAAGGACCACCCCGTGAGGTAGGCGAAGAAGAAGTCGTCCGGGCTGTCCCAGAGGCCCAGCAGGCTGATCGCCAAGAGGGAAAGCCCCAGCGCGAATGGCACGAGCCAGGCGCGCCGGTCCCCCACAAATCGGTAGGCCCGAGTCGCGGCGTCGCTCGTGGGCTGGACCGGATCCACCAGCCACTTCAACAGGGAGCTTCGATCGATTGAATCGGGCATGGCATCGAAAAGTCAGTTCGGAGCCACAAGGGCCCGGCGAAAGAATGAGTGGCGAGTGCGGAGGGCGGAGCGGCCCCGCGGGCTGTCACGCGGAGGCCTACTCGGTGCCGGCCTGAGCCGTGGCGCCGCCCTCAGCCTCAGCGCCCAGGTCGGCCCGCTGCCCCGGCGGCAGATCGTCGGGCGAGGCATTTTGGCTGCGCTGCAGGGCGCGGACGTACGCGACGATGGCCCAGCGGTCCATCACAGACACCTTTTGTCCGTAGGACGGCATGTTGCGCACGCCGTTCGCGATCACATCGTACAGGTAGCCGTCCGGCGACTCCCGGAGCCGGTCGATGTGATAGCTGGAGGCCGGGGTGTACCCGTAGTCCCCCCGCATGATCACCCCGTTGCCGGCCCCGGTTTTTCCGTGGCAGACCGTACAGTGGATCTCGTACTGATCCCGTCCCCGCTCCAGGACCTTCCGGTTGATGGCGATCGGAATCTGATCGACATAATCGCCGTCCGCGGCGCGGCCCTGGTAGAGGGCGGAGCTGTCGCGGAGCTCGCCCCGCGGCACCGTGCCCCGAACCGGCGCCCGCATGGCGGCCCGGTCCTCAAAGAACGGATTTTCTTCCTGCGGCCCAAACTTGGGCTGGAAGTCCATGTCCAGGTTCATATGGAAGGGGGGGTTGTCCGACTGAGTGCCCCGGCACCCGGCCAGGAGCAGGGCACCGAGCATCAGGCCGGTAACGAACAGGCGTCGCATTGGTCAGGCAGACAAGTCGAGGAAGAATGCAGGCGGAACGGGCCGATGCGCGGTCACGCATCGACCGTGCCGTCGTCTTTGACCAGCTCAAGGTGACGCGCCCCAAGGCGCTGAAGCATCGCAGCGCTGTCCTCCACGTCAAACTCATCGTCGCTGGCCGCAATGTGCAGGAAGAACCGATCGTCCGACGCCCCCTTGAAGCGGTCGGAGTAGAACAGGGGATTGTAGGGACGCGGCAGACCATTCAGCGCGAACATGCCCGCCACGGCCCCGAACGCCGCGAACAGCACCGTCAACTCAAACATGATGGGCACCGACGGCTCCACGGCAAAGAACGGCTTGCCGCTAATGTTGAGGGGATAGTCGACCGCGGCCGTCCACCACTGCAGGAGGTAGGCGACCACACACCCCGTCACCCCGCCAAAGAACGCAAGCACGCCGACCCCGGTCGCGTTGCCCAGCCCCATCGCCTCGTCCATCCCGTGGATCGGAAACGGGCTGTGCGTGTCGAAGTGGCGGTAGCCCTCTTCCCGAACCGTCTCGGCGGCGTGCAGCAGCGCGCCCGGGTCCGGAAACTCGGCGAGCAGGCCGTGGATCTGGTCGGCGTCACTCTCAAAGATCCCCGCCTGGGCCTTCAGGTCTTGCAGGAGCGTGGACATGGTGTCGCGCGGTGCTCGATGAAAACAACGATGAGGGGGGCAGGGCCGCTCCGTTTAGTCAGGGGCCTCAGCGTCATTGCTGCGGTACGCCTCGGCCAGGGCCGGCTCGGCCGGCTTGATGTACGGCTCGCCATCGCCTTCGGCGTGCCCGTTGCCTTCGTGCTCGTGGTAGTGCGGGTCGGCCTGGGGCATGACCCCCTTCACCTCCGCCATCGCCACCATCGGCACAAACCGAAGGAAGAGCAGAAACAGCGTGAGGAAGAGCCCAAACGACCCCACGAACGTGCCGATGTCGACCCAGGTGGCCGTGAAGTAGCCCCAGGAGCTCGGCAGGAAGTCGCGGTGCAGCGACGTGATCGTAATCACGAACCGCTCGAACCACATTCCAATGTTGACGACGATCGACAGGGCAAACATGACCGGGATCGACCGCCGGAGCCGCTTCGACCAGAAGAGCTGCGGGGTGATGAGGTTGCAGGTCATCATGATCCAGTACGCCCAGGCGTAGGGCCCAAAGGCGCGGTTGAGGAAGGCGTACTGCTCGTACTCGACCCCCGAGTACCAGGCCATGAAAAACTCCGTGATGTAGGCAAAGCCCACGATCGACCCCGTCACCAGGATGATGATGTTCATCTTCTCCAGGTGGTCGATCGTGATCAGGTTCTTGAGGCCGTACACCTCCCGGGTAATCACCATCAGGGTGACCACCATGGCGAAGCCGGAGAAAATGGCCCCGGCCACGAAGTAAGGGGGAAAGATCGTCGTGTGCCACCCCGGGATGACCGACACCGCAAAGTCAAACGACACGACCGAGTGGACCGACAGCACAAGCGGCGTGGCGAGGCCTGCGAGCAACAAGTAGGCCTTCTCGTAGTTGCGCCAGTGGCGGTTCGAGCCCGTCCACCCCAGCGAGAAGAAGGCGAGAATGCGCTGGCGCCAAAAGTTTTTGGCCCGGTCGCGGAGCGTGGCAAGATCCGGCACCAGCCCCACGTACCAGAAGAGCAGCGAGACGAGGAAGTAGCTCGAGACCGCAAACACGTCCCAGAGCAGCGGGCTCTTGAACTGCGGCCACATGGCCATCTGGTTCGGAATCGGGAGCGTCCAGTAGATGGCCCACACGCGCCCGACGTGGAAGGTCGGCCAGATGAGGGCACAAATCACCGCGAAGATCGTCATCGCCTCCGCGGCCCGGTTGATGGCCGTCCGCCAGTGCTGGCGGAACAGGTAGAGGATCGCGGAGATCAGCGTCCCGGCGTGGCCGATCCCCACCCAGAACACAAAGTTGACGATCGGCCAGCCCCACCCGACGGGCTGATTGTTGCCCCACACCCCGATGCCGTTCCATACCACGTAGGCGAGCAGTCCGACCAAAAGGAGCGCCCCGGACAGCGACACGCCGAAGGCCACGTACCACGCCAGCGGGGCCTTCTTCTCTGCGTGCCGCGACACCATCTCCGTGATGTCGTGGAACGACAGGTTGCCCTTCACGAGACGGTCCGGGTCGGCCGCGCCATCCCCAGCGGGCGACGGGGGCGACTCAGACGGGTCCGTTGGAAGCTTCTTGGAAGTCTCCACAAATGGGTCGGGTCAATTCGACGAGTGTGTACAAGCGGCGGCCCCGAGGCTAGGCCTCAGCGGGCGCCTCCCGCTCCGACTCGGTATTGGAAAGCGCCTCCTCCAGGCGGGAATTCGTGTTGCGCACACGACCGAGGTAGGAGAGGCGGGGCTTCGTGTTCAAGTAGGACAGCAGCTCGTAGCGGCGCGGGTTCTTCTTCTCCTCCACCACGTCGCTCTCGGGATTGTTGAGGTCCCCGAACGTGATGGCGTCCGTCGGGCACGCCTCCTGGCAGGCCGTCTCGACCTCGTTGGGCCGCAGGTCGCGATCCTCGTTGTCCGCCTCCTGCTGGTGCTTCCGGATGCGCTGGACGCACCACGTGCACTTCTCCATGACGCCCCGGTTGCGCACGGTCACGTCGGGGTTCTGCGCCATCTGCACCTCCGTCGGCAGCGTCTTGGTCCAGTCGTAAAAGTTGAAGCGCCGGACCTTGTAGGGGCAGTTGTTCTGGCAGTAGCGCGTGCCGATGCAGCGGTTGTACACCATCTGGTTGGTGCCGTCCGGCGAGTGGACCGTCGCCGCCACCGGACAGACGGACTCGCACGGGGCGTTCTCGCAGTGCTGGCACATGACCGGCTGCGTGAGCATCTCGGGGCTGTCGTCCCCCTCCTCTTCGCTTACATAGTAGCGGTCGTTTCGAATCCAGTACATGTGCCGCCCATTGCTCACCTCCTCCTTGCCCACCACCTGGACGTTGTTTTCGCTCGTGCAGGCCACCACACAGGCGTTGCAGCCCGTGCAGGTGTTGAGGTCCACGGTCATCCCCCACTGGTTCTGGTAGTAGGGGTTGTTCTTCATCGCCTCCTGGTCCTTGGGGTGGTCCTCCTCCCACATCATGGGGTATTCTCGCTGCCGCTCGCCTGCCGGCCCCGTGTCGCCACCCTCGTGCTGCCCGCCGTCCTCTCCCGTCGCGCCGTCGCCCCCGTGAGCAGCCTGCTCGGGCATGTCGTCCGCGGCATGGGCATCGGCCCCCGGCCCCGCTTCTAGCCC